>JAGCGH010000021.1 GCA_017649705.1 bacterium
TCACCGAAGAGTCGGTGTATTTCAAGCTTGACATCGAGACCGGAAAGATGACGGTCTCCAGGACCGCCCCCAGCGTCGCGCAGGGAGCCGACAGTAAGTGCAAGGAGCTTTGGTTCAAGAACGTCAAGCCCGGCACCTTCCTGATGGGTTCCAG
Source organism: bacterium (assembly GCA_017649705.1). Taxonomy (GTDB): domain Bacteria; phylum Auribacterota; class UBA3054; order UBA3054; family UBA3054; genus UBA3054. Next base: position 155 of record JAGCGH010000021.1, read on the forward strand.
CACCGCTGAAAAATTCAGAAGCACCAGTAACGAGAACCAGCATGAAGTGACCATTACGAAGCCTTTCATGATCAGCGTTTTCGAACTGACCCAGGGACAGGTTGAGCTTATGACCGGCGAAAATCCGTCTTATTACGGGGGTACTGAACAGGGAAATTATAAATTTATGCCGATGGAAAGCGCGAACTACAACAGGCTTCGCGGGACCAGCGCCGGAGCCACCTGGCCTGGTGAGACCGACCACCGCGTAGATCCCGACAGCATCATCGGCAAGATCAGAGCCCATTTCGACGGGAAGTATCTCATCGATCTGCCGACGGAAGCCCAGTGGGAATACGCCTGCAGAGCGATCGAACAGGAAGACGGCACTTATACGTTCCGTGGCGACAATGTCTGGAACAATGGATTGCCTTACGCTCCTGTTCCCGAGACCTCTACCAGCCCGAAAGAGGACACCAACCTGGGCGCGGTCGCTTGGTTTAAGGAAAATTCCTATGAGATCGATCAGGTAGCCAGACCGCGCGAAGTCGGACTTAAAGAGCCCAACGGTATAGGTCTCTACGATATGCACGGCAACGTCGCTGAATTCTGTCTTGACTGGCTGGCCAACTACGGCACGGAAGCCGTGACGGATCCTACCGGCCCCGCAACGGGAACGGGCAGAGTAAGACGCGGCGGCTGGGTCGATGGGACCTCGACGGTCGTCAAATATTTCAGGATCGCCTACCGAGTCAGCTCTCCGCCCAATCAGTTTGACACCAATAAAATCAGATATTTTGGCTGCCGCCTGGTGCTTCTTCCGTAAGCGCCCATAGCGGCAAGCAAAAAATAGCGGCCTCATTTTGTGAGGCCGCTATTTTTTTATTTCTCCACGACTACTTCTATGACGCCATCGGCGTAGCAGGCCACTTCGTACTGGTTGAAGACGAAATGCCAGCCGTCGGAGGAAAGATAAAAGTTTTCCGTAAGCGTTGGCTCTGCCAGAAGATTCTCTTCGCCTTTCAATTCCTTGACGACCAGCTCCCTTATTTTTGCCAGGAGAGCCTTTTGCTCCTCCTTTTTCCAAACGTCGTCGATCCTTATGATCTTGCCGCTTTTCCTGTCGATGGTGCCGACGTCTATGGCGTTGATGCCGTGGACGCCTCCGGTGTAATAGAAGCCCTTCGAGAGATAGCTGACATAATCTTCGTCAGCGTATATGGGCTTTAGCTCTTCGCTGGCTTCCCAGGAAAGCATGAAGGTGTTGGTGATCTCTTGCGTGGCTATATGGCATTTTCCGGTCATACAGCAATCTCTCAGCGCGGCAAGGTAAACGACGAGATTGTCGGAGAAACCGAAGCCGGGTTCATCGCTGAAAAGATCGTCGTCTTGCCGGCAGGAAATTCTTCCCGCGAAGAAAGCGGCCGCGGCCAGCAAAAGGATAAGCAGGGTGTAAAATAATTTTTTCATGCTTATATTATAGCGGAAAAAAGAGATGGTCAAAGGTTGAATAAAAAAAGCTCCGGCGCCGCCGGAGCTTTTTCGCTGGGTCATGTTTCGTTTACCTTGTGAGGCCGCGCTCGCACTTGGTGAGGAAGTCCGCGAGTTCCATGATCTCCGGAACATCGGGGAAGTCCTGTTTGAGTTTCTCCACGGCGTCCTTGAGTTTCATTTCCTGGCGGAATATGATCTTGTAGGCCTGGTTCATTTTGGCGATGGTCTCGGCGGGGATACCAAGGCGGGACATCCTGACCCTGTTGATGGTGGCGCAGCGGGGCGGCACGCCGTCCACCAGGGTGAAGGGGGCCACGTCCATGGTGACTTTGGTGCAGCCGCCGATCATGGCCATCTTGCCCACGCGGCAGAACTGGTGGACGCCCGCCATGCCGCTTAAAACGGCGTAGTCGCCGACCTGGACGTGTCCGGCCAGAGTGGCGGCGTTGCTCATGATGATGTTGTTGCCCAGGATGCACTCGTGGGCGATGTGGCAGTAGGCCATGATGAGGTTATGGTTGCCCACGATGGTCTTGCTGCCGTCCTGGGTGGCGCAGTGGATGGTGGCGAATTCCCTTACGACGTTGTCGTTGCCTATCTCAAGGTAGCACTTGTTGCCTTCCTGGTATTTGAGGTCCTGGGTCTTGTGGCCGATGGCCGCCATGGGGAAGAAGGTGTTGCGTTCCCCGATGGTGGTGAGGCCGTCTATGACCACGTGGCTCATGAGGACGCAGCCGGCGCCAATTCTGACGTTTTCGCCGATGACGCAGTAAGGTCCTATTTCAACGTCCTGGGCGATCTGCGCGCCGGGACTAATTATTGCTGTTGGATGGATCATTGAGGATTATTCCTTGTTTTCTTTTTCTTCTTTCGGTATCACGACGGCGAAGGCCAATTCTCCCTCGGCGACTTTCTGCCCGTCAACGGAGGCCACGGCTTTGCATTTGCCCATGGTGGAGCGCATTGAGATGATGTCGATCCTCAGGTGGAGCTGGTCGCCGGGCTGCACGGGCTTGCGGAATTTCACTTTGTCCATGGTCAGGAAATAGGGGATGAGGCCCTTGAACCTGGGGTTGGACAAAACGACGATAGCCGCGGCCTGGGCCAGGGATTCCATTATGAGGACGCCGGGCATGACTGGCTGTCCCGGGAAGTGGCCGACGAAGAAAGGTTCGTTCATGGTCACGTTCTTGATCGCGTCTACGTAGGTGTCGCAGTCGGTGGCCACGACTCTGTCGACCAGAAGGAAGGGAGGACGGTGGGGCAAAAGCGCCATGATGTCCTGGATATTGAGGCTTATTGGAGTTTTGTTTTCTTCCATGTTCTTAAAAGGGTTTAAGTGATTAATTTTTGTTAGCGAGGGCGAAAAGCGCGGCGGCGGCTTTGTTGTTGAGGGTGTGTCCGGAGCGGGAGGATACGACATGGGCTTTCAGTCTTCTGCCCGTGAGGGCGAGATCGCCGATCAAGTCCATCACTTTGTGGCGTACGAATTCGTCCGGATAGCGGAGGCCGTCCTTGCTGAGAATGGCGTTGTCCGTTATGACTATGGCGTTGTTCAGGGAGCCGCCCTTTATGAGGCCGCGGGAAAGCAGGGCCGACAGTTCGCTGTAAAGGGCGAAGGTCCTGGAGGGCGCGATGTTTTTCAGGAAGCTTTCCTCGTTGACCTCGGTCTCGAAGAACTGCGTTCCGATCAGGGGATGAGGATAGCTCATGGTGTAGCTGATCTTGTATTCCTCGGCGGGGAGGATCTCGATGACCGCGTCGCCGTGCTCGACTTTTATGGGCTCCGTCACCGTGAGCTCGGGGAGCCTTTCCTCTTCGAGCTCAACTATGCCGGCTTCTTTTAAGGTCTCGGCGAACTGGATGCCGCTGCCGTCCATCAGGGGAGTTTCCATGGCGGTGGCTTCCACGAAGACGTTGTCTATGCCGAGGCAGTAGATGGAGGCCATCAGGTGCTCGACGGTCAGGACCACGATGGGCGTGGGCTTGACTTCGCCTGTGCCGGGCTGCGGGAGAGGAAGCAGTTTGCCGATGGTGGTGCTGCGGTCGGTGTTCAAAACGGAGGGCACCCGCGCCGGGAAGGCCACGCCGCCCGGGATGGGAAGATCCGTCCTTTTGAAGACCACGCCCGTGTTGGCGGGGGCGGGCAGGAACCGGAGAGAAGTGATCTCGCCGGAGTGGAGCCCGATGCCGCTGATCTTAGTCTCTTTGGCGATGGTTGTCTGTTTGGTCATTTGCTTTCTTATTTTTTGGCTAATTCTTCTTTCAGTCTGGCGACTTCCTTTTCCAGGTCGTGGAGCTCTTTCAAGATCTGGGGCAGTTTGACGACGACGCTCTCCCTTTTTTTGTAAGTGATGTGCGGAGTGGCGGGGGAGCCGATGTAGAAGCCCGGGTTGGTGATGTCTTTGGAGACGCCGCACTGTCCGCCGATGATCACGTCGTCGCAGATCGTGATGTGGCCGTTCAGGCCGGCCTGGCCGGCCAGGATGACGCGGTTGCCTATTTTGGTGGAGCCGCTCATGGCGGAACAGCCGCACATGACGGAGTCCTCGCCGATCTCGCAGTTGTGGGCGATTTGGCAGAGGTTGTCTATCTTGGCGCCGCGCTTCACTATTGTGGTGTCCAGCCTGGCGCGGTCGATGCAGGTGTTGGCGCCGATCTCAACGTCGTCGCCGATAGAAACGTTGCCGATCTGGGGGACTTTCTCGCGCCTGCCGTTTATCTCAAGGTAGCCGAAGCCGTCGGCGCCGATGACCGTCCCGGGATGGATGGTGACTCTTTCGCCAATTTTGATGCGCTCCCTGATGGTGACGTGCGGATAGAGGAAACTCATGTTGCCGATCTCGGTGAAGTGGCCGACGTAGCAGAAAGCTCCTATTACGCAGTTGTCGCCGATGGTGGCGCCTTCCTCAATGACGGCGTAGGGCTGGACGGAGACGTTTTTGCCCAGCACCGCGGAGGGGGCGACCACGGCGGTGGGGTGCACGCCGGGGGCGAACTCGACCTTGGGCGGCGCGACTTTTTCCAGAAGCTTCTGCAAAGCCAGCTGCGGGTCGGGGACGATTATGAGGGCCGGCGGGCAGTTCTCGGGGATCTTGAGGCTGGCCCTGACCAGGACCGCCGCGGCCTTGGTGGTCATAAGGGAGGGGATGTACTTCTCCACGTTGAGGAACGTGATGTCGCCGGGCTTGGCTTCGTTGATGCCGCCGAAACCGGAGACGATGGTGTTGGGGTCGCCTTTAACTTCGGCTTCCAAAAGGCCGGCGATTACTGATACGGGAATTTCCATTGACGGTACTTTTATCCTTATTTGTTGAGGGGAAGCTTGCTGCGCATTTTCGACAGTTCCTCGTCGTACTGGCGGTTGAGCTCGCTGGTTATTTCTTTGGTGTAGTCTTTCACGACCTTGGAGTCAAGGTAGAGGATCGCTTTCAGATCCAGCATCAGGGTGACGTTGTCCCTGGAGCCCACGGTCTCGATGATGGTCCTTATTTTGCCGGCTATGCGCTCCATGTCGTGGCTGTGCTGGGCCGTGATGTCCTCGGCGGACTGCTCCCTATAGCGCTCGATGCGGTCGAATTCCCTGGCGTACTGCTCTCTCAAAGGAGCGGCTTTCTCCGCGGAAAGGGCGGCGATCTGTCCCTGGAGCTTGTCAAGCCTTTCGGTCATCTGGGCGATCTCCTCGGTCTTCACGTCGCGCTTGGCCAGCGCCCTTTTTTCGCATTCCTTGAATTCCTTGCTGTTCTGCAGGACGTCCTCGGTGTTGACGTAGGCGAAGCTGGCGGCCCTGGCGCTGAGGCAAAGGGCGGAAACTGAAAGGAGAGTAAGGAGCAATATTTGTTTTTTCATGTTATTTCACGCGGGTTGGGGTCTTGTTCAAACGGTCTTTTTCCTTGGCGTAGGCTTCGTTCAGCCTTAAGACCACGTCGTCGGTCAGGTCTTTCATCTCGGAACGGTCCAGGTAAACGATGGCTTTCAGGTCGATTATCAGGGTGTATTTTCCCTCGGAGCCTATGTCCTCGATGACCTTTTTAAGCTTGTTGGCGATGCGGTTGAGGTCCAGGGAGCGCTGGTCCCTGAGCTCCTTGTCTGTGTCTTCGGCGAAGCGGTTGGCCTGGGCGATCCGGGCCTGGTAGATGGCTTCCTTTTCCTGGCGCTTGGCAGGGGAGAGAGCGTTCAGCTCGTCGCCCAGGGCGTCGATCTCGGTGGTCATTTTCCGAAGCTGCTCCTCCTTTTCGTCCTGGGTGTTCAGGAGGGCCAGGGAGCAGTCCTTGTATTCTTTGCTGTTGTTGAGAGCTGTCTCGGTGTCAACATAGGCGATCTTGGGAGCCTTGACGTCCGCGCCCCAGGATAGGGCGGCGAAGAGCAGGGCGAGCGTCAAACAGACCAATCTTCCCGACATAGTTCTTTATTCTCCAAAGTTATTTAGTTTATTTTTTCATTATATCAAAAAACGAAGGAGCCTGGGGAAAAAGCGGATCAGGCGGCCGGGGGGCGGCGGTTTGCGAAACTGCAACCGAAAAAAGCGCCGGAAAGTTGTTTTTCTAGAAAATACATTCCCTTTGGCAATGTCGTTTGGTTTTGCTATAATCCTTATTCGCTTAACTTGGAGTAATCAATGGATCACGCAACCTTGCCAATAATAATCTTCATCCTGCTTTTCTCGAGCTTCATCATAACCATGATCATTCTGACGAAGCGGGGGAAAGAGGTTTTCCTGCGCCCCATCAACGGGCTCAAAGTCATTGACGACGCCATCGGAAGAGCCGCCGAGGAGGACAGGCCCATCATGTTCAATTTGGGCTTTGACGACCTCAGCGTCAACCTTTTCTGCTCGCTGGCGGTCATGGGCTACGTGGTGAGGAAGGCCGCGAAGCTTTCCATGCCCGTTTACGTGCCCCTGGCCCAGCCCCTGGCCTACGCCATGGCGGAGGAGTTCTGGAAAGACGGCTACGCCGCCATGGGAAAAGAGGGCATGTTCGCGGTGGAGGACTGCCTTAGGTACATGTCCTCCAACCAGTCCGCCCTGGGTGCCGGCATCGCCGGCTGGATCAAAAGGGACCACGTGGGCGCCAACTTCATGTTCGGTACCTACGGCTTCGAATCCATGATGCTGGCGGAAGCCGGCCAGCAGGCCGGGGCTTTCCAGATCGCCTGCACCCCGAGCTTTTATCAGGTGCCCTTCTTCATGGTCTCCTGCGATTACACCGTCTTCGGCGAGGAATTCTACGCCGCGGGCGCCTACTTCAACCGGGATCCCGTGCTGACCGGCAGCCTGGTGGGCCAGGATTATTCCAAGCTGGTGCTTCTGCTTTTGATCGTCCTCGGAAGCCTTCTTCTGACGATCTTCCAGAAACACGACTACCTGCGGCTCCTTCTTCAGTGGTGACAGATCATGAGCAAAAGAAATATCCTTAAAATAATCGCTTTCGTGGTGGGCTTGTATTTCTTCCTGGAATACATCCTGCCGGAAAAAGTCGGCGGGGATTTCGACTCCTACGAGGTGAACTCCCCGGTCTGCGTGGAGAAGCAGGGAAAGAAGCTGCAGTTCTACGTGGGCAGCTATTACAAGGGCCGCGGCGCCATAGGCCGCATGGTCAAAACCGACGGCGCCTGGAAAAAGGATCCGCTGCCGGTCTTGCAGCGCTCGCTTTTTATGAAGTTCGACCAGTACGGGCTCGCGGAGCCTGACTGCGCAGCGACTCCGGAAGGGCTGACGCTCCTTTATATGGGGCAGAACGAAAAGGAGCCCGTGCTTTGCTTCGCCGAGAGCAAGGACGACGGCAAGACTTTCCAGAAGAGGGGCCCGGCGGTCTTCTCCACCAACGGCCTTTTCAAAGTTTCCGAGAACGACCCCAACGGCTTTCTGCCAGACAGGATAAAGACCTTCGCCGCGGAGTACGCCAACGGACGGTGGGAGGTCTTCCTCTTCACCATGACTTACAGGATCTTCCACGCCGCGGGCCCGGACCTCAAGCATCTTGCGCTGGACGCGGAGCCCCTGGCGGGGACCACCCTGACGGAAAAATCCCCCAACGCCTTCGACGTGGCGCTGGAGGGCGGAGCCCCCACGCTCTTCTACATCATGGACAGGGAGATCATGAAGTTCAGGAAAGACGGGTCCGGGCAGTGGACGCCCTTGGTTTGGAAAGCCCCCCATGGCAGCGGCAGCAACGACACCATGTACGCCGGCGGCCGCTGCGACTCCTCGGACGGCACCCTTTACCTCGGCACCAAACAGAACCAGAAGGGCCGGCCCATCGATTCGCCCTTTGAGACGACTCTCTGCGCCGTCAAGCTGAGGGACCTTTCCGACGGCTCGCCCCTGGCCACCGAAATGACTTTTTACAAGAAAGTCGGCGCGCAGCCCAAGCCCACCTATCTCTCCTACGGCACCGAGTGGGCCGGCAAATTCCTGACGGTGGTCGGCTCCTTCGCGATCTTCATCGCCATGATCAATTTGATGCTCTTCCACGGGAAAAAGATCTACCAGAGCGCCCTCAATTACAACGCGCCCCAGGGAGAAGAAAAACTTCCCGGCGGCGGCGCGCCCATGAGGAATTTCCTGAAAAACGCCGGCTATAGCGCGGTCTTCCTCATTTTCCTGGCGGTGATGATCGTGTGCGCCCTGAAGGGCCAGACCGACGAGGCCAGGGGCACGGGCTGGAAGACTACCTTCGACTTCCTCTTCAATGCCATCCAGGCGCCCATGGGCAGCGCGGTCTTCTCCATGATAACTTTCTACATGATCAGCGCGGCCTACCGCTCCTTCAAGGTGAGGAGCCTGGAAGCGGGCTTTTTGATGGCGGCGGCCATAGTGTGCATGGTGGGGCAGATGCCCATCGGCGAACTTCTGGCTTCCCTGGTGCCCGAGAGCTGGAAGCTTCTGCAGCTTCCCTGGCTTTCCGGGAAACTTCTGAGCGTTTTGAACGCCGCGGCCTACAGGGCGGTCCTTATCGGCACTCTTATAGGCAGCGTGGCGATCTCCTTGCGGATCTGGCTGGGACTCGATAACAGCGTATATTCATCGGTGGATTGATCATGACTGAAGAAAATAAGAAACGCTCTCTTTGGGACAGGATCCAGTTCTGCGATCCCAGGATCCTCTACGCGCTTTTCGCGGTGGTGGTGATAGTTTTCGAGATGGTGCAGGTCAAGATGCCCGTGCCCAACCCGGTGTGGGTCGGAAAACTGTACGACAAGGTGGAAAGCCTTCCCCTGGACAAGGCCGTCCTCATCGACTGCGACTACGGCGCCGGCAACAGGGGCGAGTGCGAGGGCCAGTTCAAGGCCTTCATCCAGCACCTCTTCTCCCGCAACATAAAATTCATGGTCCTGACCTGGACCACCAACGTGGAGGGCCAGAAGCTCGGCCGCCAGGTCCTGGACGAAGTGGCTAAGAAAATGGGCAAGACGGACGGCGAGGACTACGTCATGTTCCAGGCCATCGTGAACGCCGGCGGCGTGACGCTGCAAAGCCTGGCCAAGGACATCCACGGCTTCGTGGTGAAGGACATCAACGGCCGCGACCTGGGCGACATACCCATGATGAAGAATTTCAAGAGCATCAACGACGTTTCCCTGATCTACCGCGTGGCCTATTCCTGGGGCGGCATCCCCTGGATCGGTTTCGTGCAGTCGGTCTACGGAACGCCCCTGGCGGCGGGCTCCGCGGGCATCGAAAGCTCCACGGCCTATCCGTACTTGGATTCTGGACAGCTCTGCGGCCTCCTGGCCGGGGCGGCGGGCGCGGCGGCTTACGAGAAGAGGATCATCGACGCCGGTATAACCGAGGAGACAGGCATCGGCACCAAGACCGTCAGCGTCCAGTCCTTCGCCACGCTCTTCGTGGTGGTGTCCATTCTGATCAGCAATTTCGCAATGTTCATGTCCAAGGCCCAGAGCCGCAGGGCGAACGTATAAAGGAGAAAAAACATGCAGAAAACAAGCAAGATCTTCTGGCTTTTGATCGCCGCGCTGGTGCTTATCCTGGCGGCCTGGGGCGAAGTGAAAGCGATGCATTCTCCCGCCGTGACGGCCAGGATAGCCGACCTGGAGCTTCCCAGCCATTTCATCTACCGCCTGCAGACCTGGGTGGCCGCTTTGAGCTGCATAGCGGTCTACAGCTTCCTTTTCAAGGAGAACCCCTTCTACCGCTTCTTCGAGCACGCGCTCCTTGGCTGCGCCACGGGCTACAGCTGCGCCGTGGTCATGCGCCAGAACCTCTACAGCCAGTGGCTCGTTCCCATCAAGAAGTCGCTGATGAACGTTATGGCCGGGAGCTACACCCGGGAGGACATAGCGACCGTCGCTTTGATCTTCGCCGGCGTCATCGGGCTTCTGTGGTATTTCCAATACAGCAAAAAATATTTCTGGGTCAGCCGCATCGCCATGTGCATATCATTGGGCGCCGGAGCGGGGCTTGCCTTCAAGGACACCTTCAACCAGCTCATTCCCCAGATAACCGGCACCTTCAAGAACCTCTGCCCCTCGGAGTACGCCATGCCCGGCGCGCCTTTTATAGACCGCTTCTACGCCGGCTGCGAGAACGCCATCTTCGTAATCGGAACCGTCTCCGTTCTGATGTATTTCTTCTTCGCCTTCGGCAACAAGAACGCCATCGTCAAGGGCAGTTCGAAGATCGGCCGCTGGTATCTGATGATCGCCCTGGGGGCCTTCTTCGGCAACACCTTCATGTCGCGCCTTTCCGCCCTCATCGAGAGAGTGCACTTTTTGATGGCGGAGTGGCTTCTGATGTCCCAGATGTAACGCCGGCCCCGGGAGCAGGCCTTCGAAATTTGAATTTGTCTATTTTTCCCAACTTTGGTATCATTTAATTAATATCGGAAAGAATCATCCATAGGCTTTTTGGAAAAGGCACGCGAGGAAAAAAAGAATGATAGGACACAGCAATAACAGAATAGAAGTTGCCCAGGGCAACGGGACCGCCTACGTCCGGATAATCGGACGCGGGACATTCCAGGTGGTGGCGGATTTTCGCGACTTTGTCAAAAAAAGCCTCTCCGAGGGCATGGGCGTTTTCATAGACCTTTCCGACTGCGAGACCCTGGACAGCACTTTCATCGGGACCTTGGTGGCCCTGAGCATGAGCTCCAAGAAAGACGGGGAGAATCTCGTCAAGATCTTCAACGTTTCTGATCATGTCAAGAACATATTGACCACTTTGGGCCTCCTGGACATCCTGGACATCAGGGACGCAGCTTACGGCGGCGACGGCCAGTACTCCGCCCTTCAAAGCACCGTCCACGACAAAGTCGAGATAACCGAGCTTATGCTCGACGCTCATCTTACCCTTTCGAAGATCAACGAACGCAACGCCGTGGAATTCAAAGACGTTGTGGAGTTTTTGCGCCAGCAGAAATAAGGCGGGAGGTCGCTCGCGGTGTGGCAGCATCTTAAAGAAGCGGAGCCCATGACCTGGCTCTTTTTATTGGCGGCGCTTATCGCGCTGCTTTTTGCTCTGCACGCGCTTGTGAAAGCCTGGCGTTACAAGAAGGCCGCCCGGGAGGCGGAAGCCCACGCCGACAGGATGCGGGAGTCCCAGGAGAGCATCATGGCGCTCTTCAACCACGTTTCCCAGACGGTCAGGTCTAATTTTCAGGACAGCAACGTCAACAGCGGCGAACTTGTGGAGGCTTTGCTGAAACATTTCACCGAAGCCGCCCGGAAAAGCTTCCACTGCGGCTGCGCCGCGTATTTTTCCTACGACAAGGAGCAGAACAAAATAAAGATGCTCCGCAGTTCCGGCCTTTTCCCCAGCTGCCTCGACATCAGCGAGGAGAAGCTCAAGCTCATCGCCGGCAACGAGGAGAAAACGGACGAGTTCCTTAAGTCCACGGCTTTTCCCCTGAACGTCACGCCCTTCGCCTCCGCGGTGGACCAGAAAAGGATCGTCAATTTCAGCCTCAAGGAATGCGAGGCCAAGGTCAGGTACAAAGTTTACGCCCTTTGGAGCATGCTCGTGGTGCCCGTGCGCTCCCGGGGGGAAGTCTCCGGCATCCTTGTGGTGGCCAACAAAAGGAGCAAGAGCCAGTTCAATATGGAGGACGTGGAGCTTGCGAAAAGCATGGCGGAAGTGGTCAGCTGGACCCTCAACTATCTCGCCATGATCGCCGAGATCCGCGAAAAAGCCAGCGTGGATTCCCAGCTGGAGACCGCCGCCAGCATCCAGAACCATCTCCTGCCCACCTCCCGGGCCGTGATGGGCTCGGTGGAATGCGAGGCCCTCTACAAGACCGCCTACAGGGTGGGCGGCGATTATTTCGACTTCATCAGGGTCGATCAGGACCACCTTGGGATCCTTGTGGCGGACGTTTCCGGCAAAGGCATTCCCGCGGGTCTGGTGATGGCCTCCACCCGGGCCCTGATGTCCGCCCTTTCCCAAAACGTGCTATCTCCCGCCAAACTGCTGACGGATCTCAACACCCATCTCATTCAGCTGATCCCGGAGGGCATGTTCGTGACGGTCATCTACGCCATCATAGACGTGAACAGCGCCGAGATGGTCTGCGCCAAGGCCGGGCACGAGCCTTTCCTGGCGGCCTTCGGCGGGGCGGAGGTAAAAGTCTGCAACAGCTCCGGCATGGTGCTGGGAATTTTGGATTCCGACGTTTTCGGCGAATCCGTGGAGGACGTGAAATACCAGCTGTCGAAAGGGGACATGGCCCTTTTCTACACCGACGGCGTGGTGGAGGCCCTCAACCGCCGCAAGGAGGAGTTCAACCGGGACAGGCTGGCCCTGGCTTTGGAAAACGCCAGGAATCTGAGCCCCTTCGAGGCTCTGCAGGCCATCCAGGGAAGGCTCGCCAAGTTCACCGACGGCGAACGGCAGTACGACGACATGACGCTGGTGGCCGTAAAAATAAAATGATCCCTCAGATCTCCCGGAAGCCTTTGAACTGCAGGGCTTCCAGAAGATGCTTTTCCTCCAGCCTCTCCCTGCCCTCCAGATCCGCTATGGTTCTGGCCACCCTCATGATCCGCGTGTAAGTCCTGGCCGAGAGCGCCAGCTTCGTCACCGCTTTGCGAAGCAGGGCCTCCGCGGCCGCCGTCATGGGGCAGAAGCGCCTGGCTCCGGCGCTGCTTATTTGGGAATTGCTGTGCCAGGGAGTTTTCTTATAGCGCTCCCACTGTATCATCCTGGCCCTGAGGCAGCGCTCCCTTATTTTTTCCGAGCTTTCCGGCGCCGCTTCCGAAGTCAGTTCGTCGTAGTCCACGAAGGGCATCTCCACGTGCATGTCGATGCGGTCCAGAAGAGGTCCGCTGATGCGGGAGCGGTAGTTTTCCACCACCCTGGAAGGGCAGACGCATTTCTTCCTGGGATGCCCAAGGTATCCGCAGGGGCAGGGGTTCATGGCCGCCACCAGCATGAAAGAGGCGGGGAACCTCACGGTGCCGGAGACTCTCGTTATGCTTACGAAACCGTCCTCCAGGGGCTGGCGCAGCGCCTCCAGGGCGGGGCGGGAAAATTCCGGAAGCTCGTCCAGGAAAAGGACGCCGTTGTGGGCCAGGGAGACCTCCCCCGGCTCGATCTGGGTCCCGCCGCCGATGAGCCCCGAAATGGAAACGGAATGGTGGGGCGAGCGGAAGGGACGCTGGGCTATCAGGGCGAGATCCCTGGGCACGGTCCCCTTGGCGGACCTTACCTGCACGCTTTCCACGATCTCCCTTTCGTTCATCGGCGGAAGAAGCGTGGGCAGCCGGCGGGCCAGCATGGTTTTTCCCGAGCCGGGAGGCCCGTACAGCAGCAGATTGTGGGAGCCAGCGGCGGCGATCTCGGCGGCCCGGCGGGCGGCCCTTTGCCCCCGGATCTCAGAAAAGTCGCAGCCGTAGTTCGGGAAACTCTGAAGCAGCGCTCTTCCGTCCAGCTGCACCAGCGGGCTTTTCTCCGGCTCGGCGTAAAATCTCAAAGCCTCGCTGAAACTCTCCGCCGCTATGATCCCCAAACCTCCTATCAAAGCGGCCTCCCTGGCGTTGGCCGCCGGAACAAGGAGATATTTGAAGCCCAGGGCGCGGGCGGCGGCGGCGCAGCTGATGACGTTCCTCACTGGACGCAAGGATCCGTCCAACGCCAGCTCTCCGATGGCGGCTATCCGGTTTTTGGAACGGTCGGGGAGCGCGTTCTCCTTCCGCGCGGCCCAATCCGCCAGGCACAGGGCGATGGGCAGGTCGAAGGCCGGCCCGTGTTTCTTCAGGTCCGCGGGGGCGAGGCTGATGACGATCTGCCCTTTGGGGTAGCGCAGTTCGGCGTGATAGAGGGCGCTGCGGACTCTTTCCCGGCTTTCCCGTATGGCGGTGTCGGGGAGGCCTATGATGGTGGCGGACTGGCGGTCGTCCTCCAGCTCCGTGCCGTATTCGCCGCTTTTTCTTTCGAAGACGTTCACTTCGATGGTGACGAGGCGGGCTTGGGCGCCGTAGGAGGCGAAGGAATAGGCTTTGGCTAGCATGGTTTTTCGAAAGGTTGGTTTATTCGCACTCAATTGTAGAAACGCTTTGGCAAAAAGGGAAGGATTTCCCGATCTGCCACTGAAACAGCTAGTCTCCGGGGCGGCGCATTGACACTCTTTTCGTTAAATAGTAAAATCAATAAACAATGTAATTTATGTCATTAAGGAGAAACTATGCCCTACAAAGCCCAGATCAAGGAACTGCAGGTCAGTATGCAGAAAGCGCTAGACCATCTTTCCTATCAGTTCAAGGAGATCAGAACAGGAAAGGCTTCACCCGGTATCGTGGAGGACATCAAGGTCGATTATTACGGCGCCATGACGCCGATAAAGAGCCTTGCGAACCTCACCGTGCCTGATCCAAGGACCATCAAGATCGAGCCCTTCGACGTCAACTGCGTCCAAGCCATCTGCCGCGCCATCCAGGCGTCTCCCGTGGGGATCACGCCGGTGGACGACGGCCGCGTCATCCGCCTTCCCATGCCGGAGCTCACGGAAGAGCGCCGCAGGGACCTCACGAAACTTACGAAAAAGTACAGCGAGGACACCAAGGTCAACATCCGCAACCTGCGCCGCGACTGCATCGAAAAGATCAAGAAGATGGAAAAGGACAAGCTTCTGACCGAGGACCAGCGCAAGCAGGGCGAAAAGAGCGTTCAGACCGAGACCGACAACTTCATCAAGAAAGTTGACGACCTGGTCAAAGCGAAAGACAACGAGATCATGACTATATAATTTTTTAAGGAGAATATTATGGCATTCACAATCGATATCGCGCCTCGCCAGGGCGGTGGTTACGTCGTCAGCCCCCAGGGCCGTCTTGACAGCATTACGGCTTCCGAATTTGAAAAAGCCGTGGACAAGATCCTTGAGGAAAAGGTCAAGACCGTCATCCTCAACATGAAGGAAGTGGACTTCCTCTCCAGCGCCGGCATCAGGGTGATCTTCAAGCTGCAGAAAGGCATCCTTCAGAACCGCGGCGTGGTGGTGGTCTCCAAGCCCCAGCCCCAGGTCGCCAGGGTCCTCGAGATCGTCAGGGCCATGCCCAAGGAACAGATCTTCGAGGATATGGAGGAGGCTGACAAATATCTGGCCGCCATCCAGGAAAAGGAAGTGGCCAAGATGCAGAATCAGAAAGAAAACGTTTCGGTGGCCGGTGCCAAGATCAAAGTGGACGTCACCCCCAGGAAGGAAGGCGGCGTCGTCATCACGCCCTACGGCCGTCTCGACAGCATTACCGCTCCGGATCTGGAGAGAGTCGTGGACCAGGTCCTGGCCCAGAACATCTGCATCGTCATCTTGGACATGGAAGCGGTGGATTTCCTCTCCAGCGCCGGCATCCGAGTGATCTTCAAACTGCAGAAAGGCGTTTTGAAAGCCAAAGGCGTGGTGGTAGTCTCCCGCCTCCAGCCCCAGGTCTCCAAAGTTCTCGAGATAGTTAAGGCCCTTCCCCAGGAGAAGATCTTCCAGGATGTGGAAGCCGCGGACAAATATCTGACCATGCTGCAGAAGAAAGAGCTTGAGAAACTGGCCGGCCGCGCCATGGACAAGATGACCGAGGCTCCGGAAGTTTCGGAGAATGAAAATCTCAAGATCACCGTCGCCACCCGCGAGCCCAGGGGATATACCGTCTCCCTGGCCGGGCGTCTCGACAGCCTGACTTCCCCCGATTTCGAGAAAGCCGTGGACACCATTCTTTCCGCGGACGCCAAGATTATCATCCTCAACCTGGCGGAACTGGAATTCCTCTCCAGCGCCGGCATCCGGGTGATCTTCAAGCTGCAGAAAGGCGTGCTTCAGAAGAAAGGCGTGGTGGTCATCTCCAAGCCCCAGCCCCAGGTCGCAAAGGTCATCGAGATCATCAGGGCCCTGCCCAAAGAGCAGGTCTTCGAGAGCGACGAGGAAGCCGACCGCTACCTGGCTATGATGCAGCGTCAGGAAACGCAGGAATAATTTTAAACAATATTACCGCTTTACCATGGGATCCTACGGTTTCGCGCGTCTGGCGGCGGCTGTCCCGCCGCTGGCGCTGGCTGATTGCGCAAGCAACGCCGACAATCATCTGCGCTGCGTGAAAAGCGCGGCGGAAAAGGGGGCGCAGCTTCTTGTGTTCCCGGAACTCTCGCTGACCGGCGCCACCTGTCAGGACCTTTTCACCCAGCCTGCTCTTTTGAAGGGCGCGCTGACGGCCCTGCACCATTTCGTGAGGGCTTCGGCGGCTTACGACACGGTCTGCCTTCTGGGCCTTCCCCTGGACATCGGCGGCCGGCTTTATTCCGCCGCCTGCGCGGTCCGGAAGGGCGCCATCCTTGGCGTGGTCTTGAACACCATGCCGAAGGAAGCCTGCTTCGCCGCGCCGCCGTCTTCCCTGAGAGGGGAGACGATCCTCTGCGGGCAGACGGTCAAATACGGTTCTGACATCGTTTTCAGATCAGATGAATTTTCCTTCTCCGTCGGTTTCCTTTCCCAGCTGACGGATCCCGCTCAGGAAATAGCGAAGCGGGCGGGGAAGTGCGAGATCCTGGCCGTTCTCGGCGCCATGCCGGAGCTGGCCGGAGGTTTCGAGGCTTTCCAAAATATTATGAGCGCCCAGTCCCGCCTTTTCCGCAGGGCGCTGGTCTTCGCCTCTTCTGGGCTGGGTGAATCCTCCACCGACAATTGTTTCGCCGGGCGGGCCTTCATTACGGAAGGCGCCAGGATCCTGGCGAAGCGCGAGCAGTTCAGCCTTGAAGAGGGCATAGTCTGGGCGGACGCCGACTGCGAGTTTTTACTCCGCGAGCGGCCCTGCGAGGAAGTTCCCGCGGAAGCGACGGCGGTTTTCAAAGCGGCATCCGAGTTCGACCCCGAGCCGCGGCTTTCGCCTTCGCCCTTCGTGCCGGAGGATCCGGCCGCCAGGGCGGCGCGCTGCCGGGAAGTCTTCGAGATCCAGAGTCTGGGGCTTCTGAGAAGACTCACGCAGATCGGAGCGAAGAGCGCGGTCCTGGGCGTTTCCGGAGGACTGGATTCCACCCTGGCGCTTTTCGTCATCAAACGCGCCTTCGAACTGGGCGGCCTGGATCCCAAGAACATCAGGGGCGTCACCATGCCCTGCTTCGGGACCACCGAAAGAACGAAGAGCAACGCGGAAAAGCTCATGAAGGAGCTGGGGATCTCTTTCGGGAAAATAAACATCGAAAAAGCCATACGGCAGCATTTCCAGGATATCGGGCACGACATCAACGACCGCTCCGCGGCTTATGAGAACGCCCAGGCCAGGGAAAGGACGCAGATCCTAATGGACCTGGCCAACAAATGCGGCGGCATTGTCGTGGGCACCGGCGACCTTTCGGAAGCGGCCCTGGGCTGGGCCACCTATAACGGCGACCAGATGTGCATGTACAATGTCAACGGCGGCGTGCCCAAGACGCTGGTGAGAGCCTTGACGGCCTGGCTTGCTGAAAAGGAAGGCGGAAAGATCAAAAAAATATTGACGGATATTCTGGACACGCCGGTCAGCCCCGAACTTCTGCCCGGCGAAAAGAAGGGGAAGAACCAGGAAACGGAAAAACTGATAGGCCCCTACGAGCTGCACGACTTTTTCCTTTATCACATGCTGCGCAGGGGAGCGGAGCCCAAAAAACTCCTGTTCCTGGCGGGAAAGACTTTCAAAGGAAAATACAATCAGTCCGAGATCAAGAAATATCTTTCGCTTTTCCTCAAGCGCTTCATCACCCAGCAATTCAAACGTTCCGCTTCCCCCGACGGCGTCGGCACCGGAAGCGTTTCGCTCTCTCCCAGGGCGGGATTCAGGATGCCTTCCGACGCTTCCTGCGAACTTTGGCTCAAGGATCTCTCCTGATCAGGCGCCATGGGCCGCGGCTGATCCTCCGCCTTATTCTTTAGATCGCTTTTTTATGGTAGAATTTAAAGAGAGATACAGTAGAGAGGGAATGGGATGCTGAATCATTTTAACTTTCGCCCCAGGGGGGTGGCGCTGCTGGCCGTTTTGACCGTTCTGACGGTCCTTTCGCTTTTGGCGGCCACTTTCGCCGGCATGATGACCATGGAGGAGCAGGCGGGAAGCATAAGCCTCAACCGCTCCCAGTCCGACATGCTTGCGCAGTCCGCCATCGAGCATGTTTACGGCCTTCTGCGCCAGGATTCCATCGACAGCCCGGAATACGACGGCTACGACGAATCCTGGTCCCAGACTTTCAAGCCCAGATCCGGCGAAGAAACGGTCAACGTTGAGGGGGACAAGGGCGGCAGTTACGCCATGGCGCGCTGGATCTACGTAAGGGACAATTCCGGAACGCCCATCGGCCGCTACGCCGTCCTGGTTGAGGACGAGCACAGCAAGATCAATCTGCACACCGCCTCCGCCCTGGGCCCCAAGCAGCAGAACGAAGGCTTCGGAACCTTCGAAGTCATGCTGACGGACGGCGACAAAAGAGGCCTGCCCCTTTCCCTGGAGGGCGGGCAGCGCCTGGTGAAATACCGCTACGGCAGGGACGGGAGACCCGGCCAGGCCAACGTGGACGACAACCTGACCGCCACGCAGTACGGCAGCGACAGCATCGACAACAACGCCAACGGCCGTTATGACGAAGACGGCGAGGGCATAGACGAGCCCGAGGAATACAATCCCAATCATCTCATCTGGGACGACATGTGCTTCCAGTCCCTGAGGGAGGCCCTGGCCGTGGCCATGGGCGGCGAGCCAGCCAGCAGGAAGCAGATAGACGCCTTCCGCCATCTGGCCACCATCTGGACCGCCTCCCAGGAACTGTATTACGAAAGATCAGCCAAGGCCCTGAGGCGTTCCCTCGACATCAACCACGCGGAATTAAGGCAGCTCAGGCGCGCCCTGAGGAACGCCAACAACGAGTCGCCCTTCGAGCCCTCCTCCTCCCGCATGCGAAGCCTCTTGGTGAACTTGCTGGACTACACGGACGAGAACCATACGCTCTCCACGGTGGACAGCACCTACGGCGTGGAATCCGTCTGCTTCAACGAGATCATGGCCCACGACGGCAGCTGGATCAGGGAGACCGACTGGTGCGGCTGGAGTTTCCCCACGCAGTCCGGCAGCGGCGCTTCCGTCCCCGAGCACATATTGTCCGCCAACCAGTTTTACGGCCACCGCTACAAGGATCTCAACTACACCTTCCGCTGGAGGCTGGGCTTCCTGCACCAGAGCGGCAACACCTGGACCATTCGCTTGGAGAAGCCCAGGCGGTCGCCGGTGCGCTTCTCGGAATATCTGAACTGCGAGAAGGGCGGCTGGTATGAGAACTTGTGGAAAGGCGCCACCTGCCTCGTTTACAACACCGCCAGCGAGACCTCCCCGCACAAAGGCTTTTACGTTTCCGAGAGCAAGCGCGGCACGCAGCGCGAGCTGGTTTTGAAGGGCGGCGGCAGCGACGCCAAGAGCTACATGGACGGCGTGGCTTCCAACATGGTGGCGGCCACGGTGAAACTGTACAGCGACTGGCACCACGACGGCGCCATGTGGACCGATCTTCCCCGCCAGACGGAAGCCTTCTACGTCAGGCCTCTGCACCGCAAGCAGGAGAAATACTATTATCAGGTCTACAGCTCCACCCACGCTTTCCTGCCCTCCATCGGCTACGGAAAATCCAACGTCAGGGAGATGGACATGGACGGCATCCCCGCCAAGCACTCCGTGCAGACGGAGGACAAGGACAAGAACAACCATTATCTCCTGAAATACAAATACAAGGAAGGCAAGGCCCAGAAGCCCAATTCCGAAGGCTACGTGGAGGTCATTCTGACTTCCTCCGACAGATGCCGGAAGTCCGGTTCCGGCAGGGGCGGGAAGAACATCAACTTCAGCGATTCAATGTATTTTATCCGCCCGGACATCGTGGAGCTCATCAACATTTCCCCCTATCCCATTAGTTTGAGGAACTGGCAGGTGGTGGTAAACACCGGCATTGAGGCCGAGCTTCTGGCCACCGTGGACATGGCGACCCACTACAGCAAGGCGAGAAGCGGCTTCTACGAGGACCCCAATCCCGTCATCGAGCCCAACGGCTATTTTTACCTCACCAACAACCGGGAGATCTTCGACAGGGAATACTGCGGCGGCAACGGCAACTACGGCCACAGCCAGAAGACCGTCATTCCGGTCTTCGAGCTGCCCGACGAGGACTGGGGCATCCTTTACGACGTGACCAGGGTGAAAGGCGACTACATCACCGTCTCCGGCGCCCAGTGGCATTCCGACCAGCTGGAAGGCGAATTGATCGAGTTCGTCTCCGAACGCCAGCCCACGGCCCGCCAGGACATCCCCAACGGCATGATCAAGTATGTTTACGGCAACACCAGCAACAGGCTTGACCTGAACGGCAGCGACCCCTTGGGCAGCGGCCTCAAGGTGGGGGACAAGATCAGGGTGCGCGGCCTGCCCAGGCAGGGCGGCTTTGTCTCCTTCACCCTGAAGAACGAATACGGCCAGGTCGCGGCCAGGACGACGGAATACGGTTCCGTGGAGGAGGAGGAGTTCGGCTATTCCACTGAAAAAGACGACCCGGCCTACTACACCTGGAAAAAACTGTCCAGGCCTTCCTTCGGCGGCAACGTGCGCGAGGCGGAGAGCCGCCGGACGAAAAAGAATGCCAACAACCAGACGCACATCAAGAACGCCGGCATGGCCAACATCGCCGAGATACAGAAGATCAAGACCGGCGACAACTGGGAGAATGTGGGCGGCGCCGGCGGGCGTTCCGACATGAAGACCATAAAGGCCGTGGGAAAATATTTCACCACCACCGGCATCAGGCTTGACGTGGAGGAGGAGGGCGTCCACCTCTCCGGCTGGCAGCCCGCTTTCGGAACCGTGGCCACCGCCAACGGCAACGTCATGTCCATAAACGGCGTCAGCTGGGAACCCGACAACTGGAAGGGGCATACCCTGCGCGTCATGTCCGGCGCCCAGAGGGAGGAGAAGATCCCCATCATAAGCAGCTCCCGCACCGGTCTTACCGTGGACGGCCTGACCTCTCCCGGCGAAAAGCAGCTGAAGCTGAGGAAGGGCGACAAAGTGAGCGTCGGCCCCGGCTACGCCACGCCTTTCTATTACACCACCAAGGACGGCGACGCCGGCGAATTCGAGTGGAGCGACAAGGGCCTTGGCAAGGCTGACTACGGCCTCTATGTCTTCGGGCTGAACGACGCCATCGACACCACGGAATTCCTGGAGGAGAATCACAACGCGGAAATGGAGATCTTCGCCTTCAACTACGACTCCGGCGAATACGACGCTCTGCCCCTGGAGGACAGCGGGCTGAAAGCCGCCTCCGACGATCCTTTCCTTATCGGCTCCACCAGGCAGCGCTTCCGTTACGACAAGAACGACAGGATCTACTGCGGCCTCATCCACGCATGCCACATCTCCGCCAAGGGCGGCGTCAGGATCAAGGTCGTTCCCCACAATCTCTCCGGAGTGGACGCCTCCGGCAAGGCCTGGATCGATTACGTCTACCTGGCCCCGGGCCATTCCGCCGGCCGCATCAACATCAACACGGCGGAGGAAAGAGTGCTGTCCTCCCTCAAGGGCGTCACTCCCGCCCTGGCCCGCAACATCGCGCTGGGCATCGACTCCTACGGCAAGCCCGGCCTGAAGCCTTACAGGAACACCACGGACCTTTTGAACGTCAAAGGTTTCAGCCCGGATATTTTCGGCAGCATCGCCAACCTTATCACCACCAGGAGCGACCAGTTCAGAGCCAGGGTCATCACCCAGACGATCAGCAAACTTTCCAAGGACAGCTTCTTCAACGAAGCCGGCGGCGACAAGATAACCTCACAATCGGCCATGGACCTTGTCATAGACCGCAGCGACGCCCTCGGACCCAACGGAGCCTCCTTCAAGATCCTTTCCAGGGAAGTGGAATAAAAAACAAATCAAATCAAATATATTTAAGGACGATCATGAAAAAAACATTAGCGCTTTCCTTGGCCTTTGTTTTCGCCGCGGCTTTTTGCCAGGCGGCTGTGCATATCTACGGACTCTATGTCGGCGAAGTGAGCATGAGGGACGACGGCAACCGCTATTATCAGGACACCATGTTCACTACCTACCCTCCCAGCGCCACCTTCAACGGCTGCGTGGACGTGCTTGTGATGAAAGGCTGGTATAGTTTCGGCAACACTTGGGAATACGAGCCTGTCGACAGCAACGTCATCGACAAAGGCCAGAAGGCCCAGTACGAAAACATGGGCAAATGCAACGGAGTCACCATCAAGCGTCTCGACCCCAATGTTTACAACATGCTGAACGGGATGACCGGAAGATCGGCCGAAGCCGGCACTCCGGAGGGCTACATCGGCGCCGCCAACATGCGCCGAACTCTGCTTTTCAGCAACGCCGTTCTGGAAGAGGGGACAAACTACTTCACCATCGTCTGCCCCCAGGCCAACGAGCTGATGTACAGCGCCATGGTTGGCCTTTACCTTCACGACGGCGACACCTGGAGCACCTCCGTCATTCCCGCGGAGGGAACGGCCCCGGATCTTTGCGCCAAGGAAGCCGGAGCGGGCACCCAGGACATGGAAGGGGAGCAGGTCTGCGGCGCCCCGGCCCCCAGGAAGGACGCCACCTACTTTTTCCCCTCGAACGTCAAGATGGACCGTCCTACGCTTGCCTGCGTGATAGGGGAATACAGGGTCTCCATTCCCTTCTTCTATCTGGCCGGCACCAACAGCGACGAGGTAAATCCCGACGGCCTTACCTCTCCTCCCTCTCCCGGCTGGGTGGCCGAGGGCAACCTTGATCCCAACTGGGCGCTGGCCCACACTTCCGGCAACGAGGTCGCTTATCTTGCCGTAGTGGTCTCCAAAGAAAGCACCCAGCCGAAACTGGCCACCCCCATCGTATTGGTGCCGCCGGGATCTTACGACGGCTACATCCTTATGGAAAACGAGGGCGCCGGTTCCTACAGCTACACCGCGGTCTCAAAGACCGACTGGCTCATCATGGATCCCGAGACCGCCAGCGGCTCCGTTTCCCTGCAGCAGAAGATCCTTTTCAACATCAAAAAAGGCGTTCTGGACGTCGGCCGCCACGAAGGTAAGATAGAGATCGACCTCGGCGGTTACGGCAAAAAGGAGGTTAAGGTCATCGTTGTGGTCGAGCCTCCCGCCAGCGGCGCCATAAGATTGAAAGGCATATACATCATGAGCGGCGTCGGCGACGATCCTTATTACCAGGACACCATGATGGATTCCACCGTTCCAGCCTACAATTTCGACGGCGGCTGCATGGACATTCTGGTGGCGGAAGGCATTTATCTCTTCGGCAACGACGCCCTGGCCGATTACTCCGAGCACGCCGCCTACCTTAGGGAATACGCGCTCGACAAGGGCCTAAAGGCCCGTTACACCGAGGCCGGCAGCTTCCAGGGCACCAACCAGGTCTTGAGACTGGACGGCGAAGCCTATAAGCTGATAAACCAGGCTCTGGACAACGGCGAAGCTCCAAGCGCTGATTCCGCGGGAGATTATGTCAAACTTGCGAGTCTGACGAAAAGGAAACTCGATTACT
This sequence comes from bacterium, assembly GCA_017649705.1. GTDB lineage: Bacteria > Auribacterota > UBA3054 > UBA3054 > UBA3054 > UBA3054. The sequence goes on from JAGCGH010000021.1 coordinate 23,642, forward strand.
ACCTGCAGCCCGGCACCAACCGCTTCACCCTAATTTTCCCGGAAGCTTCGGAATTCGAATCGGAATTCGATACGATGCAGCTGGCGCTTTATCTTGGAGAAAACGTGGGGGTGGGCGCCAAACCGGATCTGGCGGCCTGCAACAGCGAGCTTTTCTTCGACGCCGTCGACATGCCTTACGCCACTTATTCGGAAAAGGACCGCAAGTATCATTACCACATCAACCCGGACGAGAATTTCACCGAAACCACTCTGAAATGCGCGAAGGAAGACTGCGAGCTTGAACTGACGCAGTTCTTTTTGATCGGCAAGAACGACGAGTTCACGAACCCTTACGGCATGACGAGTCCGGCCTCCTGCGGATACGTGGCCACGGGCGGCAACAGCGAGACCGCCTGGCCGGTCCACGCTTCGCCGGAAACGGTCCTGGGGTACCTGGAGGTGGTAGTTCACGGGGAGATCCCGGAACCGGCCTTCCTGGGCTTCCTGGCGCTTCTTTTGCTGCTTTGGCGCCGGAAGTGAGACTACTTTTCGCGAGCGAAAAATATCCCGCCTGCCAGGCGGGATATTTTTTTAAAAAAGTTTCCTTCGACAATAAAAACAAAAAACAGTTTCCGCCCGTCATTGTTTATGATAAAATCGTTTTCAATAACAATAACAATCAAGGATAGGCGATGAGAAAATATTTGTTTGTTCTGGCGGCGCTGGCTTTGGCGGGCGCCACCTTCGCTCACGAAGTTAATTTCGCGCTCACAGGCGCCGGAGACTACTCCACCAATTTCACTAGGTCCGTCACGGAGCCCGATTCTTTCGACTACGTCGCACAGCTTCCCAATGGCTATCACATAGACGGCGTAGAGTTCAATCTGTCCGATCCGGAGCAGGCCGGCAAAAAAAGCCAGGTGCTTTGCGTCGGCATCGACGAATACGAGGACGAATGGGCCAACGAACTTGACACCTGCGTGAACGACGCGACCTACATGGCGGATACGCTCGCCAAAGGTTTCTATTCCGTGGCGACCGTCCTTACCAATTCCTTCGCCAAAAAGGACGCCATCCGCTCCTTCATCCAGAACGCCGCCGCCTCCCTGGGACCGGAAGACCGCTTCGTCTATTTCCATTCCAGCCACGGCAGCGATGAACCTTCCTACTGCCTCTGCACCTACGAGGAGGAGGTATTCTACACCGACGAGGAACTGGCGGAGGACCTTTCCCAATTCAAGGACGGCGTCGTGATCATCGTGATCCTGGACTCCTGCTTCTCCGGCGGCATGGTCCCCGGCGTCGACAAGTCCGAATTGTTCGCGGAAAGCGTGAGAGCGAAACTGATGGCAAAGAAGGCGGAAAAATACCGCCGGCTCTACGGCGACATGGTCCCGGACCTCAAGGAGGACGCGCTTTTCTTGACCGCCTGCCAGTACGACGAGTATTCCTACACTACCTATTTCGGCCTCTCGCTTTTCACTCTCGGCCTTTACTCCGCGGTCAATTCGAGTTCCAGCGATCTCGACTACGACGGCCTCATTTCCTTTTACGAGATCTTTGAGAGAGCGGCCGCCTGGACCTGGTGGACGATGCCATTTCAGACTCCTTACATCAGCAACGAAAACCTGGCCAAAAAGACCTATCTCAAGAACATCGAGAA
>JAGCGH010000163.1 GCA_017649705.1 bacterium
ATCGTGGTCCTGACCATCCCTCTGGCCTTCGTGGCCCTCTGGCTCGACCAAGTCCTGTGGCTCTTCTGGGGCCGCCTCATTTCCGACGTTCTGGCCGGCTCCGTCGGCCTCATCGCCAGCGGCGTCATGATCTGGCGCCTCCCCTTGAAAAATAAGGAAACAAAGATATGAAAAAATTCCTCCTTACGCTTTTGATTTTCGCGTTCTCCAGTTATCTTTTCGCAGGACTTGTCGGCTACACCACTAACGTCACAGGCGACGGCAAGATCGAGATCAACTACGAAGTAGAGGCGGACGACGAGGAGAACACTCTGCCGGTCTTCGAGGTCTCGTTCATCGCTGAGATCCCAGGCAAGAAGAAGCCAGCAAAAATTAAGACTCTGGAAGGGGAGGGCAGGACCGGCGTTGTCGTGGGCCCGGGAACTTACACGCTCGTTTGGAACGCCAAGAAGGATTGCAAGCGGGTAGATGCCGGCACCATCGTGATAAAATTCGAGGCCAAGGACGTCTCGGACGAAGCCCAATACCTCTGCCTTGATCTGAAGAAGAACAAAATGCGTTATCAGAGCGACGCTCCCAATGTCAAGAAGAGCACATGCAAAACGAAGGAACTCTGGCTTCGCAGGATCGAGCCTGACACTTTTACAATGGGTTCTCCCGACGACGAGCTTTGCAGGGATAGCGGCGAGATTCAGCACGAAGTGACGCTGACCAAAGCCTTTTATCTCTCGCTTTTCGAGACGACGCAGAAGCAGTTTAAATATATTGCCGGCTACAACGTCTCCAAATACAAAGGCTCCACCAGGCCTATGGACAGCATTACCTACGAACTTTTGCGCGGCGCTACCTTAGGCGCCGGCTGGCCCAAGGACCGCCAGGTGGACGAGAAGCATTTTTACGTGGATAAGAAAGGCCGGAACGTTGAGTGCCCGACCTTCTTTTACGCCCTGAGAGAGAAGACCGGCGGCTCCCTGATTTTCGACCTGCCTACGGAAGCTCAGTGGGAATACGCTTGTCGGGCCGGCAAGGCTACCGCCTGGAACAACGGAACCGACATAACGGAAGAGGATGAGGATCCGGAGCTCAGCAAGCTCGGACGTTATTTTTACAGCGGCGGCGGCAAAAGTATCTACGACAAAAAGGGCGTTTACAAAAGCACCAAATATTATGGCACCGCCAAGGCCGGATCATACCTTCCCAACGACTGGGGCCTCTACGACTGCCACGGCAATGTTTTCGAGTGGTGTCTCGACTGGTACGGATCCTACGGCAATTCTCCAGTAACTGATCCCCTTGGCCCCGACCACGGCGGTTTGCGCGTTTGCCGGGGCGGCGCCTGGGACGATGTTGCCATATTCTGCCGCTCGGCCCACCGCAATACTCTGTTTATTCCCGGCTTGTCTAACTATTCTGTCGTCGGTTTTCGCATCGCTCTTGTGAGACCTGAGACTGCTCCAGACAGGGAAGAATTCGAATACGAGCTGCTGACCGACTCCGACAACACGCTGCCGGTCTTCAAGACGAAATTCTACGGCAAAGATGGAAACGGCTCGGAGTTCCTTCTGACCGACGTTGGCCATTTGGAAGAGGACGGCGCTTCAGAGATCGTCCTGGGCGCCGGAATTCACAAGGTCGTCTGGATCCCTGACACCGACCACACCAATCTCATAGGCTTTACGGAATACAGGGTGGAATATGAGGACGTGACAGACAAGGCCGACTACCTTGTCCTTGACATCGCTGACAACAAGATGCGAACCTCAACGACAGGACCTGACCTCAATTACGCTACCTGCCGGACGCAGGAAGTTTGGTTCAAAAGAATCGAGCCAGGCACCTTTACCATGGGCAGCCCCTCCTACGAAAAAGGCCATTCCGGCGCCGAAACGGAACACCAGGTCAAGCTGAGGAAAGCCTACTATATGGCGGTCTTCGAGACCACCCAGGGGCAGTACAAGGGAATTACCGAGAAAAATCCCGCGAAGTACTTTGGCGAGACGCGCCCTGTGGAGCAGATTTCCTACGATGATCTCAGAGGAAGCAAAAAGGGCGCCAATTGGCCGGCCGACAGGGAAGTCGACAAGAAGAGCTTCTTTGGAAAACTGATGGCAAAGGCCGGCAACCTCTACGACCTGCCTACGGAAGCCCAGTGGGAATACGCCTGCCGGGCCGGCAAGACCACGGCTTTGAACAACGGCACGAACCTCAGCAGCGAAAACGAGGACGAAAACCTCAACAAGCTGGGCCGCTATAGCTACAACACAAATGACGGGAAAGGCTACTACGAGGAACACACGGATGTCGGCTCCTACCTTCCCAACGACTGGGGCCTCTACGACTGCCACGGCAACGTCACCGAATGGTGCCTGGACTGGTACGCCGACAACTTGGGCAGCGATCCCGTCAAGGAACCGAAAGGACCGGATACAGGAAACTTCCGTG
>JAGCGH010000164.1 GCA_017649705.1 bacterium
GGCTTCCACGGACTGCTGGGCGGAGGCGATCTTCAGGATGCCCTCGTCCATCAGGGGGGAGATCTTGCCGAGCTCTTCTTTGGTCAAGGCGGTCAGCTCGCAGCCTTTGTTGACGGCCAGCGCGACGGCTTGGCCTACGCAGCCGTGGGCTTCCCTGAAGGGCATGCCTTTCCTGACCAGATAGTCCGTCCAGTCCGTGGCGAAAAGGAAGCTGTTGCCGACGGCTTTTTGGGTGTTTTCGCGCTTGTAGGTGACGGTGGGAAGCATGGCAGCGAGGATCTGCAGAGAGGAGAACAGCGTTTCCGCCGCGTCGAAGAGAGGCTCCTTGTCTTCCTGCAGGTCGCGGTTGTAGGCCAGGGGCAGGCCCTTCGTCACGGTCAACAGCGCCATGAGGTCGCCGTAGACGCGGCCGGTCTTGCCTCTCACCAGCTCCAGGATGTCCGGGTTCTTCTTCTGCGGCATCAGGGAACTGCCGGTGCAGAAGCGGTCCGCGATGTCGATGAAGGAGAAGGGCTGGGACATCCAGAGGATCATGTCTTCGCACAAGCGGGAAAGATGCATGGCGCAGATGGCGCAGGCGCTCAGGAATTCCAGCAGGCAGTCCCTGTCGCCCACGGCGTCCAGGCTGTTGTGCGCCACAGAGTGGAAGCCTAGCTTGTCCGCCACCAGCTCCCTGTCCAAAGGCAGCCCGCTGCCCGCCAGCGCGCCGGCGCCCAAAGGCATGCTTCTCAAGATCCTTCCGAACTGGTCGCTGAAGCGGCCGTAGTCCCTGTCCAGCATCTCCACGTAAGCCAACAGATGATGTGAAGCCAGGACCGGCATGGCGTACTGCAGGTGCGTAAAGCCGGGGATAACCACGTCCTGGTTCTTTTCCGCCAGCAGGGTGAGGGACAACTGGAGATTCCTGATGTAGACCTGCATGCAGCTTACGGCGTAGCAGAGGTAGAGCCTCTCGTCCAGGGCGATCTGGTCGTTGCGGCTCCTGCCCGTGTGCAGTTTGCCCGCGGGAGTCCCGATCTTTTCCTTAAGGGCCGACTCTATGTTCATGTGCACGTCTTCTTTCTTGGGATCGAAGACGAAGGTTCCCTTGTCGATTTCCCCGGCGATCTCGTCGAGGCCTTTGTCGATGGCCTGCCATTCTTCCTCGGTCAAAAGCTTCTGCTCCTTCAGCATGGCGGCGTGGGCCTTGGAGCCCTGGATATCGAAATGCGCCAGCAGCCGATCGTAGGAAACGGACTGGGTGAAAGCTTCCATCAAAGGGTCGGCGGCGTCCTGAAAACGGCCGCCCCACAATTTTTCGTTTTTCTTTTCAGACATAATGATAATCTCCCAAATAATCATTATAGCAAATAGGAGACACAAAAAGACAGCGACAAAAACGCAAATATATGATAAAATAGCATATCCACTATATAATCGGAGTTAGCATGAAAAATTACCAAAAACTCTTTTGCTTTATCTTGGCGTTGGCCTCAGCTACCTCTTATTCGTTTGCCGAACAGGGAGGCAATTCCGAAGAAGCACGAATTCTTGAACATGAAAAATGTTTAAAACAAGTCCGCACTAAATGCGACGACCTTTTCTTCAATGGAGAAAACGGATTCTCCGAGAAGAATAAAAATATTTACTGGCGTGGGTCGGCCTATTTTGACACCGATCTCCATCTGATCCACAGCCGCATGGCCGGCATAACCAATTTGGTCAGCGCCAAGGAATATCTTTCTTTGGTTGAAACGGCTCAGCCCCTGAAAGGCGCTTATGTTTTGACTTTCTGGGCTCCGGAACTCCTCTTTCAGCTTCCTTACGAAGAGGTCATAGGTTACTATGCCGCGATGCAGGAGAAAAAAATTCCCGTTCCCAAAGTCATTAGCGAGAAAATAGAGAAAGAGCATAAAAATGATCTGGTTTTATGGTCTTATAAACTTTCAAAATTCAATCATCACACCCATAATAAAACCAACGAGATTCTGTTGGTTAGAAATATTTTGTCAGATTTTGACAAAACTTTCCCCAAAGAAGAAAGGAAAGCGAAAGAAAAATGTGTGGAAGCAAGATTCGTTTACCTTTTGGAAGGGCCTGAACAAGCTGCTGACTATCTGCTGAAGGAAATAGCCGACGAAAAAGATCCAAACGAGCGGCAAACGCTTTATTTACAGGCCGTCAGTTTTTATTATCCCGATCGGGATTCTTCCCAAAAGATCATAAAGGCGTTTTCTACCGACCAAGACATCCCTGATCCGGTTCAGATATTGTCTCGTTGCGGCAGCCGTTTGACTTTTTACACTGACATATCCGTAGCGCAAATCTGGGAAAGAGCGCTTTGTGCAAAAGATCCTGGATCTGCGCTCGCTGCTTGGGAACAATTTGTTTCTCGTTACTGTTTCATTTTAAAACCCAATCGAAAAATCGAAGTGGCTGCTAATGATGCGCTTCAGAATGAAGGCGCGGCTCGTTTACGAAGACTAAAAGACATATTTTCGGATTACCTTAAAGGCGAGGCGCCTTTCAAAGAGACGGATTTTTTCCAGTTGTTGTCCGAGGAGGAGTTGAAAGAGGAAAAGAAGCAAATAGGCAGAGAATATCGGTCTTATGGAAACAATGAAATAATATCAGGGCGGAAGAAACAGCTTTTGTTTATTATGCTGATATTCGATCGCAAGGAGGAGCTTCTGGCATATGGAAAAAGGCGGGCGGAAAAATTGGCCGAGTTGGAAAATCGTTTCTCTGCTGAAGACATCAGCGAAGGAGATAATACCGAAGAGTGGAATGATTTTTGGCATATATATCGCGACGAAGCGAAGCGTTACGGTTTCATGCCGCTTTATAAAGAGACGCTCCTGGCTTTTATAGAGAAACATCCAAAAAAATACCAACTTATAAAAAACTATTGCGAAGTTTTACTCAATGAAGGAAAAAACAAAGAGGCCGAAGATTTTTTAAACAAAAATTATCCGGAAGAAAAGCTTATAAATAATCCTGAAGAGTTGCAAAGTTACGCGGAACTACACAAATATCATGAGCTGCCATTCGATGAAAAGGGAATGGTGAAAAAAATCTTTGAATTCGGATTGCAAAATGATGCCGAAGCATTGGCCGAAGGCAACCAGTATCTGTGGGAACGTTTATGGAAGGGCGACAACAGGGACGTAAGAAAAGAGGTTAGGGAAAAGATAGCAGCTTTGCCAAAATTAGGCCCTTCTTTGTTAAAACGGCTGGAAGAGATCAGCTTAAAAGAAGATTACGAGGCGATTGTGGCCGAAAAGGGAACCGAGTCTGATTCTTCAGAGAATTCCAATGAAACACAAATTGAGGAAAAAGACAACTCAAAGAAAGGAATCGATGAAAGCGAAAAATCGGACGATGTGGTAATCACGGGAGAATGGGGAGTGTATTATCCCGAAGAAGTGAATAAGAGATACAATGAAGCTTGCAGGATGGCCAACGAACCGGAAAAGGAAAGATGGGCCTTGGAGCTGGCGCTGCTGAATGGTCATCTCGCTTATGACGACATAGTTGAAAAATTACCAAAAGCCTGGAACAAAAAAAGGCCGCTTTTGGCTTTTGAGCAGAGCGTTTGGTATCTCCAAAACTCAGGGATGTATCTACAGGGATTAACCTTTTTGTTCGATCATTTTTATATGGAAAAGCGGATCCCGGAGGAAAGATGGCTGAGGGTGTTTAAAAGCACGGAACATTACATGCATTCGGAGAGCAATTTTTTTGACGGGGCGATGTCAAAATTCTCAAGCAGTTTTTTGATGAATCTGGACCTCCTAAGGCCGAGTTTTGCCGATCACCGCGTCGAGAATGCAATAGCCGCTTTTTATCTTAAAATATCGACGGACGAATATACCGACAAAAGAGGCAACGGAACATTTAGCTACATAGAAGATTGCTGTTTGACCATTTATAGCGAGCGAGGGTGCAACAATTCTTCTTTGCAATATTTATACAACATTTTCGTTGACGATCGCACGAATAGTTTGTATGCGACTTTGGGCGGCATCCGCTGCGTTATGGATTTGTGTGAAAAGACTTGCTGTTTTCCCTTTGATGATTTGGCCGCTTTTTCTACGCAAAAAGTTGCAAATGTTACGTTGAACGCCGAAACCATTGAAGGCAGAGATACAGTATCTCGATCCTTAGGAATATACAAATCATTGCTTCGCTTGGCCGAAAAACATTCTGACAAAAAGGTTTTCGAACAAAGATTCAGATCAGCGTTCATAAAGAGCTTTGACGCTTTTGCCAAGGCGGACAGACGAGACCAATATTGGTACGAGCTTGAGAATAATCTAAAATATTTCAAAGGCAACAACGATCTCACCAATCTGATATCAGTCTGCGGTTCGATTAAAAAGGATAGAGCGTTTGTCCTCGATATGTTCATCTATTTTTTATTAGATTTTTCCAGTGAGGATCTGGCTGTTCTGGGAGGGGCTCCAAATTACGAGACGCTTTCCAAATATTTTGTGCTTAGCGACCCAGCGGAGGAACTTAGGAAAGTTGATGTAAACGAGAGAACTTACACGAATATTATGTGCAAAATATTAAACGCGGCGGTTGCGAGAAATGACTCAAACGAGGTAAAGAGGATCAACTGGCAGTTGGAGACTTACCCTAAGATATACAAAGAGAGACAGGAAAGAAGATTAAGAGAGATCGAAGAAAGGGAGAAGAAGTATGAAGAGGAAGTGGTTTGGTCTCCGTATAGTTCTTGGGATGGGAGGGATACATACCGAAAGCAAAGATATCGGGATGAAGAGTTGAGCAGAGAAAAGGAAGGAGAAGCTCCGCTCAAAGCATCGGTTTTTGACGAAGAAAACCATTGGCTTACCGGGAACACTCTTGAAGATTGGAACGGGAAAAGGAAGTACTTAGAAAAGAAGTGGAAAGAAGAAGCTGAAAAAGCGAAAAAGGAAGAAGATGAAAACGCCGGCAACGCAGGCGAGGAGTGATCATTCCTTTTCGCTGGCTTTCACTTTTTCCCAGTAACGGTCCAGGGTGGCGAGGTCCTGGTCGCGCATGGCGAGGCCGTCCTTTTGGAGGAGCTCCTCCATCTTTTTGAAGCGGGCGATAAATTTGCGGTTGGCTCTTCTTAGGGCCTGCTCGGCGTTGACGTCCATGAAGCGGGAGAGGTTGACTAGGGCGAAAAGAAGGTCGCCGAATTCTTCCTCGATGTGATCCTTGTTGTTTTCGGATCGGGCTTCCTTGAGTTCCTTGAACTCTTCCTCGCATTTGTCGAAGACCGGTTCTATCTCGGTCCAGTCAAAGTTCTGTTTGGCGGCTTTGCGTTGGATCTCGGCGGCGGCGGCCAGGGCGGGAAGCGTGTTGGAGAGGCCGTCCAGGACGGATTTCCTTTCCGCGGATTTTTCTTCCTTCTTGATGGCTTCCCAGTTTTTCATGACCTCTTCGGAATCCTTGACGTGGAGGGTGCCGAAGACGTGGGGGTGGCGGCGGACCAGCTTGTCGCTGATGTCGTTCAAAACGTCCGCCACGTCGAAGAGGCCCTGCTCCTCGAAGAGATAGGCCTGCATGACGCCGTGGAGGAGGATGTCGCCGTCCTCTTCCCTTATTTCCTTGGGATCGCCGGCTTCCAGGGCGTCTATGAGCTCGTGGGCCTCCTCCAGGAAAGCGGGGGCCAGGGAGTAGGAAGTCTGCTCCCGGTCCCAGGGGCAGCCGTCCGGGGCTCTCAGGGCCGCCACGATGGCGTTCAGCCTCAGGAAGGCCTGGGCTTTTTTCTCGGCGTTGCTGACGGGGCGTTTTTCTTTTTCGGTCATATCTCCTCCTCCCAGGGGGCGACTAGCTTTTTGATCTCGTTTACAAGGACTTCGCTCACTACTTCCATGGAGACTTCCCGCGCGGCGAGATCTTTGAGGTTCACGGGCCTTTTGCCCACGAGCCCGCAGAGGTTCATGTAGGAAAAGGGCGTGAGGTCGGTTTCCACGTTGAGGGCCAGGCCGTGGTAGCTGACCCAGCGCTTGAAGGCCAATCCCATGGAGGTGAGTTTTCTCTCGCCGTGCCAGGAGGGCAGGTAAGTTTCTCCCGTGGGGCTTTCCCAGACGCCGGTCAATCCTTCGATGGAGCAGGTCTTGGCGCCGAAATTTGTTGCGGTCTCTATGACGCTTTGCTCCAAAAGCCGGAGGAAGGACTTGAGGTCGCGGTGTCCCTTGGGCAGAAGGAAGATGGGATAAGCCACCAGCTGTCCGGGTCCGTGGTAGGTGATGTCGCCGCCGCGTTCCACGTTGATGACCTGGATGTTCTCGGCCTTGAGCTTGGCTTCCGGGACCAGGATGTTGCTTCTGCTGCCGGTGCGGCCGATGGTGAAGACCTTGGGGTGCTGGGTCAGCACGAGGGTGTTGGGGATCTCTCCCCGGAGTCTTTTTTCCACCAGCTCCAGCTGCAGGGCGCGGGCTTTCTCGTAATCCGTGAGCCCAATATTTAAAACTTCGAAGTTCATAAGCCTAGGATCGTGTTTTCCCGCCAGGCGAGATCTTTTTCCGTGAAGGTCCTGACGACGCGGCAGGGGGAGCCCAGGGCCACCACGTTGGCGGGGATGTCTTTGGTGACCACGGAGCCGGCACCGATGGTGGTGTTTTCACCTATGGTGACGCCCGGGAGGACTATGACGCCCGCGCCCAGCCAGACGTTTTTGCAGATGCGCACCGGCTTGTTGCACTGGAGGCCTTTTCTGCGGCCTTCGGGGTCTATGGGGTGGGCGGCGGTCACGAGGGTTACGTTGGGGCCGATCATCACGTCGTCCTCGATGGTGATGTAGGTGTCGTCGGTCAGCGTCAGGTTGAAGTTGGCGTAAACGTTCCGGCCCAGGAAGGTGTGGCAGCCCCAGTTGGCGTGGAGGGGAGGCTCTATGTAGCATTTTTCGCCCATGCCGCCCAGGAGGGCGCGCAGGCGTTTCTCCCGCTCTTCGGGCTCCGTTGGGCGGGTCTCGTTGTAGCTGGCAACTCGTTCCAGGCAAAGGGTCTGGATCTTCATAAGGTCCGGGTCTCCCGGATCGTAATATTTGCCCTCGTGCATGGCTTTTATAACGGGCAGAAGCCTTGCCGGGGGTTCCAGGGGATAGGGCATTTTCACTCCGGCGTTTAATTTAGGTTAAGCGGGATTTTCCTCCAAGTATAGCAAAAGGGCCCCGGGACGGCGTGGCTTGAGAAAAACCGCTTCGACGCCCGGTCCGAGGGGGGACTTGAAAATTTAGCGCTATTTTGGTATAATCTCAAAACTTAAATAAAATTATTATAGACGTATTTTCCCGATTCAGACGTCTTTTTAGGCCGCCCTCCGGGAAGTCGTTTTAACCAATTCCTGGATCTTATATGCCTGAGGGCAACGAAATTCGTATGAAGGGGCTTGGCGTATCCCCCGGCGTGGCAATAGGCTGCGCTATGGTGAGCGTGCATGCCCAAAGTTACGAGAAAGCGGACAACACCCCCGCGCTGACAGACCCCAAGAAGGAAGAAGAGCGTTTTTTAAAGGCCGTGGCGGAAAGCCGGCGGCAGCTGGTGGAGCTCAGGGAGCGCCTGAAGCAGGAGGGTAAAGTTAAGGAATCAGCGATCTTCGAGGCCCACGCCCTTTTCCTGGACGACCCGGAAGTTTTGGGGCCCATCAAGAAAAAGATCGACAAAGGCGTCGGCGCCGAGGCAGCCCTTAACAACTTCATGAACCGCTGTTTGGCGGTTTTCGAGAGGATTGGAACGCCGGAAGCCGAGCGCCAGGCCGCGGACGTCAGGGACATCACCGCCAGGATCCTGAACAATCTGGGCAGCGGCCCCGCGGAAGTCTTGAAAAAAGGCGGCATACTGGTGGCCAGGGAACTGGCGCCCTCCGAGACCGCGGACCTTGAGAAAAGGGAAGTGGGGGCCTTGGTCACGGAATACGGAGGCAGCACCTCCCACACCGCCCTGGTGGCACAGGCCATGGACCTGCCCGCCGTTTTGGGCGTCGCCAACCTTCTGACGCATATCGAGGACGGCGACCTTCTGGTGGTGGACGGGACCAAAGGCGAGATAATCATAAATCCCTCCCCTGAGACCCAGGCGGTCTACGGCGAGATCCTGGCGGAACAGCGCCGGGAGCGCTCGGAACTGAAGGCTCTGCGCGGCGTGAAAGCGCGGACCAAAGACGGATGTGACGTCACGCTCCTTGGCAACATCGCCATCCCGGAAGAGACGAAAAGACTGATGGAATACGGCGCGGAAGGCGTCGGCCTTTACCGCACGGAATTTTTGTTCATGGGACGCCGGGAGCTGCCGGACGAAGAGGAACAGTACGCCAGCTACGCCAAGGCGGTAACGGCCGCTGAGGGGAAGCCGGTGGTCATAAGGACCCTGGACCTGGGCGGCGACAAATTCGCCGCGGCTTTTGGGAAAACCAGGGAAAGCAATCCCTTCCTGGGCTGGCGCGCCATCAGGATCTGCCTTGACCGCCCGGATTTCTTCCGGACGCAGCTGAGGGCCATGATCAGGGCGGCCAATTTGGGCGACGTGAGGATCATGTTCCCCATGGTGGCCACGGTGGAGGAATTCCGCCACGCCAAGTCCCTTTTCCTGGAAGCCAAGGCGGAACTGACCGCCCGGGGCGAAAAGGTCAAGGAATACATCCCCTGCGGCATGATGGTGGAAATACCCGCGGCGGCTTTGATGGCGGATCATTTCGCCAGGCACGTGGACTTTTTCTCCATCGGCTCCAACGATCTGGTGCAGTACACCCTGGCCGCGGACCGCGGCAACGCCAAAGTGGCGAAACTATACGACGCCCTGCACCCGGCGGTATTGCGCCTAATCTCCATGACCGTCGAGGCGGCCCGCAGGGGAGAGCGCAAAATAGACGTCTGCTGCTGCGGAGCGGCGGCAGGCAAGCCCGAGAGCGGGCTTCTGTACCTGGGCCTGGGCGTTAACGAGCTCAGCATGCCTGCGGAAGCCCAGTCCATCATGAAACGCGCCCTGGCGCGCTTTACTTTCGAAGAATGCGAGACCGCCGCCCGGAAAATAGCCGCGGCGCCGGATTTCGACACATACAAGGAACTGCGCGCCGAATGGGCGTCGCGCTTTAAAAAAGAGAGAGAGAAATGAAAGAGATCCCGAATTACGAACCGGCAAGCATAGAGCCGAAGTGGCAGAAAAGATGGGAAGAGGAAAAACCCTACGCGGCCGTTGACTGCGATCCGACCAGAGAGCCAGTCTATGTCCTCGACATGTTCCCGTACCCCTCCGGCGCCGGCCTTCACGTCGGCCACCCCGAGGGCTACACCGCCACCGACATTTACAGCCGCTTCAAACGCATGCAGGGCTTCAACGTTCTTCACCCCATGGGCTGGGACGCCTTCGGCCTTCCGGCTGAGAACTACGCCATCAAAACGGGAACTCATCCCAGGCAGTGCACGGATAAGAACATCCACCGCTTCCGGGAACAGATAAAAGCCCTGGGATTCTCTTATGACTGGGACCGTGAAATAGACACCACCGACCCGAATTACTACAAGTGGACGCAGTGGATCTTCCTGCAGCTTTACAAACTGGGCCTGGCCTACGAGGCTGAGAAGGCCGTGAACTGGTGCCCCGAGCTGAAGGCCGTGCTGGCCAACGAGGAAGTCGTGAACGGCAAATCCGAAGTGGGCGGCTTCCCGGTGGTCAAGATGCCCATGAAACAGTGGAACCTCAAGATCACGGCTTACGCGGAAAGACTTTTGGAAGACCTGGATCTGCTGGACTGGCCGGAACCGGTCAAGATGATGCAGAGAAACTGGATCGGCAAGTCCGAAGGCGCCTACGTTGATTTTACGACCGAAAGCGGCGAAAAGATCAGAGTCTACACCACGCGCCCCGACACTCTCTTCGGCTGCACGTACATGGTCCTGGCTCCCGAGCATCCTTTGGTCGAGAAACTGACCACTCCCGAGCAGAAGGCCGCTGTCAAAGCCTACCGCGAGGAAGCGGCCTTGAAGTCCGACCTCGACAGGACGGACCTGGCCAAGGACAAGACCGGTGTCTTCACCGGCGCCTACGCCATCAATCCCGTCAACGGCAAGAAGGTCCCCATCTGGATCTCGGACTACGTTCTCATTACCTACGGCACCGGCGCCATCATGGCCGTGCCGGCGCACGATCAGCGCGACTACGACTTCGCGAAGAAGTTCAATCTTCCCATCATCCAGGTCATCGCGGGCGGCTCCATCGAGGAAGCGGCCTGGGAAGGCGACGGCGAACTCATCAATAGTGAATTCCTGAACGGACTGCACGTTAAGGAATCCAAAGCCAAGATGACGGAGTGGCTGACCGAGCAGGGCAAAGGCGAGAAAGCCATCAACTATCGTCTGCGCGACTGGGTCTTCTCCCGCCAGCGCTACTGGGGCGAGCCCATCCCCATCGTGCATTGTCCCTCTTGCGGCATCGTGCCGCTGGACGAAAAGGATCTGCCGCTGCGTCTGCCCGACGTCAAGAAATACGAACCCTCCGGCACCGGCGAATCGCCCCTGGCCGGCATAGAAGACTGGCTCTACACTCCCTGCCCGAAGTGCGGGAAAACAGCCAGAAGGGAAACCAACACCATGCCCCAGTGGGCCGGCTCCAGCTGGTACTATCTGCGCTACTGCGATCCCAAGAACAACGAGAAGCTCATCGACCCGGCCAAGGAAAAATACTGGCTGCCCGTTTCGCTGTACGTCGGCGGAACCGAGCACGCCGTTCTACACCTGCTCTACGCCCGCTTCTGGCACAAGGTCCTCTACGACCTGGGCGTGGTCTCCACCAAAGAGCCCTTCATGAAACTCCTTAACCAGGGCATGATCCTGGGCGAAGACGGAGAAAAGATGAGCAAGTCCAGAGGCAACGTAATAAACCCCGACGACGTCATCGCGAAAGTGGGCGCCGATTCCTTAAGGCTTTACGAAATGTTCATGGGTCCCCTGGACCAGATGAAGCCCTGGAACACCAAGGGCATCGAAGGCGTCTCACGCTTCCTGCAGAGAGCCTGGAGGCTTATCCTGAGCGACAGGGTGCCCCAGGATCCCGAGACCGAGATCAAGCGCCACAAAATGATCAAGAAGGTTGGGGAAGACATCCAGAACTTCCGCTTCAACACGGCCATCTCCGCCATGATGATCTTCGTGAACGAGTCCCAGAAGGGGCTTTCCCTTGAAGACGCGAAAGCTCTTACCCTCTGCCTGGCGCCCTTCGCCCCGCACATAGCGGAAGAGCTTTGGGAGAAACTGGGCGGAACGGGACTTTGCTGCAAGCAGCCCTGGCCCTCCTTTGATCCCGAGAAGACCGTGGACGCCACCATCGAGTTGGTCGTGCAGATAAACGGCAAAGTGAGAGCGAAGATCCAGGTGGGCGCCGACGTCGGCAAAGAAGAAGCGCTCGCGGCCGCCAAGGAAAACGAGTTCGCGAAAAAATGGCTGGAAGGAAAAGAGATCGTGAAAGAGATCTTCGTCCCCGGAAAACTTCTGAACATCGTGGTGAAAGGCTAATGGCAATAAAAAGTTTGAAAGATCTGGAGATCGTCATCGAAAGGAACGGCAAACGCCCCGCGGACGCACCGAGGGAAGCTAAAATAACGGCTCCCTACCTGAACCGCGTTCCCGGCAGCGTCCTTATCGAAATGGGGGACACGAAAGTTTTGTGCGTCGCCACCTGCGAGGAGAAGCTGCCCCGCTGGCTGATGGCTCCCGGCGTGGAGCGCCACGGCTGGCTGACGGCTGAGTACGATCTTCTGCCCTTCGCCGGCGGCGAAAGGAAAGCCAGCGAAATCTCCCAGGGAAAGATAAGCGGCAGGACGCACGAGATCCAGCGCCTCGTGGGGCGCTCTTTGCGCGCGGCCGTTGATCTGCAGGCCCTGGGTGAAAGGACCATCTGGATAGACTGCACCGTGCTGCAGGCGGACGGCGGCACCAGGACGGCCTCCGTGACGGGAGGCTTCGTGGCCCTGGCTTTGCTCGTCAAGGATCTTCTGCAGAAAAAAGTTTTGAAGAAATCTCCCCTGATCAGGACGATCTCCGCCATTTCGGTGGGGAGAGTGGACGGCAGAAGCCTATTGGATCTGGACTATTCCGAGGACTCCAGGGCGGAAGTGGACTGCAACCTTGTCATGACGGGCGAGGGCGAATTCATAGAGATCCAGGGCACGGCGGAAGGCAAGCCCTTCCCCCAGGACGTTCTCAACGAGTTCCTCAGTCTAGGAAAGAAAGGCTGCCAGGAGCTATTGGAGCTGCAGAAACCGTATTTGGAAGGCGCGTTTTAATTTAAGGACGACATGAAGCAGGAATATTTCGAGAGGAAAAATAAAGAGCTCTATTGCGAGGGCGTCAGCGTGAAAGCGGCGGCCGAAAAATTCGGCACGCCCCTCTACCTCTACAGCGCTTCGCACATAAAAGAGCGCTACAACAATTTCGCGGAAGCTCTGAAGGGCTATCCCAGCGAGATCTGTTTCGCGGTGAAATCCTGCAGCAACATCCATATCCTTAATCTTTTCGCCAAAGCCGGCTCCGGCTTCGACATCGTTTCCGGCTGCGAGCTCAAGCGCGTCATCGACGCCGGCGGCGATCCCCGAAAATGCGTTTACGCGGGCGTGGGAAAAAGCGCCGAAGAGATCGAACTGGCCATTGAAAATGAGATCCTTTATTTCGGCGTGGAATCACTTCCGGAACTGGAAAGGATCAACGCCATAGCCGCGAAGCTGGGAAAAGTCGCGAGAGTGGCCTTGCGCGTCAACCCCGACGTGGACGCGCACACCCACGAATACATCACCACCGGCAAAAGCGAAAACAAATTCGGCCTGACGGCCGATATGGCGGAGAAGATCTTAAAGGGCTTCAAGGAAAAATATCCCAACGTCGAAGCGGTCGGCCTGCAGATCCACATCGGCTCCCAGATCACGGAGACCGAGCCCTACAAGACGGCTGTCTTAAAGGCGGCGGAATTCGTGAAGAAGCTCAGGGCCCAGGGTGTGGAACTCAAATACTTCGACATCGGCGGAGGCCTTGGCATCGTTTACAAGGACGAAACGGTGGCTACGCCCGCCGAACTCATCAAAGAGATCCTGCCTCCCATTTCGGAACTGGGCATGACCTTCGTCTGCGAGATGGGCCGCTATATGGTGGGCAATTCCTCAATGCTCATCACCAAAGTGGAGTACGTAAAAGAAAATCCCGACAAGACCTTCGTCATCGTGGACGCCGCCATGAACGACCTTATCAGGCCCGCGCTTTACGACGCTTACCATGAGATCGTGGCGGTGGAAGACAAGGCGGAGACTTTTGTGTGCGACGTGGTCGGCCCGGTCTGCGAGAGCGGCGACTTTTTCCGCAAGGACTGCCGTATCCCCAAAGTCGGGGAAGGCGATCTTCTGGCGGTCTGCTCCGCCGGCGCCTACGGCTTCACGATGGCTTCCAACTACAATTCCCGCAACCGCGCGGCGGAAGTCTTGGTGGATGGGGACAATATGGCGCTCATCCGCAAAAGGGAAACCTACGAAGACCAAGTGAGAAACGAAAAGATATGCAGATAAAGTTCACAAAAATGCACGGGCTCGGCAACGACTTCGTCGTCGTTGACGCCACCGGAACTATGAGCGCCTGGCATCCCAGCGCCAAAGAAGCCTCCTTTTTGCAGGACAGGCACTTCGGCATCGGGGCCGACCAGCTCCTGCTTCTCTATCCTTCGGACAAGGCTGATCTGCGCATGGCCATCTTCAACGCCGACGGCAGCGAAGTGGAGATGTGCGGCAACGGCATCCGCTGCTGCGCGCTCTTCGCCAGAAGGCGCGGCCTGGTCAACAAGGACGAGATGACCATAGAGACTCCGGCGGGTATCATGCGGCCTGTCATCGTGGGATCTGAAGTCAGGGTCGACATGGGAGCGCCGAAAGCCAGCGGCGTGGCCGCGGCTCCGCCGGAAGGCTTGGACCTTCCCCCCATGACCTGCGTTTCCATGGGGAACCCGCACGCGGTCTTCTTCGTTCCCGACGCGGAAAGTTTTTCCGTGGCGGAATGGGGGCCCAAGGTGGAAAGGCATCCGATGTTCCCGAAGAGGACGAACGTGGAGTTCGTCCAGGTCCTGGACAGGAAGACCGTCCGCATGCGCGTCTGGGAACGCGGCGCCGGCATAACCATGGCCTGCGGCACCGGCTCCTGCGCGACGTACGTCGCGGCGATCTTGAACGGCTTCGCGGATGCGACCGGCAAAGTTATCTTAGACGGCGGAACGCTCACCATCAATTGGGAAGGCGAAGGAAAGTCCGTCTTCATGACCGGCCCGGCGACGGAAGTTTTTTCAGGGGAGATAAATTTATGAGTCTTCTGGTCTGCGAGAACATCACGAAGGAATTCGGCAGCGAAGAGAACCGCATCGCCGTTCTGAAAGGCGTCAGCCTTTCCCTGGAGAAAGGCGAAGCCGCGACGATTTTGGGTTCCTCCGGCGCCGGCAAGAGCACGCTTTTAAATATCATCGGCGCGCTGGATCCGCCCAGCTCCGGAAAAGTCTATCTTGACGGCGAGGACATCTATTCCCTGAACGACAGGAAGATCTCGGCTCTCAGGAACAAAAAGCTCGGCTTCGTCTTCCAGCTCTACCATCTCATGGCGGAGCTGACGGCTCTGGAGAACGTGCTGCTGCCGGCCCGCATAATGGGCCATGAGGACGCCAAGGCCAGAGCGAGGGCAAAAGATCTTTTGGCCGCGGTGGGCTTGAAGGACAGGGAGAAGCATTTCCCCGCCCAGCTCTCCGGCGGCGAACAGCAGAGAGCGGCCATCGCGAGGTCCCTCGTCAACGAGCCCGAGCTTCTGCTGGCGGACGAACCCACCGGCAATCTCGACCGCCAGAACAGCGAAATGATAACGGAGCTTTTGGTGAAGCTGCAGAAAGATATGGGCTTCGCCATGCTTTTCGTGACCCACAACCGGGAGCTCTCCTCCCTGGGGCGTACATGGATACTCCGGGACGGGCTCCTTCTGGAATCAGACAGCAAAGAAAACCTGACAACGCCGAAAATATGAAGATCGTCTTGGCGACAACCAACGCCGGCAAAGTCCGGGAGCTTTCCAACATGATGTCAAAGGCCAACCTTGACATTACGGTAAGCGGCCTTATGGACTATCCCGACTACCGCGCCCCGGAGGAGAACGGAGCGACGTTCGGCGAGAACGCCCGCATCAAGGCCGTGACCGCCGCGGAAACGCTGGGCGAAGTCGTCCTGGCCGACGATTCCGGACTTTGCGTGGACGCCCTGGACGGCGCGCCGGGAGTATACTCCGCCCGCTTCGCCGGAGAGGCCCACGACGATAACGCCAACATAGAAAAACTCCTCTCATGCCTGAAGGACGTTCCCGACGGCAAGCGCCAGGCCCGCTTCGTCTGTGCCTTGTGCCTGGCTTTTCCCACCGGCGACTTTTTCATGGCCGAAGGGGACTGCTGCGGCTCTATCGCCAGAGAGAGGCGGGGGAAATTCGGCTTCGGCTATGACCCGATCTTCCTTCTGCCGGACGGAAGGATGATGGCGGAGCTGGACGGAATGGAGAAAAATCTAATCAGTCACCGCGGCGCGGCCTATTCTCTGGTCATGCCGCAGCTGCGCGCCCTGGTGAAGGCGCCCAAATAATTCGCAGAAACCTTATGCCCGTAAAAAAATCCGAAATTAAAAACACAAGATCTTCGCAAAAAAGATCGGTCGGGGAAACCGCGACAGACGCCAAGAGCACGAAAGCCAAAACCGCTTCTACGAAAAAGAGAACGTCCAAGATCAAAGAAGCGGAGAACGCCGCTATCATCAACGCTGTGTTGGTCGCCAACCTGGTTGGGAAACTGAGCGACATATGCCTGGAGGATGAAAACGGCGTCAAATACGTGACCCTGACCCAATTCGCCACGGTATCTCCCGAAGGCGTTCCGGCGGAGGATCTGGAAGAGCTCCAGAGCAGAGTGGTCAAAGAATTGATGCAAAACGGCATCGAGATGAGGGAAGAGGAGGAAGAAGGAAAGGAAGAGGAAAGCGGCTTCGGCGATCTGGAAGACAACGCCGACACCGATTCTTTCAGGACCTACATAAGGCAGATGTGCAGAACGAAGCTTATGAGCCAAAGCGAGGAACGCCTCACCGCGAAGGCGATCCGCGAAGCGGAGGACGAGATCAAAGAGATCCTTTACAGTTTCGGCAACCTGCCCGCCAAGGCGCTGGAAATATGCAGCGGCTTGCTGGACAAGTCCGAGCGCTTCGACAAGATCGTCTCCGAAGAGACCCGCAAAGCCGGGCTCACCGCGTATGTTAAGAAAATGCGCCCCCTGCGCAGGGAGATCAGATCTCTGGATCTTGAAATGCGCCAAAATTATATGCGCGCCCTCAGCGCCAGAAGAGACGGCAGGAAAAAAGAAGCGAAGGAAACGGAAGCTTTGCTGCGCGATGAGCATGAAAAAATGACCGCCCTTGTGGACAGCCTTGATCTAAGATCCGACGTGCTGCAGTCTTTCGCGAAGGAGATCATCGCCCTTGCGAGAACCGTCGCGGAGGCCCAAAAGACCATATCCGAACTGGAGAGCGCCAATAAGGAGAATATAGACGAGGAGACCAGATCGCGTGGCAAAGAGTACCTCGCCCGGGAAAGGCAGAAGAACCAGATGCGGGAGATCGAGTGCCGCATGGCTTCCGCCGACATCATCGCCAAAGCCGACAAACTGTCCAAATTGATGGAGAAAGCCGCTCTGGAGAAAAACAAGATGGTGGAGGCGAACCTGAGGCTGGTGGTCTTCATCGCCAGGAAATACACCAACCGCGGCGTGGATCTGGAGGACCTCATCCAGGAGGGCAACACCGGCCTTATGAAAGCGGTGGACCGCTTCGACTACGAGCGCAACTTCAGATTCTCGACTTACGCCTCCTGGTGGATCAGCCAGGCCATCATCCGCGCCATCGACGACAAGGCCAGGACCATCCGCGTCCCGGTGCACATGAGCGAGAGCTACGGCAAGATCAGAAGATTCGTAAAGGAATGGGAACAGAAGTACGGAACGCCCCCTTCTCCGGAGGAGATCTCCCAAGGAACCTCTATCCCGGTGGAAAAGGTCATTACTAGCCAGACCGCCTGCCAGACGACCGTATCCCTGGAGGAACCCGTGGGCGAGGACGGCGACGCCACCTTCGGCGACTTGATCGCCGACACCAACGCCGACGATCCCGTCCGCGCCGCCGACACCAAGCTCCTCAGGGAGGCAATCACGGAAGCTCTTGCCCAGCTCAAACCCAAGGAAAGGAAGATCCTCATCTTGAGGATGGGCCTTTTGGAAATGTACGGCGCTCCAAAAACCCTGGAAGAAGTGGCCGAGATCTTCAATATATCCAAAGAGCGCGTCAGGCAGCTCGAAGCAAGAGCCATCAAGAAATTGAAAGCTTGCAAGCAATGCACAGTCCTTTTCGCTCACAACGTGGACAGGGAGTGAAACGCATGACGGAAGGCATTGAAAAGAATATAAATAATTAATGTTCATGGCGGCGCAGCCGGAAGGCTGGTCATGCCGCGGATGCGCGCCCCGAAAAAGGCGCCTAATCAAAAACTTTGTGAGGACCTTATGCCGACAAAGAAAAAAGAAAAAACAAACGCGAGATCTTCGCAAAGCAAACCTAAAGGTAACACTGTGACCAAAACGCAAAACAGTAAAGCCAAAAAGAGCGCGCCGGCCAAGCCGGCCGCGAAAGCCAAGGCCGCTGCCAAGCCGGCCAAGAAACCCGTGACTGCCGCGAAGCAGCCCGTAAAAAAAGTCGTAAAGACGGCGCCGAAGGCGGCTCCTAAGACCGCCCAGAAAAAAGTCGTAAACAAAGCGCCGAAGCCGAGCGTGAAGCCGGCAACCAAAAAGGTCGTGAAACCTGCCCCGAAGCCCGCCCCGAAGCCGGCTTCCAAAAAGGTCGTGAAACCCGCTCCGAAGGCGGCGCCCAAAAAAGTCGTGAAGCCTGTCGCGAAGCCCGCTCCGAAAAAGACTGCGAAGCCCTCGCCCAAGGCACCCGCGAAGAAGGCTCCCGTAAAGAAAGCCGCTCCCGCCAAGAAGCCTGTGACCAAGGCTCCTGTGAAGAAGGCTCCCGTAAAGAAAGCCGCCCCCGCCAAAAAGCCTGTGACCAAGGCCCCCGCGAAGAAGGCTGCTCCGGCCAAGAAAGCCGCCCCCGCCAAAAAGCCTGTGACCAAGGCTCCCGCGAAGAAGGCTGCTCCGGCGAAGAAAGCCGCCCCCGCTAAGAAGCCTGTGACCAAGGCTCCGGCGAAGAAAGCTGCTCCGGCGAAGAAAGCCGCCCCCGCCAAGAAGCCTGTGACCAAGGCCCCCGCGAAGAAGGCTGCTCCTGCCAAGAAAGCCGCCCCCGCCAAGAAGCCCGCACCGAAGGCTCCCGCGAAAAAGGCTGCCCCGGCCAAGCCGGCCGCGAAACCCGCCGCGAAGCCCGTCAAGAAACCGGTCGCGAAAGCCCCGGCCAAGAAAGAACCCGTCAAACCCGCGAAACCGGCCCCCAAGCAGAAACCCACCGAGGAAGAAAAGAAGGCGGCCGCCATCCGTTTGGCGGAACTGAAACAGAACGGCGGCAAGAGGCAGGCCAAGTATGACGACGACGACGAAGGCAGCGCGGTCATAAGCCCTGTGTTGGTAGCCAGCCTGGTGGCTCAGCTGAGCGACATGTGCCTTGAGGATGAAAACGGCGTCAAATATGTGACGCTGACCCAATTCACCACGGTGGCGCCAGAAGACCTCCGGATGGAGGATACGGAAGAATTGCAGAACCGGGTGGTGGAAGGCCTGAAGCGCATCGGCATCGAATTCAAGGATGAAGAGGACATAGAGGACAGCTACGACACCGCCATCGGCGAAGGCGCCAGCGACGACCCGGTCAAGACCTACCTGAGGCAGATGGGCAAGACGAAGCTTTTGACCAAGCAGCAGGAACAGGAAATGGCCAAGACCATCCGCGACGCGGAACGCCAGATCAAGGAGATCGTGGGCGGCTTCGGCAATCTGCCCGCCAGAGTGCTGGAGCTGTGCAACAGCCTCCTGGGCGCCAGCGAGCGTTTCGACCACATCGTTTCCGAAGACGAGCGCAAGAGCTCCGGCAGCCGCGACAACTATGTCAAGAACATGCGGCCCATCCGCCGGGAGATCAGATCTCTGGATCTTTTCATGCGCCAGACTTACATGCGCATGATCTGCGCCAGAAGAGACGGCAGGAAAGACGAAGCGGAAAAGCTGGGCGAACAGCTGCGCCGGGACCACGCGAAGATGACCGACCTTATCGGAAGGCTGCATTTCAAGCACAGCATGGTGGAAAACTTCGCGGAAGACGTCCTTAAGATCGCCGCCTCCATCGAGGAGACCAAAAAGACCATCTCCGACCTCAAGGAAGCCAACAAGCAGGAAGATGACAAGGAGACCAAGGAGCGCAACAGAAGGCGCATCGGCCAGGAAGAACAGAAGATCCAGATCCAGGAGTTCGAGTGCCGGATGCCCATGAAGGACATCCTCTCCAAAGCCGACCAGCTGTCCAAATGGACGGAAAAGGCCAGGCAGGAAAAGAACAAGATGGTGCTGGCGAACCTGAGGCTGGTGGTCTCCATCGCCAAGAAATACATGAACCACGGACTGGACTTCCTGGATCTCATCCAGGAGGGCAACACCGGCCTTATGAAAGCGGTGGACAAGTTCGACCACGAGAGAAGCTTCAAGTTCTCCACTTACGCCACCTGGTGGATCAGGCAGTCCATCACCCGCGCCATCGCGGACCATGCCCGCACCATCCGCATACCGGTGCACATGATCGAGACCATCAACAAGATGAGAAGATCCACCAAGAAGCTGGTCCAGCAGAACGGCACGGAACCTTCCCCGGATGAGATCTCCAACGACATCGGCGTTCCCGTCCAGAAGGTGCAGAGCATCCTGAAGATGTCCCAGCAGCCCATTTCCCTGCAGACGCCCGTGGGCGAAGGCAACGACTCCACCTTCGGCGACTTCATCGAGGACAAGAGCGCGGAGAATCCCATCCACGCCGCCAACAGCAAGCTCCTCAACGAAAAGATCACCGAGGCCCTAAGCCAGCTGAGCGACAGGGAAAGGAAGGTCATCATATTGCGCTTCGGCCTGCTGGAGAAGTACGGACCTCCCAAAACCCTGGAGGAAGTCGGCAAGGTCTTCGCGGTCACCAGGGAACGTGTCCGCCAGATCGAATCCAAGGCTCTCAAGAAATTGAAAGCCCCGCTCCGCAGCAGCAAGCTCTTCGCTTTCTATGAGGAAATGGAGTGATCTGATGGAAGACAGGCTGACGCATCTGCAGGAACTGGAGTCCGAGAGCATCCACATCATAAGGGAAGTGGCGGCGGAATTCGCCAACCCGGTGATGCTCTATTCCATCGGCAAAGATTCGTCGGTAATGGTGCGCCTGGCGCAGAAAGCTTTCTACCCGGCGCCCATTCCGTTCCCTCTTCTGCACGTGGACACCAACTTCAAGTTCCATGACATGTACGCCTTCAGGGATAAGTTCTGCAAGGACATCGGCGCGGAACTGAGGATCTACCGCAACGAGGAGGCCATCGAGGCCGGGACGAACCCCTTCGACCTGGGCACGCAGAAATGCTGCGCGCTCCTCAAGACGAAGGCATTGGTCGACGCTCTGAAGCTGGGCAAATACGACGCCGCTTTCGGCGGCGCGAGGAGAGACGAGGAAAAATCCCGCGCCAAGGAAAGGATCTTCTCTTTCCGCGACGAAATTGGTCAGTGGGAGCCCAAGAACCAGCGCCCCGAACTCTGGAACCTCTACAACGCCAAAATAAACAAAGGCGAATCCATCCGCGTCTTCCCTCTGTCCAACTGGACTGAGCTGGACGTCTGGCAGTACATCTACAAGGAAAACATCCCCATCGTCCCCATGTATTTCGCCAAGGAAAGGGAAATGGTGGTAAGAGACGACATGCTGATCCCCCTGGACGGCCCCATCCCCCTGAAGAAGGGCGAAAAGCCCGAAAAGGTCATGTGCCGCTTCAGGACGCTGGGCTGCTATCCCTGCACCGGCGCCATCCGCTCCACGGCCAAGACCGTGCCGGAGATCATCGAGGAAATGATGGTCGTGACCATCTCGGAAAGATCGACTCGCATCATCGACCACGACACGGAAGGCTCCATGGAGATCAAGAAAAGGGAAGGTTATTTTTAAGATGAAAAAAGTTAATAAAGGCAAAACCATAGAAGCGTTCCTGAAGGAGAACGAGCAGAAGGAACTCTTGCGCTTCAGCAGCGCCGGCAGCGTGGACGACGGCAAGTCAACCATGCTTGGACATCTGCTGCACGACGCCAAGGGCGTTTACGAGGACCAGCTGGCCTCCATCAAGAACGCCAGCAAGCAAATGGCCAAGGGCGAAATAGACTACGCCCTCTTCACGGACGGCCTGAAGGCGGAAAGGGAACAGGGCATCACCATCGACGTGGCCTACCGCTATTTCTCCACGCCCAAGCGCAAGTTCATCGTGGCGGACACGCCGGGACACGAGCAGTACACCAGAAACATGGCCACCGGCGCCAGCACGGCGCAGCTCGCGGTCATACTCATTGACGCCCGCCTAGGCGTCCTCACGCAGTCAAAACGCCATCTTTTCATCTCGTCGCTTATGGGAATACCCCACATCATCGTGGCGGTCAATAAAATGGAC
Source organism: bacterium (assembly GCA_017649705.1). Classification (GTDB taxonomy): domain Bacteria; phylum Auribacterota; class UBA3054; order UBA3054; family UBA3054; genus UBA3054. The sequence goes on from JAGCGH010000164.1 coordinate 21,668, forward strand.
CTGGTGGATTATTCCGAGGAAGTCTTCGCGAAGATCAAAAAAGACTTCACGGCATTCGCCAGGAAGCTTAACATCAAGGACCTCAGGTTCGTGCCCATCAGCGCGCTGAAGGGCGACAACGTGGCTTCCCGGGCGGAAAACACCACCATGCCCTGGCACAAGGGCGAGAGCCTGCTGGAGCTTTTGGAGAACGTCTACATAGGCAGCGACAGCAACACCGTGGATTTAAGGTACCCCGTGCAGTACGTGCTGCGGCCGAACCTGAATTTCCGCGGCTTCTGCGGACAGGTGGCCTCCGGCATCTTAAGGCAGGGGGATGAAGTTATTGCTCTGCCTTCCGGAAAGCGCAGCCGCGTGAAAGAGATCGTGACCATGGACGGAAATTTGGAATACGCTTTGCCAAAGCAGTCCGTCACGGTGACATTGGAGGACGAGATCGACATCTCCCGCGGCGACATGATCTGCCGCCCCAACAATCTGCCCCAGATGGGACGCCGCATCGAGGCCACCTTGATCTGGATGAGCGAGAAGCCCATGGATCCCCAGGGAAGCTACTTCATCAAGCAGACCACCATGACCTCCCGCTGCCGCTTCGAATCGCTGCGCTACAAGATAGACGTCAACACTCTTCACAGGGAGAAGGCGGATCATTTGGAACTCAACGAAATAGGCCGCGTCTCCATCGTTTCCAACAGGAAGCTGCTTTTCGACCCCTTCGAGCAGAACCGGGCCACTGGCTCCTTCATTCTAATAGACGCCATCACCAACAACACGGTGGCGGCGGGCATGATCATCAGGCGCGAGATCGCGGACGAGACTCCGGAACTGGCGCCCCAGAAGGAAGACAGCAGACTGAAACGCCATCCCGACGCCGTCAGCGTCTCGGAAAGGACGGAAAGGCTCGGCCAGATCGCCCAGACGATCTGGATCACGGGACTCGTGGCCTCCGGCAAGTCAGATCTGGCCTACGCCCTGGAGAAAGACATCTTCAAGCAGGGCGGATTGGCTTACGTTCTGGACGGCGAAAACATGCGCCTGGGACTCTGCCGCGACCTGGACTTCACGGCCTGCGACAAGGCGGAGCACATCAGGAGGGTGGCGGAGGCCGCCAAGCTTCTGAACGACGCCGGCGTTACGGCCATCTGCGCTTTCGTTTCGCCTTTCAAGAAAGCCAGATCGCAGGCGGCGGAGATCATTGGCAAAGAGCGCTTCAGGGAAGTGTATGTCAACGCATCTCTGGATTATTGCGCCAAACATGACGACAAAGGCCTTTACGAAGCCGCCCAGGAGGGCAGCCTGAAGGATCTTTCCGGCGTCAACGCTCCTTACGAAAAACCGTCCCGCCCCTGGGCGACCTACTCCCCGGAAAAGGAGAGCAAGGAAGACTGCGCCGCAAGGATCCTTGCCGCGCTGAAAAAAGAAGGACAACTTTAATATTCAGGAAAAACATATGGCTAAAAAAATCATTCTGACAGGGGACCGGCCCACGGGCCGGCTGCACATAGGACACTATGTGGGCTCCCTGAGGCAAAGGGTGGAATTGCAGAATTCCGGCCTCTACGACGAGATATACATCATGATCGCCGACGCCCAGGCTCTGACCGACAACGCGGAGCATCCGGAGAAGGTCAGGGAGAACGTTCTGAACGTGGCCCTGGACTACCTCTCCTGCGGCCTGGATCCCAAGATCTCCAACATCTTCATCCAGTCCCAGGTCCCCGCTTTGTGCGAACTGAGCTTTTATTACATGGACCTTTTCTCGGAAGCCTGGCTTAAGCGCAACCCCACCCTTAAGGCGGAAATAAAGCTGCGCGGCTTCGAGGACAGCATCCCCATCGGCTTTCTGACCTACCCCGTCAGCCAGGCCGCGGACATCACGGCCTTCAAGGCCACCACGGTCCCGGTGGGCGAAGACCAGAAGCCCATGCTGGAGCAGACCAGGGACATCGTGGAAAAATTCAACGCCGTTTACGGCGAGACGCTGGTGCTCCCGGAAGCGCTCTTGCCCACCAACGCCGCCTGCATGCGCCTTCCCGGCACCGACGGCAAAGCGAAAATGAGCAAATCCGTCGGCAACTGCATCTACCTTTCCGATTCGGAAGAGGAAGTCTGGCAGAAGGTGAAGACCATGTACACCGACCAGAATCACCTGAGAGTGGAGGATCCCGGCCAGGTGGAAGGGAACCCGGTCTTCACTTACCTGGACGCTTTCTGCAAGGACGAGGATTTCGCCAAGTACGGCCTGGAATACAAGAACCTCGACGAGATGAAGGACCACTACCGCAGAGGCGGCTTGGGCGACGTCAAAGTCAAGAAGTTTTTGAACAGCGTGCTGCAGGCCGAGCTCCAGCCGATAAGGGAGCGCAGGGCCTATTGGGAAGCTCGCAGGCCGGAAGTCTGCGCGATCCTGAAAGCCGGCAGCGAAAAAGCGGCCGCCGTGGCCAACCAGACTCTGAAGGAAGTTAAGCGCGCCATGAAGATCGACTACTTTTCGCCCGACGGGCTTCTGGCGGTGAAGTAATGCTAACGGGCGTTTTGTTCGACTGGGACGGCACGCTCTGCGACACCCTGCCGGTCTGCGTGGAAGCTTTCCGCCGGACCATGATCACCTATCTCGGGAAAAACCTCAGCGACGAGGAGATCATGGAGCATTTCGGCGTCAACGAGCTTGGCATCATCATGATCAAGCTCCACGACCACCCGGAGAATTGGCAGCCTGCCCTCGACGAATACAACGCGCACTACCGCGAGCTGCACCAAAACCTGAGGGAGCCTTATCCCGGAATGAGGGAACTGCTTTCCGACCTGAGAAAAAGGGGCGTGAAGGTGGGCCTGGTGACCGGGAAAGCCGAGGGCAGCTGCGCCATTTCCCTGGAGATGACGGGACTCGAGGATGCTTTCGACTTCATAAGGACGGGCTCGGAAAAGGGCGTGAACAAAAAGGAGAGCTGCGAGCTTTTCCTAAAAAAGTTCTCCCTGGAACCCGGGGACGTCTACTATGTGGGCGACGCGCCCAGCGACGTCTCTGAAGCGAAGGCGGCGGGACTGCACGCCGTTTCCGTTTTCTGGAGCAGCATCGTGGATAGGGAAAAAGTCCTGGCGGAAGACCCGGAAAAAACTTTCGAGACAGTCGAAGAACTGAGAAAATTCTTTAACGAACTAACATAAAAAAACTATGAGCGAAGAGATCAAAGCAACGGAAGAACGACACCTCGATTTCATCCGCCAGAAAATAAACGACGAACTGGCGGCCGGCAAATTCAAAAGAGTGGTGACGCGCTTTCCCCCGGAACCGAACGGATATCTGCACATAGGCCACGCCAAGGCTTTGTGCCTGGATTTCGGCCTGGCGGAGGAGTACCCCGACGCCGAGTGCCACCTGCGTTTCGACGACACCAACCCTTCCAAGGAAGACGACGAGTACGTGGAAGCCATCAAGGAGGACATTCACTGGCTGGGCTTCGACTGGGGGGAGCACCTTTACTTCGCTTCCGACTACTTCGAGAAGATGTACGAGTGGGCCATAGAAATGATCAAAAAAGGCAAGGCCTACGTGGACGACTCCACGCCTGACGAAATAAGGCAGATGCGCGGAACGCTGACGGAGCCGGGGGTCGAGAGCCCCTACCGCAACCGCAGCGTGGAGGAGAACCTCGACCTCTTCCAACGTATGCGCGCCGGGGAATTCCCCGACGGTTCGAAAGTTCTGCGCGCCAAGATCGACATGAAGTCCCAGAACATCAATTTCCGCGATCCCGTCATGTACCGCATCGTGAGAAAAGACCATCACCGCCAGGGCAACAAATGGTGCATTTATCCCATGTACGACTGGGCCCACGGGCTGGAGGACTCCATAGAAGGCATCACCAACTCCCTCTGCTCATTGGAATTCGAGAACCACAGGCCCCTTTACAACTGGTTCCTCGACCAATTGGACAACGTCCACCATCCCGAACAGACGGAATTCGCCCGCCTCAACCTGACCGGCACCGTCATGTCCAAGCGCAAACTTAGGACGCTGGTGGATCAGGGCTACGTTACGGGCTGGGACGATCCCAGGATGCCCACTCTTTCCGGCATGCGCAGAAGAGGGTATCCCCCCGCGGCCATCAGGGAATTCATCAAAAGAGTCGGCATCGCCAAGGTCGACAGCGTAGTGGATTTCGCTTTGCTCGAGCACTGCGTCAGAGACGAGCTGAACCGCACCGCGCAGCGCCTGATGCTGGTCCAGGATCCCCTGAAGGTCGTACTTATCAACTACCCGGAAGGGCAGACGGAAACTTTGACGGCCATCAACAATCCGGAAGACGAATCCGCCGGCACCAGGGAAGTTCCCTTCGGCAGGGAACTCTACATCGAGCGCGAGGACTTCATGGAAGATCCTCCCAACAAGTTCTTCCGCCTGGCCCCGGGCCGCGAAGTAAGATTGAGATACGCTTATTTCATCACCTGCCAGGAAGTCGTAAAAGACGCGGACGGCAATATAGTTGAGCTCCGCTGCACCTATGATCCCGCCACCAGAGGCGGCGAATCCCCGGACGGCCGCAAGGTCAAGGGCACCATCCACTGGGTGGCGGCGCACTCCGCTGTGAAAGTGACCCTCAACAATTTCTCGGCGCTCTTCAAAGTCGACGATCCCGAGAACGTTCCCGAAGGTCAGGATTTCACCGTAAACGTCAATCCCGACTCCCTCTCCGTCAACGAAAACGCCCTGGCGGAGCCGGCCGCCGCAAATGTGAAGCCGCTCACTCCCGTGCAGTTCGAAAGGATCGGCTACTTCACTCCCGACCGCACCTCCACGCCGGAGCATCCCGTATACAACCGCACCGCCACTTTGAAAGACAGCTGGGGCAAGATCCAGAAAAAACAGTAAGGAAAAATAAATGAACAGAATAGAAAAACTCAGATCTGAGATGAAAAAGAGCGGACTCGCCGCCCTGCTTCTTACCCAGCCGATGTCCATCTTTTATCTTACCGGCGTCAAAGTCGCGCCCGGCGAAAGGTTCTTCGCGCTTTATGTCGACGATTTGAGCGCTGATCTTTTCGTCAACGTGCTCTTTTCCGTTACGGAATGCAAAGACGCGGAAATAAAGAGCTACAAAGACGGCGACGATCCCCTGAAGGCTGCGGCCGATTCTTTCCCGGAAAACAGTCTGTGCGGCGTGGACGGGCTGATGCCCGCCAAGCTGCTCCTGAGGCTCCAGGATCTAAGAAGCGACCTTAAGTTTACGGACGGAGGGGCGCTGGTGGCGAAAGTCCGCATGTACAAGGACAGGGTGGAGCAGGCCAAGATGCGCGCCTCCTCACTGCAGAACGACGAAGTGATGGGAGAGCTCATCAAGCTCGCCAAGAACCGCCTTTCGGAAAAAACTCTGGCGGAGAAACTGCTGCCCATGTACCTGAAGAGGGGAGCTTCGGGCTTCTCCTTCGACCCCATAACGGGCTACGGCCCCCACGCCGCGGAGCCGCATCACGATCCCACCGACACCCTGCCCAAGGAAGGGGACTGCCTGGTCCTCGACATCGGCGGCGTCTTGGACGGCTACTGCTCCGATATGACCAGGACGGTCTTCATTGGCGAACCATCCCCCGAGATGCGCAAGATCTACGAAGTGGTGAAAGGCGCCCAGCAGGCCGCCCTTGATTTCATCAAGCCCGGAGTGCTTTTGAAAGACATCGACACCGTCGCCCGGGACTACATCGAGAAAGCCGGATACGGACAATATTTCACCCACCGCCTGGGCCACGGCATCGGCATGGAAGTGCACGAGGAGCCTTCCATCGGCCTTCCCAACGGACTTTACGCGGAAGTCGGCATGTGCTTCTCCGTGGAGCCCGGCATCTATGTGCCAGGCTTGGGCGGCGTCAGGATCGAGGATCTCGTCATGATCACCGACGAGGGAGTCGAGCTTCTGAACCACTTCAGCAAAGATCTCATAATTATTTGATGAAAAAGGCCACAGTAATATCCGTGGCCTTTTTTATTTTGGCCGCGGCGGCGGTTTTTGTCTTTGCGCCGGGGAAAAAGCGCTTCATAAGCGAAAAGCGCTTCCAGATGGCCACGTTTACCATGATCACCCTTCCGGAAGGCAAGGACAGCCCCAAAGCCCTGAAAGAGGCTTTCGGGGCCATAGACGAAGTCGAGAGGGCCTTCAGCCGCTTCATGGCGGACAGCGAGATAAATCATCTGAACGAAAGCGCCGGCGCGGGCTTTGTCCGCCTTTCCCCTTTGTTCCTCCCCGCCTGGGAAAAGGCGGAGGAACTCTACAGGCTGTCCGGCGGCCGTTTCGACCCGACCGCCGGGCAGCTCATAAGCCTCTGGGGCTTCGGCCCGGAGGGAAAAAGGAAAACCCCCTCGGAGGAAGAGATAAAAAACGCCCTGGCGGTCACGGGCTTCGACAAAATAGAAAGAAGCAACGACTGGGTGAAGCTGCCGGCCGGAATGAAGCTTGATTTCAACGCTCTGGCGGCGGGCTACGCCGCGGACAGGGCGGCGCGGGTCCTGAGGAATCTGGGCGTCGAAGTCTTCCTGGTGGACGCCGGCGGAGAGATCGTGGCGTCGGGGAAAGACCACCCCTGGACCATAGGCATAAGGGATCCCCTTAAGGAGGAGTCCCACCTTTACGAGAGCGTAGCGCTTCGGGAACGCGCCATATCCACTTCCGGCAGCTACGCCAACAATTACCGTGAAGGCCAAGGGCGCTACACCCACATAGTGGACCCCATAAAAGGCGGGACTTTCATGAACAGCCTGCTTTCCGTTTCCGTCACGGCTCCGGACGCCCTGACCGCCGACGGTTTCTCAACTTTGCTGTTCTGCCTGCCTCCGGAGGAGGGATTGGATTTGGCGGAGAAAACGGAGGGGATAGAAGCGCTCTTTCTCATCGAGAAAGGGGACGGCTCGCTTATCAGGAAAGCGACCTCAGGCTGGGGCGGAGAGGAAAAATAAAAAGGGCTTATTCGCCGCCTTTCCAGCCGGCGACGTAAGCTTTGATGACTTCCACGGCGCCTTCCACGCCAATTTTTCCGGTGTTTATGTTAAGGTCGAAAGCCTCGCCGGGGCCCCAGTTCATCCCGGTGTAATAGCTGTAGAATTTCGCCCTGGCCTTGTCCGCGGCGATAAGCTTTTTCTTCATTTCCTCAAAAGAGCATTTCTCCTCGGGCGGCAAAAGGGAAAGTTTTCTCTCCACTCTGTCCTTTATGGGCGCGTAAACGAAAATATCCAAGGTGGGGATGTCCCTCAGGACATAATTGGAAGCGCGGCCGACAATGACGCAGCCGCCCTCGGCGGCGACGCTTTTTATCGTCTCAGCTTGTTCCTGGAAAAGATTGTCCGGGAGAACGGTGGGCGCGCTTATTCCGCCCATGGGGACTCCCAGGGCGAAGGAGGCCCACAGGCCCGGGGCGCGCTCCTCTCTTTTTTCCATGTATTGCAGATCGAAGTTGGTGCGCTGGGCGGTCAGGGCCAGAAGATTGTTGTCGTAGAAAGCGATGTCCAGGTCTGTCGCCAGGCGTTTGCCGATCTCGCGGCCGCCGCTGCCGTTCTGTCTTCCGATGGTTATGATAAGAGACATATTCCCGCTCCCGTAAAGATTAAAGTTCGCTTTTCATCACTATTTTACCATTATTCCGCGAGCTTAAGAAGACCGCGTTCCCGCTTCCGCCCGGGCGGAAGACGAAAAGGGGATTATTTGGTAAAATTGTAGCATATTGTTTAACATTGCTCTATAATTCAACCATCGCGTGAGGGCACCCCCATGTCTGACACTTACACCAAAACCACCACCACTTCTCTGGGCTCCAGGCTCGGCTCGTCCTGCGTCGGAGTGATCATAGGCATAATCCTTTTCTTCGCGGCGTTCCCGCTGATCTTCTGGAACGAGGGCCGGGCCATCAAGCGGACCAAAACGCTGAACGAAGGACAGGCGGTCTGCGTCACCGTCGATCCGGCCGCCCCGGAGGGCGACCTGGAAGGCAAGCTGGTCAACTTCTCCGGCCAGGTGAAGACCGATGAGACGCTTTCCGACCCGCTTTTCTCTCAGACCGTTTCCAACGCCCTGCACTTCGCCAGGAAGGTCGAGATGTACCAGTGGGTGGAGCATCAGAAATCGGAGACCAAAAAGAAGACCGGCGGCTCCACCGAAACGACCACCACCTACACTTACAAGAAGGAATGGGTCGACCATCCTGTGGACTCCTCTTCCTTCGAGAAACCCGAGGGCCACGAGAACCCCGCGGAATGGCCTGTCAGCGGCGAAAGGTGGCAGGTTGGTTCCGCCAGCATCGGTGTTTTCGAGCTGAGCGACAAGCAGATTGAGAGAGCCGGATCCGAACAGCCTTACAAGCCTTTCGTGACTAACAACATTCCGCTGCCCTCTGGCCTGGACGGCTCCTACTCGAGGATCCAGGAAGGCTTCTACCGCGCCTCCTCCGAAGGCGCCAGCATAGGTTCGCCGAAGGTCGGCGACCTCAAGATCTCCTTCGAAGTGACCCCGGTCTGCGCGGTCAGCTTTGCCGGCGCCAAAGTCGGCAACGAGATCAAGAGCTACCAGACCAAGTTCGGCGAACTTCTGCTGCAGTACGACGGCGACCTGAACAAAGAGCAGATCTTCGCCCACGCCCACAGGGACAACACCATCCTGACCTGGCTTCTGAGGATCGCCGGGCTCTTGATGTTCTTCTTCGGCCTGAAGCTGCTTGTCGGCCCGCTGAACGTCCTGGCGGACATCATCCCCTTCATCGGGAACATCTGCGACTTCATCACCGGCGCCGCGGCCTTCCTGATCGCTTTGGTCCTGACGCTGGTGACGGTGGCCGTCGCCTGGATCGCGGTGCGGCCTGTTCTGGGAATAATCCTTATCGTGATCGCCGTGGCGCTGATTGTTTTTGCCAAGATGAGTTCCAAAAAGCAGCCGGCGGTCCAGCAGCAGTAAGTTTTGATGAAACGCCTTTTTCTTGTTTTGCTTGTCGCTTTGGCGGCGCTCCTCATAGGCTTCTGGCTGGGCGCCCGCCGGAACGCTTCCGCGCTTTCCTTTGAACGCGCTCCTTTGGACGCGGGCAGGGAGGCGGAGAAACTTTTTGACAGGAAACAGGAAAAAGCCGTCAACGCCGCGGCCACCAAGCGGGAGCTCCCCGCCGCGGCGGACGCGGAGGAAAAGGAAACGCGCCCCTCTGCGGCGGAAACGGACAAAAGCGCCGGCTCCTATCTGGAAGGGGAGCTGATCCTGCGTCCCAAGGAAGGCGTTTCCATGGCGCAGCTCATCGCTTTCCTGAAGGAAAAAGGCATCGCCGTGATCGGGGACATTCCGGAACTGGGGCTCGTAAGAGTGGTCCTGCCTGACGATCTGAGCGTTCCCCAGGCGGAAAAATTTCTGAAGGGCAAGGACGAGATCGCCGACACCGTGAGGAACGCGCCGGTATCCTTGGATCCGCTGCCCGGAAATCAGGAGGCCATGCAGGCGAAGGCGGTCGGCTCTTCGGCCCTCCGCATGATGTCCATGGACGAAAGCGGGACCTTCCGCAACGGGGACGGCATTCTGGTGGCCGTTTTGGACACCGGCGTGGACGAAACGCATCCCGCCCTGGCGGGGCAGACCATCTCCGGATATGATTTCGTCAACGACATGGCCTACCAGAAAGACATGAACGGCCACGGCACCGCCTGCGCTTCCCTCATAGCCGGCCGGGGCGGGGAGAACGTGGCGGGGGCGGCGTCATTGGCGAAGATCCTTCCCGTGAAGGTCATGGACGACAAGGGCAAAAGCGACGGATTCTCGGTGGCCCAGGGCATTATTTACGCTGTTAAAAAAGGCGCCAGGATCATCAACATGAGCCTGGGCACTTCCTCGGAGACAAATCTTCTGGACGAGGCGCTGAACTACGCCCTCGACCACAACTGCCTCATTGTGGCCGCCGCCGGCAACGAGGGCAAGGAGGGCGAGAATTACCCCTCCAATCTGGAGGGCGTTTTGTGCGTGGGCGCGGTGGACGGCGAAAAATGGAAAGCGCCTTTTTCGAATTACGGCTCCAGGATCGATCTGGTGGCGCCCGGCGTTTTGGTGGCCTCGGCCTACCTGAACGGCGGAACGGTTTTGATGAGCGGCACCAGCAGCGCCGCGCCACTGGTTTCCGGCGCAGCCGCCAGCCTCTGGTCGGAGAACCCCAACTGGAGCGCCGCGGAAGTGGCCGAGAAACTCATGGCGGAAGCGGACGATCTGGGCGCCCCGGGCGCGGACGACTGGTACGGCAGCGGCCTGGTCAACCTCCACCGGGCCAGAAGGAAAACGAAGGAAAACGACATGGCCCTGACTTCCCTTTATTTCGACCCGCCGGAACTGGTGCAAGGAAAAAGCACCACCATGGTGGCGGTCTTCCAGAACCAGGGGACCGAGCGTATTTCCGACGGTTCTGCTATCATAAAAGTCGACTCGAAGGCCAAGGAGATCCCCCTGCCGGATCTGGATCCGGGAGCCTCCTGCGAAGTGAGGGAAGACATTACTCTTCCGGAGGGGAGGGCCAAAAGGGAAATGTACCTGGAAGTCAGGGCGGAGACGAAAAGAACGGAAGCCACCCTCGACAACAACGGACAGAGAATAGTAATCAGCGAAAGGAAATAAAAAACATGAGAATTCTTTTAGCGGGAGCGAACGGCATGCTGGCGCGGGCTGTCAGAAAGACGCTGTCAGGAGAACACAAACTGTTTTTGACGGACGTGGGGGAAATGAACATCCTTAAACCGGAAGAGATCAGAAGAGTCTGCGATCTCACGGAGCCCGAACTGATCCTCAACTGCGCGGCCTACACCCAGGTGGACAAGGCCGAGGAGGACGAGGCTTTCGCCAGGAAGCTGAACGCCGAGGGCCCGGCCAACCTGGCCCGGGAGTGCGCCGCCAGGAAGATACCTCTCGTGCATATCAGCACCGACTTCGTTTTTTTCGGAGACGGAAGCCATCCCATGAAGGAGGACGACCCCGCCTCTCCCAGGGGCGTCTACGCCGTTACCAAGAGGGAAGGCGAACTTGAGATCGAAAAGAGCGGCTGCGAATATCTCATCGTGAGAACCGCCTGGCTCTACGGCGTGGGCGGGAAAAACTTCCCCCTGACCATGCTGAACCTGGCCAAGGACAGGGATCTTCTGACGGTGGTCTCCGACCAAGTAGGCTCTCCCACTTTCACCAACGACCTGGCCTGGGCTCTCAAAAACCTCATCGCCGCCGGCGCCAGGGGCTTCGTGCATTTCACCAACGACAGCGCCGGAGGCATAAGCTGGTATGATCTGGCCTGCGCCACCGTGGAGGAAGCGCGGAAACTGGGCCTTCTCCCCGCCGGCAAAAAGGTCGAAGTGAAGCCCGTGAGCACCTCCGAATTCCCCCGCCCGGCTCCCCGCCCGGCTTTTTCCGTCCTCTGCTTGGAAAAATTCACCCGCCTTACGGGTCTGAAGCCGCCTGAGTGGCGGGAAGCTTTGGTCCGCTATCTCAAGGAGCTTTAAATTCCCCTCCTTTGCTTCCAAGGCCGTCCCGGCCTTTGACCTGCTCCTTTTCCCAAGGGGAGAAATCGTTGTTTTGTGTTTTTCGTTCCCGAAAAATGCTAAAATTGATTGAAAGTTATTTTCATTAATTTCAACTTAGGAGACATTATGAAGCGCAGCATTTCTTTAACGCTGCTTTTCCTTTTCAGCCTTGCTATGCTGGGCTGCCAGAAAAGCGACACCTCCGGCGAGGAGGCCAAGAATCTTTCCATGTCCGTGAGAAGCCTGGAAGCGAAACTGGACAAGCTGGAAAAGCGCATTTCCGAAATGGAGAAGAAACCCGCCGCCTCCCGCGAGGCCGTGGTATCCTCCGGCGACAGCGGAGCCGTGGAGGAGACGCTGGCGGCCTTCAACGAAAAACTCTACAACCTTGAGCAGATGATGGTGGCCGCGGGCTTCAACGTCATTTCCACCAACGAGGACCTGGAAGTTTCCGCCATGGCGGAACTGGTGGAGGAGAAGACCATGACGATGCGCCGGGAAAAATACCAGACCGCCATGCGCGAACTCAGGGACACCCAGCGTCAGAGCGACAGCGACAACTACGGCGCGGCCTTCACGGAGCTTCAGGAGAAGACCAGGTTCCGCTGGGGCGGCAACCGCAACGAGAGCCAGGAAGACAGGGAAAAGCGCATGCAGGAAATGGTTCAGGCGAGGGAAGACCTTATCAGGCAGTATCCCGACTCGTATGCCGCTGCGCAGCTCAGGGCCGAGACAGCGGCCTGGAACCTCATGCAGAACAATTACCAGGACGCGCTTAGCACTTACAAAGACTTGATGGCGTCCAGCAAGGGGACCGAGGCGGTCAACGAGTGGGGCGTGCGCAACGTCACGGGCCTTCAGTACTCTCTTGCCAACAAGGCCATCGAGGAAGGCGACTA
>JAGCGH010000165.1 GCA_017649705.1 bacterium
CAGCCTTTGGCAGGATTGGGACTGGGTAGGCGAGACCGTAAGCTTCCTTTCCTCCTGCGGCGGGAAATACGTTCCCGCGAAAATTCTGGAAGCCAGGAAAGACGGCTTCCTTTTGGAGGGCAAACCGGAAGTCACCATGGGGTCCACCGTGACGAGAAGCTGGTGCAGCGACAGGGAGGAGAGCGGCGCGCTGAGTCTGCAGAAAAGAGACCTCTGGCTTTTCAAGGGGCTGCAGACCAACCATGCCTACCGCGTCAAGCTCCGCGTTTTGGAAGGCGGGGCCAAGCCGGCCTTCGCCTCCGGCAGCGCCCTCACCGGGGGCTATTACCGGACGGTCAGCGAAGGATACGGCAGCCTGCCTTTCGTTTTGGAAAACCAGGGCAAAAGGGCGCTCATCATGGGATTGGAGGCCTACAGCCCAAGTTATTATCACTTCGAGAACGTTTCCTCCAACGCGCTGCACCTTGATTCCTGGGAGATCCTTTGCGAAACCCCGGAAGGGGAGAAACGCGCGGTGACTCCCAAATGGACGGGAACTCCGCTTCTGCGGCCCGGCGCCGAAGCCGTCGGCGCCTCCTGGTTTGAAGACAAGGGCAGCGACGCGCTCTCTGGCTACGCTCTTCCCTCCTTCTGGGCCGTGCCGGCCAAGGTCTCGGGAGTTAGGGTCTATCAGGACAGGGAAGGCTGGAAATGGGAATTGCTGCTTCAAACCGCGAGCGGGCATCCGCGCTCCGACAGGCATCCGGCGTATTCCCTGGCTTATCTGAGAGCCGACCAGGAAGGGAAAAATCTGACGCCTTTTCCGATCCTTTCCCAGCAAGGCAACATGGTAACGCTTTTTTTGGGCGATAGGAAAAACTCCCTGAAGTATCTTCAGACTTTCGGCCCGACGATCTATTTGGGAGATTTCGCCATGGAGTCCTTAAGGAACGAAGTTTACCTAGTTGACCAATGGGGCCAGAAGACCGCTCTTTTCAATCATCTCAGCGAGATCCCCCAAGCGGCCGGATATCACAAGGCGGAGGAAAGCAAAATAGGGCGCAAAGAGCTTGCGGAGCTCATCAAGAGCATGCGAACCTATATGATCACGCTGCCCTTCGCGGCCAAGGACGAAGTTTTCACCGAAACGAGATTCAACGCAAGGCCCGTCGCCGACGACAAGCTGGCGTTCACGGACGGCGTTTCCTTCCGGGAGAATCTTTTGAAAGGCTGCGATCTCATAACGAAAAAGGGAGAGATCTTCAGGATAACCGCCTCCGCGGGAGCGGCCGTCACCCTGGACAGGAACCACGGCCTTAAGGGCGGAGAGGAAGCGACCGTCGCCCCCGACGGAAAAGAGGTTTTCCTCCTTGGCGATCCCGGCAAAGAAAGCGTATGGTCGCTGAAGTTACCGCCGGAAGCCCTTCTGCCGGGAGACCTCTATCTCCCCGGGCATTCTCCCTTACCGAACGCTCCGGCCCCCGGATACAGCGTCAGCGTTTACAACAGGGAGAAAGATCTTTGGGAGCCGCGGCTGAGAAATACCGCTTTCCCCGAGGGAGGAGTGCTTCATCTGGGAAGGCTGGGAGAAGAGCACAGACTGAAAGACGGAACCGTCAAAATTAAAATATGCGGCGGCGGATCCGATCGCTGCTGGCTGAGGCAGCCCTTCCTGGTCCCGGACACCCTTGTCAGGAAAAGCGCCGAGGAGCGCTGCGACAGTTTCACGGTCTATTACGAAGTGGAAGTAAAAAGCGGCCGGGAGGACGCGCCCGCTTCCGCCAAAAGGCAAGGCTCCTTCCTCATCCAGCGCCAGTGGCGCCGCAACGAATCGCATCCCAAGAGTTTCTTCGCCGCCAAAAGCCACCTTTTCAAGCCCTTCGAATAAAAAACCTCCGAAAATTAGGTATAATCAAATAAAGTATGCCAACGTTTCATAAGGGAGGAAACTCATGGACAACGAGGTATTGAAAGCTTTGCGCGAGCGCCGCAGCATCCGCAGCTTTAAAAAGGAACAAATAACCGACGAAGAGCTGAAGGCCGTGCTCGAGGCCGGAACTTACGCGCCGACCGGCATGGGCTACCAGGACCCCTGGATCGTGGCGGTGCAGGACCCCGAAATTATCGCGCAGCTCGTTCGCATGAACGCGGCCGTAATGAACAGCAAAAGCAATCCCTACTACGACGCCCCGACCATCGTGCTTGTTTTCGGATCTCCTTTGGAAAAATGGGGCAATTCCGTTTGCGACGGATCGTTGGTCCTCGGGAACATGATGAACGCCGCCCACGCAATAGGATTAGGCTCCTGCTGGATCAACAGGGAAAGGGAAATGTTTGCCACCGAGGAAGGCAAGAAACTTATGGCGAAGCTGGGGCTCCCGGAAGGCCTTATAGGAATAGGCAGCATTTCATTGGGCTACATAGCCAAAGAAGCGGCGCCTCCCAAACCCAGGAAAGAAAACTACTACAGGATCATAAAAGGGAAATAATGTGAAAACTGAGGCAAAAATCACACTAAATAATGTGATTTTAGGCTTAAATGTTGCATTATTTTCCAAAAATGCTATAATATGGCCGTTGTTACACTGGGAAATCTAGTGTAAGCACCGATAGCAACCAGATTCAAGAGGATGCCATGTACAGAAAGGTAACAGCCTTCTTAGAAAAGTGGAAGAAAGATAAATACCGCAAGCCGCTGATCATTCAGGGAGCCAGGCAAGTTGGCAAAACCTACTCCATATTGGAGTTCGGCAAGAACAATTACAGCGACGTGGCTTATTTTAATTTTCAGACTTCGCCGGACCTTAACACGGCCTTTGAAGAGAGCATAGATCCCAAAGATCTGCTGTCCCAGCTTTCCCGTTTGAACGGCCAGAAGATAACGGAAAACACGCTGGTCGTTTTTGACGAGATCCAGCTTTGCGAAAGAGCCTTAACGTCTTTGAAATATTTCGCGGAGAACGCCAAGAATTATCATGTGATCGCCGCCGGCAGTCTGCTTGGCGTGGCGGTGAATAGGAAGAAATACGCCTTCCCTGTAGGCAAAGTCGACCGTTACACCATGTACCCGATGGATCTTGAGGAATATTTATATGTCAAGGGCGAAGAGGAGCTGGCGGGCGAG
>JAGCGH010000166.1 GCA_017649705.1 bacterium
CGGCAGGCGTATTCCCACTGCGCCTCGGTGGGCAGATCGAAGGTCAGGCCGGTCTTGGCGCGGAGGATGCCGAAGAAGGTGTTTTCGTCCACGTCGTAGCTCTTCGGCCATAAAGCGCCGTTCTCGGATCCGCGGAGGTCGTTGTAGGAAACGCATTCCACCGGGCGAGAATCGCCTTTGTACATCGAGGGGTTAGTTCCGGTGACAAGCTCGTATTGTTTCTGCGTCGTCTCGAAGACACCGATGTAATAGTCGTTCGTAAGCGTAATTTCATGCTGGGTCTCGGCCTCGACTCTGCCTACTTCGTAAGCGGGGCTGCCCATGACGCAAGTACCCGGCTCGATCTTTCTGAGGACCAGCTTGGTGGTCTTGTACTCTTCCGTCCAGCCGCCTTCAGGAACGCTGTCCAGATAAGTGACAGGGAAACTGTCGGCCTCGGGCCCGCCAGAGAGGTCGATGACGGCGTATCCCTCGTTCGGGGTTGTCTCATCCGCGACGACCTTGATCTTCATGTTGTCGATCTTGGTGAAGTAAAACTGATCGTTGGGCGTCCAGAGGGTCTTGTGCTCGCCGCTTCCCGTCACCGGGCCGAGCGCGCCGTCCAGTTCCAGCGAGCCTTTTTCGGAAAGGTCAAAAAGCGTTTCACCGTTGTCGATGGATCCGTAGAACTTGACGTTAAAGGTGGGAGCGTCTTTTTCGGAGGTAAGAGCGTAAGTTATGGAGACGCTCCTAGAGAAAGGCCATATCTGCAAACATCTGACGTAGCTGATGCAGTTGGCCTGGGCGGAAATGGAGGACAAGGCGGCCAGGGCGGCGATCGCCGCCAGACCTTTGAAGCGTTTGCGAATGAAGAACGCGCCAGCGCCAAAAAGAACAAGAAGCAATAGGCCCGCGGGTTCCGGAAGGAGCGTAACTCTCCTATCAAGTGTTATGGTGCCTAATTCAGTCTCGACGCTATGCTTGAGGAGATAGGTGTCGTCCAGGGGAAAATCCTTGTAGGGTTCGGTTTTGTAAGGCCAGAAGACGAAGCCTTCCATGGGTATCCCGTAATAGTCCGCGAAAAGGACCGTGTTGATCTCGGGATTTTCGGTGTCTTCCGCCGAGACGACGATGGACACGATCTCGCCTCTGGCGAGGTAAGTGCTGTAGCAGACTTTGTCGGTATCCTTCAGAAGGATGGCTTTCGCGGTGATCTCGCTTCCGTCGAAGCGGAAATCATCCGACCAGAGCTCGTCGCAGAAAGTGGTGAGGCAAACAAGCGCCGCAAGGGACGCAAGGATTACTTTTTTCATAAACGCTCCGTATATTGTGCTTAATCACTTATATTCTACTATATTTCTCATTTGCTTGTAATGCGCCAGAGGAGCGAGGAGCGCTTTTCGGGGAGCGTGGCTTTGAGGCCTTCTATCAACTCTGATCCTTTGCGCTCGGTGGTTTTCTTGCTGTCCGCGTCTGTGATGGCGTAGGTCTTGGCGGGATCGGCGAAGGGAAGCTTCAGGATATAGTCGGCTTCTTCGCATTCGTCCTGGCGGAAGGCCAGCACGGCCGCTTCGTCGGTCTCGGGATCGTGATAGGCGAAGGCGGTCCAGCCCTTGAGGTCGTCCTCCGCGTGCCAGGGCGTCAGGACATAGAGATCCTTGAGCAAGAGGTCGCTCACGGAACGCCATTCCTTCATGACGTCCCTCATCAGCTGGAGGTCAAGGTCGGGGTTCTGGGTGACCTGGCCGCCGATCTGCCAGGCCGCCGGGAGGTACGAGGCTCTGGAGATGTAGAAGTCGTTACCCTTGCCGGAGGGCGGATCGAGTTCTCCCTTGGTCTCCTTGTTGTTGCTGCCGTGGAAGGGGATCCAGTAAGGCAGGGTGGAGGTCATGGAGAGCCTGAGGCCTGAGGTGGTGCGGTCGGCGTCGGAGCGCATGAAGGGAATGCCGCGGCGCATGGACTCGATGTCGTTGCGGCCGCCGCCGCTGGCGCAGGAATCTACGTAGGTGCAGCCTCCTCTGGTCTTCTGGAAGTCGATAATAGCGTCCCAGAGGGCGTAGTGGCCCTGGATCAAAAAATTCTCGGTGAGGCCGCTGCGCGGGATGCCCAGTCTCTTGGTCTCCTCCTCGTCGTGGAACTTCCAGTTTGGAGCGTGGGAGAAATTGTTATCCTCCCTGTAGATGTCGGCGCCCACTCGCTTCATGGTGCCCAAAACTCTCTCCTTCGTCCACTCGAAGCACTCTTTGTTGCCGAGGTCGTTGGTGGTCTGGCGGTGCTGCGCGCCGTCGTTTATGGCCCACTCGGGTTTGTAGCCGTAGTTCTTCACGAGGCCTTCCACGTTGGTGACGCGCTCGGGCTCGAACCACATGAGGTTCGCCATGCCTTTCTCGCGGCAGGCGTCGAAGTATTCCCTCAAGGTTTCATCGGGCCACTTGACTGGATCTACTTCCCAGCTGCCCACGCTGGTGTACCAGTAGAGGCCCGGGGTCTGTTTGTTGGGGTCGGAGTACCAGCCGGCGTCGAACCAGTGCACGTCGGCCACTAGATCTTCCTGGACAAGTTTGTCCAGCGTCCTCTTCCAAGTCGTGCTGTCTTCCGCGGAGGAGCCGTCCCACTGCTCTATGTGCTCTTTGCCGGCGTCGGGGTTGAAGCCGACCGCGGTGAACGGTTTTATAGGGTCTCCCGCGGCGTTGGCTCTCGGCATGTTGCATTCGATGAACCAGCGGCGCCAGAGATTCCAGGCGGCGGTCTTGTCCCTGCCCTCATAAGGCAGGATCACAACGAGGCCGCTTCTGATTTTTTCGCCGGGAAGCAAAGAAGCTTCAAGGTCGAAGTCGGATTCGAAAACCACGCGCTCTCCGCCCTTGACGGCTTCAAAAGAGGCCTTGAAAGTGCCCGCCCAGCCCAGGGCCATGAGATATCCGCCTTCGCCGATGACCAGGTCGTAATACGGAAACGAGCCGTGCGTCGGGCGTCCGCTCTCGCTGGTTATGTATATGCATTCTTTCAAAAGATCCTTTTCATAAGGAGCGTGGTGGCAGCTCTGGTCGCCGCCTATGCCTCTCAAAACGGGCTGGGAGCCCATGAATGAATTGTTCAGAGCCATTAAGTTCGCCAGGACTTTGGAAGGCTTATCTCCTTCGTTGGCGAAGTAGATCGTGTATTCCGTCTGCCGGTACTTGGCGTTGTATTTCGCTTTTATTTCGCCCGTGAGCTCCTCGTCGATCCTGACTTTCCTGCCGTAAACTTTCCCGTCTTTTGTGTCCTCCTTTTTCTCTTCGATGACTGGGAAGGAGCCGAAACCTTTGTAAGTCTTGCCGTCATAATCAAAGGAGAAGAATTCGCCGTCCGGGGAGGTTATGAGGCCGAAGAGATCGTTCTCTTCCTCGGGACCGACGACGACCGTCGTCATCTTGGCGGGATCGATGTATTTTTTCGCCAGCGCTTTCATTTCGGAAAGCGTAATGTTTTCCGTGATCTTCTGGCGCTTCACGAGATAATCGATAGGATAATCGAAGCGCAAAACGGCCTCCAGGATGAGCCGGCGGTCGCTGACGGTCTCGCCGCGCCGAACCAGTGACTTGGCGGCGGTCGACCTCGTATAGGCGAGATCCTCCTCGGAAAGATCGTCGGCGTATTTTTTGACGATGTCGTCGATTATTTCGAGGGACTCCTCAGTGTGCGCGGCGTCCACGGCGGTGGAGATGACGAAGGAGCCGTAATCTTTTTCCGCGTCGAAATACGAGCTGGCGCCGTAGGTGTAGGCCTTCTCTTCCCTAAGTACAATGTTGAGCCTCGAGCTGAAGCAGCCGCCCAGCATGAAGTTCATAAGGTGGGCCTTGTAGTATTCCTCGTCCTGGCATCTCATGGCCGGAAGGCCAACTCTGATTTCGCTCTGGGCGGCGTCTTCGCTCTTTTTGAAGAGCTTCTTTCCGGGAACGTATTTTTCCAGGCAAGGCTTTTCCTCTTTCTGCGGCTTGGCCTTGGAATAGAATTCAATGATACCGGAAGCCAACTCCTTCAGTTCGGCGAGCTCGATGTCCCCCACCGCCGCGATGGAGAGAGGTGAATTGGCGAAGACGTTTTTGAAATGATCGGAAACGTCCTTTTCGCTGAGTTTCTCCACGCTCTCAATGGTTCCGTTCAGGGGCATGGCGGTGGGAACGCGGCCGTAAACGCTTTCACAGAAAAGATTGTCGGCCAGGCATTCCGGATCGATCGCGTCCTGGCGCAGCTGGTCGAGCTGCCTGGCTTTCACCCGCGCGAAGTCCTCTTTCCTGAAGGCGGGCTTGGTGAGGGCCTGCTCCAAAAGCGGGAAAAGCTTCGGCACGTTGGAGGAGAGCGTCTGGACTCTCACGAGTACGCAGTCCGCGGCGGGCCTGACTGTCATGGCCACGCCCAGGTCTCTCACCGCGCCGTCGAACTGCACGGCGTCGTAGTCTTCGGTGCCTTCCAGAAGCATGGATGAGCAAAGGGAGGTTATGCCGGAATTGAGAAGCGTCTCTTTCGCCTGGCCGCCGTGGAGTATGAAAGTGATCTCCGCCATGGGGAGCGTTTCATCCTTTTCCACCATGAGGCGGATGTTGTCGCCTATTTTTTCTTCCTGCACTTCCTGGACCTTTATTTCGGGCAGTTTCCCTTCAGGAGGTATCTTTGATCGGTCGAAGCTGGAAGGCAGGTCTTTGACCGCCTGGTAGCCCTCGCCGGGCTGCCCGAACTTGCTTTCGTCAACAACGGGTTCCTTGATCTCCGGAACGAGGGTCGAATCTTTCATGGCGAGCTCCGCTTGATCGGCGGGAAGGATCGTCAGCGTGAAGGAGGGCTTGTCCTTTATGTACGTTTCATAGACTCTTTTGATGTCGTCCATGGTCACGCTTTCCATCTGGTCGGCCATTTCGTTCAGCCTGTTCCAGCTGCCGGCGTACTCGTCGCTGTAGGCCAGAAGGAAAGCCTTGTCGATGCTTTTCTGCAGTTTGGCGTAAAATTCCCTGAGGCAGCGCGCCTTGTAGCGGTCGAGCTCCTTTTCATAGGAGGAGAAATTGTCCTCGAAATCCTTGAGGGCGTCTTTTATCGCCATTCCCGCCTCTTCCGCCTTCACGCCCGGCAGAAGCCTGGCCGTTATAGTGAACTCTCCGGACAGATCGCAGCCGTCGCTGTAAACGTCGGCGGAGGGAGCCAGCTTTTTCTCCACGAGATGGCGGTAGAGGGGAGAGCCCTTGCCGGTGCCGAGGAGCGCCGCCAGAGCCTTCAGGGGAATGCTGTCCTCGGAAAATTCGTGCGTCCCGGGAAAAACCACGGAGATGTCGGGAGCGCCGGCCAGTTTGTCGAGGTAATGGTAGTTCAGGTCTTTCTCAAGCTTTATGGGCCTGGACTCGGGGTCCGGCAGAGCCTCGCCGCCGGGTATGCCGCCGAAATATTTTTCCGCCAGACGCAATGCTTCCTCCCTGTCGAAGCGTCCGCACAAGACCAGCGTCGCGTTCCTGGGGATGTAGTATTTCTCGTGGAAGGCCTGCACGTCCACGAGCTTGGCGTTGGTAAGGTCGCCCATGTCGCCTATGACGGTGTGCCCGCAGGGATGGTCGGGGCCGTACATCAGCTTGCTCTTTATTTCCCACTCGTAGCCGTAAGGTACGTTCACTTCCGTCTGGCGCTTTTCGTTTATAACCACGCCCTGCTGGACGGCGAGGGCTTGCGGCGTCATGGTGGGAAGAAGATATCCCATGCGGTCGGATTCCATCCACATGGCGGCTTCCATGCCGGATATGGGAACGGTCTCGTGATAGAAAGTGTGGTCGACGGAGGTCCAGCCGTTCATGGTGCCGCCCAGCCCCTGGATCAGTTTCCAGGCGACTTTGGGGGGAACGTGCTGGGATTCGGAGAACATCAGATGCTCGAAAAGATGCGCGAAGCCGGTCTTGCCCTTCTCCTCCCTGTTGCAGCCGACGTGGTAAAGAACGCCGACGGTTACCACGGGAGCGTATCCCTCCTGGCAGAGCAGGACTGTGAGACCGTTATTCAAAGTGACTTTTTCGCAGCTTAAACGCATTTTTTCATCCTCGCACCCGACCGTTAAAGTGAGGGCTGTCAGGATAGGCAGGCAGTATCTTGAAAGCTTCATTGTTAATTTGTTCCTTAGTGAGTTTTTATCATGTTATTTTATTTTCATTTCGAGCGCTTTTTTAAATTTCCCCGTCCTGCGGCAGATCATCGTGCGGACGCCGCCTATCTCCACGTCAAAGATGGTGGCGTTGGCCTTTTTGTCCCAGTACTGCACAAGTTTTACGGGATAAGCCGAAGCGAACTCCGGCAGATGGGTGATACGGAAATTGCCGGCAAGGTGCGCGGCCCCGGGCTTGGCGTCCGCCGCGTCATCCATGAAAGCGGCGGTGCGCGCAACGGGATCGATGGTGAACATAAGCGCGGGGCCGTTTTCACCTTCCGGCGCGGCAACCAGACGGAACTTCTCACCTGGCCGCGCCGTGAAAGTTTCAATTGGAGTTGGCGGCGCGATCTCCGGCACCCACTTCGTGCCTATGGTGCCGTCGGGATACTGGATCAGTTCGCGGAAAACGAGCCAACCGCCCCAGCCGTAGACGTGATTGAGCCAGCCGGCCATGACGCGGCGGTTTTCGCCGAAAGCCGCGACCATGGGCACGGAAAGCCCTTCGTACGGCGCGAGGCCTTTGTCCGTCCAATTTACGAAGGTGCCCGGTTCTCCCGTGGGGCTGTAGGCAAACTTCGTGAAGCCCTGAAACAGGTAATAGCGGCCGTTCCATTCGAAAAGGCAGGGACAGTCCCCGCCTATGGGTATCTTGTCATCGCAGAGCGTCCAATCCCCGATGTGATCGCTCTTCCAGATCGTTCCCTCCATGCCGTAGCCCGTAACCAGCCCAAGGAGACCGTCCGCGCGGTTGTAGATGGTGGGGTTCTGAGTTTCGTGGACGATTTGGCGCGACTTTACGAAGTGGATGCCGTCTTCGGACACCGCGTAGGTGGCGCCGATGGGATAGGCGGGGTCTTTGGTAAGGCGGCTCGTGTGCAGTCCGTAAGCGAGATGAAGCTTACCCTCGTAAAGAAAAGGCGTGCCGGTGCCAATGGTGGTCCACCATTCGTCCAGCGGCACGGCGGTGGGATGCTCTTCCCAGTTCTTGAGGTCGGATGAGGAGAGATGCGCGAAATAATGCCGTCCCACTCCGCCGCCTGAACCGTGATGGCGCCGGTCGAAGAGGTAGAACACGTGGAAGCGTCCCTTATAGTTTCCCACGGCCACGTCCCCCACCCAGGCGTTGTGATCGTCGGGCGTCCAATACTGGATCGAGCGCGCGATGGGACGGGAATCAGGCGCCTTGGGAAGGGCGTCCGTGAGCGCGGGCGACGAGAATGAAGCCTCCTTCACGCGGGGCGATAGAATTCGCCCCGAGGCGTCG
Organism: bacterium; assembly: GCA_017649705.1. Classification (GTDB taxonomy): domain Bacteria; phylum Auribacterota; class UBA3054; order UBA3054; family UBA3054; genus UBA3054. Next base: position 7,407 of record JAGCGH010000166.1, read on the forward strand.
GCGATCCAGGCGATCGCTCCCGGGTCCGGGGGCATGTCGTCGTCCCGCAAGCCGTCAACAAGAATCGTCCAGCGCGCCTGCGCGAAATTTAGCGTCACGTCGTGCAGACCGTCCTTAATAGGAAGCGCGCCGATGGGGATGCCCACGCGCCCGCCAACTTCGCAGATTGTCGCCTCGATGACAGGGCACGAGCCGTCGGGCATCGGAAAGTTTAGGTAGTTCCCGCACCGCTTGTCATAAGATTCCAGATCTTTGTTTTGACCGGCTAAGCGAATCCCTAGCCTGGCGCAGCCGGCCTCGTAGAGCGCTTCGTCGGCCTTGACATCGGAAAGGTCTATGCGGATCTTCACGGTGAAACAAGGCGCGGCGGCCTGCGCTGCAAGGGTGGTGCAGAGGGCCAGCGCGGCGGCGAGGGGGCGATGTTTCACGATTGTGGCCTTTTCATCGGGGTTAACCATTAAAAGAAAAACTGGATATTTATTTAAATAATTATACCACATAAAAGCGCGCGTAAAACCCGCTCTTTTGTGCCTCACCTTTGCTATAATTAAGGAAAAGAACCATAGAATAAAAGAAATGCGCATACCGACCCCTTTAGTCGACCTTCACACCCACACCATCGCCAGCGACCATGCCGAGGGCTCCTGGGAGGAGATGGCGCAGGCCGCCTTTGAAAAAGGCCTGCAGGCTTTCGCCGTGACCGAGCACGGGCCAAGCATCTTCCGTTCCCCGCACATCGGCTATTTCGCCAATTTGAGCAGGATCGCGCCCAAAGACCTCCCCGTGGTGATGCTCTACGGCGTCGAAGACGACCTCATCGACACCGACGGAAAGACGGCGCTGCCGGACGAAGTGAAAGCCCAGCTGGACATCGTGCTTCTGGGAACGCACACCTTCGGCTGGGTGAGAAACGTTCTTCTCAGCGACATAAAAAAAGGCCTGTACAAGGCGATGGAAAACCCCAATATCGACGTCATAAGCCATCCCGTCAATCCCTGGTACCCCATGGATTACGTGGAAATAGCCAAAGTCGCCCTCGACACCGACACCGTTTTGGAATTCAACCTAAGCAAGATCGATTTTCAGGAAACGGAATGGCGGAAGTTCCTGGGCGTGGCCGCGGAATACAAGCTTCCCATCATCATCAGCTCCGACTCCCATTCCACTGACAGGATCGGCTTCGACAACCTTCCCTACGAATGGCTGGAAGGGATCGAGCCCTCCCAGATCATGAACAGGGATCTCCCGACCGTGGTGGACCGCTTCAAGATCAGGCGGCCGGAAGTCATAGCCCGCGCCGACGAACTTAGGAAGGAGGCAAAATGAAAAGATTTTTTATGCTGTCTTTTTTCGCCCTGGCAGTCCTGGGCGCCGAAACGGAAGCAAAAACGGAAAAAGCTAACTCCTCACCGGCCGAAATAAAGCTGAAGCAGGAGGCCGCGGCGGCGAAAGTCGAAACGGCGAAAACGGATCCCCAGATCGACAAAGCCCTTCTCGAGCTCGGGGCGAAGATAAAGGATCTCCGCACTTTCACCGCGGACTTCACCCAGCTGGACATCGACCCTCTTTTTATGGACGAGAGCACCCACAAGGGAAAGCTTAGTTTCCTGAGGGCCGTCATGGAAGGCAAGACGAACTGCTTCCTGCGCTTCGACTATACGGAGCCGGAAAAATCCGTCACCATTCTGGCCCCCCTGGGCGTCGTCATATACACCGACGACATGACCGAGCCACAGATCTCTCCGGCCCGGGACGGCAACAGCGCGGACGTTATTTTTTCCACCTTCGTCTCCCCCGCCGCGTTGAAGCGCCACTACGAGGTCCTTCCCGGGAAATCCCAAAAACCTTATTCCTTCAGGCTCGTTCCCAAAAGCGCCTTCGCCAAAAGTTTTTTCACGGAAGCCGAAGTTGACTTCTCAGAGAAGACCGGACTGCCGGAAAGGCTGAGGCAGATCAAAATTAACGGCCAGGACATCACTCTCAATTTTTCCAACGCCGAGCTGAACGCCCAGCTGCCTGTTGACAACTTCGATGCCGCTTCCCTTAAAAAGAAACCTTGATCTTATACTGGCGCTCTGTGTTTCCCTGGCCCTGCCGGTCATTGGGGAAGATTTCGTGGAAAACGAAGACGACCTTCCCCCCGCCACCAACGTTGTCCTCAAGATCGAGGACAAGCATCTTAACGAGATAATATCCGGCATTGAAAACTCCGCCAGGCACACCCGCACTTACTGCGCCCACTTCCACCAGTGCGAATACAGCAAGTACGACGTTCCCGGGGCCGAGACCAGCGGCCGCTTTTATCTGGAGCGCCAGCGCTATTCCGCGGAGGATGACGAGAAGCCCAAGCTGTATTTCCGCATGCGCTTCGAATATTTTCAGCCTAAAGCCGCCGTCACCATCCTGGACGGCGCGAACCTCTATTCCCTAAGGCAGGGCAAAAAGGAAGCGCAGACTCTTCTGGTGGACAACCGCAAGATAGAGGTGGCCTTCGCCGGCTTCATGTCCATGAAGGAGCTGTTGGAGCATTTCAGCGTCTCCATCGCGGCGGAGAACGCCAAGGAAGTGGCTTTGGAGCTGACGCCTTCCAGCGAGATGGCCCGCAGGCTCTTCGCTTCCGTCAGGCTGACCTTCGACAAACTCAGCTATCTTCCCACCTCGGTGACCCAGAACCGCCACGACGGCGCCCGCAACCTTTTCATCCTGGCCAAGCCGCAAAGGAACGTGATCTTCGAATCCAGGACCTTCGAGCCGGCCTTCATGAAAGACTTCATAAAGCTGCATTACGTAAAGCCGCCCCCCATGGTGTCCGTTACCAACATAACGCCCTGCGTCGTGACCAACAACGTTTTCTACACGGTCACCAACACGCTTCTGACCGCCCAGGGGGAAATAGAAGACATCTGCCAGGCGGTCAGAACGGAAATAAAAGACGCCGTTATAACGAACATAACGAAAGTCCCGGCGAAAGCGCAGAGTGAGCGGCTTCTGCCGCTGTAAAAAAATTATTTATGGCAGGGCGGCTTGGTGTCGGCGAACTGCGTCTGGCTCGACAGTATGCCCTTGATGCTGGTGAGCTGCTCGGCCGCCAGCGAGACATCCTCAGACTTGCCGTAAAGAACGGTCAGATCCAGGAAATATTCGCTCTCCTCGTGGACGATCTGGGATCCTTTTATGAAGCCGTTCAATTTTCTCTTGGCCTTCGCCAACTCCCCCAGCACTTCCGGAGATGATCTTACGATCATGCTGACTATGGCGAAGACCTTGTCCTCCGGCGCGGCGCAGCTGTTGGCGTTTAGAAATTTCCTGACCAGATCCCGCAGGGCCGCTGAGCGGTTCCTGTAGCCCGCCTCGGCGATCTTCTTGTCGAAATTCTTTAGGAGCCCTTCCTCCAGGGAGACTCCGAACCTGGTCATCTTCGCCATATCACCACTCTTTGAAGGATTCCTCTTCCAGATCCTTTTCTCTTTCCTCAAGGCGCTTGTGCTCTTCATAGCGCTTGTTGGCTTCCTCTTCCCTCTTTTCCGTGTCGTTCTCGTCCTTCAGGACCGCCATGCAGCTTTTCGTCATGGGATACAGTTCGCTGGGCGCCAGGGCGCCGAAGGGCCAGAGTATGTAGCCGGGAATATAATAGACCCAGGCAGTATAGGCCGCCAGGTCGCCGTAGGTGGTGTTCCTGGTCTCCTCGTAAACTTTCATCTGGTGGTCGTCGCCCAGATCTATTAGCTTGTCCGAGCACCATTCGATGCCGTTCAAGGGCGCGACGAGGGTGTCGCCTATCGCGGCGAAGGGCAGGGCGCAGCCCGCTCCCACTTTGCAGCCGCTAAGAGAAAGCGCAAGAAGAAAAACTATCGCGAAAAGACATTTTTTCATAGGTCATTGAATGGGGGTGCCGGGATCCACTTCCGGGCTGTCGGTGGTTAAGAGCGTGACTTTGTCGTCGGTGCAGGCGCAAAGCAGCATGCCCTGGGATTCCAGGCCTTTCATTTTGCGGTAAGGCAGATTGCAGACCGCCACCACGTTCTTGCCTACGATTTCCTCGGGCTTGTAGTAAAGCGCGATGCCCGCCAGGATCTGGCGTTCCTCGCTCCCGAAGGAGACCTGCAGCTTCAGCAGTTTGTCGGCTTTGGGAACGGCTTCGGCGCTCAGGATCCTGCCAACCCTGAGGTCGATCTTCTCCAGGTCCTCGATGGATATCTTTTCTATGGAGACAGTGCCTTCCGGCGCTTCGCCGGAAGCCTTTTTCCCTTCGGCCGCCTTGGCGTATTCGTCCGCGGCTTTCTTCTCCTCCGCCTCTTCCTTTTCCATGCGCTCCACAGCCTTGGCCAGGCGCTGGAGCTCCGGCTCGATGTCCTTGTCTTCCAGCTTGGAGAAAAGGATCCTGGGCTCTTTTATAGTGATGCCGGCGACCTCTTCCTTCCAGGCGTCGTCCCACTCAGCGTCGGTGAGCTTGCCCGGGAAGTTCATCATGGTAAAGAGCGCATCGGCGGAGAACGGAATGAAGGGATGGAAGACCGTGTTCAGAGCCCTGATGATCCTGGCGCAGGTGTACATGACGGCGCCGCAGCGCTCCATGTTCTCTTTCCTAAGCTTCCAGGGTTCCGAGGCGTCGTAGTAGCGGTTGGCCGCCCTCGCCATGTCCATGGCTCTCCCTACGGCCTGGCGGTTCTTGTAATGGTCTATCAGTTCGCCCGTTTCCTTAAGTCCCAGCCTCATCTCGTCCAGCACCGCCTCGTCTTCCGGAGAAAGCTTCACATTCTCGGGAACCTTGCTGTCGAAATACTTCCCTAGAAATGTGACGGTGCGGTTGATGAAGTTGCCCAAAATGTTGGCCAGTTCGTCGTTGTTACAACGCTGCAGCATCTTCCAGGAGAAGTCCGCGTCCTTATTTTCGGGCAGGTTGGCGGCGAGGGTGTAGCGCAGGATGTCCGGGGCGAAACTCTTCAGATAATCAGGCACCCAGACGGCGTAGTCGCGGCTGGTGCTTAGTTTCCTGCCCTCCAGGTTCAAAAATTCGTTGGCGGGGATCTGACTCGGCAGATTGTAGCCCTCTTGGGCCATCAGGACCGCCGGGAAGAAGATGGCGTGGAAAACTATGTTGTCTTTTCCTATAAAGTGTATAACTTCGCATTCCGGATTCTTCCAGTAGTCCTTCCAGCGCTCCGGCTCCCCTATCTTTTCAGCCCACTCTTTGGTGGCGGAGATGTAGCCTATGGGCGCGTCGAACCAGACGTACAATACCTTGCCCTCGCTGTCAGGCAGCGGAACGGGAATGCCCCACTCCAGATCTCTCGTTATGGCGCGGTCGCCCAAGCCTTCCTTGAACCAGCCGCCGCAGTAGTTCATGACGTTGTCCTTCCAGTCCTTCTTGGTGGCCAGCCAGTCCTCCAGCTCTTTCTGGAAACGGGCCATGGGAAGGTACCAGTGCGTCGTGGATTTTACCACGGGGACCGTTCCGGAAATGACGCTTCTGGGATTGATGAGGCTCATGGGATCGAGCCAGCTGCCGCATTTCTCGCACTGGTCGCCCCTGGCGTTGGTGTTGCCGCAGTGCGGGCAGGTGCCCTGCACGTAGCGGTCGGCCAGGAACATCTTGTGCTCCTCGTCGTAAAACTGCTTTGATTCCTTGGAGACCAGCTTCCCGTCGCGGTGCATCTTCAGGAAAAACTCCTGGCTGGTGGCGTGGTGGATCAAAAGCGAGGTCCGGGAGAAATTGTCGAACTTGATGCCCAATCCCGCGAAGCTGTCCCTGTTCAGCACGTAGTATTCGTCAACCAGCTGCTGGGGCGTTATGCCGCGTTTCCTGGCCGCTATGGTGATGGGCACGCCGTGCTCGTCGGCGCCGCAGATGAAGACCACGTCGTCGCCTTTCAGGCGATGGTAACGGACGAAAATGTCAGCCGGCAGGTAGGCTCCGGCGATGTGGCCGATATGGATGGGGCCGTTGCTGTAAGGGAGCGCGCTGGTAACAAGTAGCTTGCGTTTTTTAGTCATGGGCTTTTCCTGTTATTAAAATTACACTTTTAATTTATTTATTATAGCAAAACTAACCTTGGCGCGGAGGGCGGAGCCAAGACAAAAAAAATACCCGCGCTCGCGCGCGGGTATTTTTGCTTTAGCCTTTAAAGTAGTTTAATTACTTCTTGGGGCAGTCGCAGGTCTCGCAGTCGTCCCAGATGGCGGGGAGCTTCGGCCAGCAGTCTTCTTCCCAAACCGGGGTCAGGCTGACGGCTTCATAGAAGCTGTTTTCAGCGAAGCCGAAGAGCAGGCAATCGGAAAGGCCGCAGAGGAAGCGGGCGGTGCCGATGAAGACGCCTTCAGCAGCGCCAAGAACGAAACCAACGATCGGAACAGCGGCGCTGCCCATGAAAGCGGTCTCGGTCACTTCAGCGGGGCTGGCGACCATGTTGTCGATGCCACGGGCCCAAGCTTTGTTGATCTTGAACCAGATGTTCTCGGTGGTCTTTTCAGTGCAGGGCGGCTGGCAGGGCTGGCAGCAGTTCACGAAAGTGAAACCGCAGCAGGGAGAGCAAGCGGGCTTGCAAGCGGGCTTGCAAGCGGGCTTGCAGGTGCCGGGGCAGCTGACCACATTCAGATTAGAGGTCTGGCAGGGAGCCTTTTCGACGCACTTGTAGTTGACAGCGACCTGCTGACCACAAGAACCATCGTTGCACTGCATTTCGACTTCAGCGAAAGCGGCGCCGGCAAAAGCAACCAGAACGGCGAGAGTAAGAACTTTCTTCATAGTTTCCTTCCTACTTGTTTTGGATTTGGTTAGTTTTCCCATCGGCTCTGGGAGCCGGTGGCGTTAGTTAAAAAGAATTTTATTTTGCTTTATTCTATCAGATGTGCCCCTGTAAGTCAATACGGGGGTCACTCGTCGACCATGTCAAGCCTCACCCGCAGGTGGAGGGTCTGGCTCTTGGTCATTTTAAGTTTCTCCCCGTACTGGGTCACCATGACGCCGCTGGGAGAGTTGTACACGCTCAGCCTGAGGCCGTCATAGGGGTAATAGCCGTTGTCCGGAGTCTGGGCCTCGGACTGGAAATAGCCTTTCTTCCTTATAAGAAGATAGTCCCCGCTCTTCTTCTGGAGAAGTTTCTGGGGGCCTTTCAGAGGATACCAGGACTCCAGCTGGTTGATGAGCACCACGCCCTCCTTGGCCACGATGCCCTCGTCGGAGCCCTTGACCAGGGAGTAGCCCGGGCGTTCCTTCTCCGCCTCGATGGCCACCGGAGCGCCCTTGGGGAACCTGGTCACCAGGGAGAGGCAGGACATGACGTCGTGGGAGGTGATGTTCTTGGACATAACGTCAATAGTCAGCTCCCCGCTGCGGGGATTCAGGCGGTAGACGATCATACGCCTGACGCCGTTCAGAAGATCCGGGGCCGCCAGCACCCTTATGGCGCCGTCCTCCTCTATGCGCCATTTCCATTTCTTGGGGTCGGCCACCGACGCCTTGTAATTCCTGGTGGGGATTATCTCCTCCTCCGGCTGCAGGAAGGACTGCATGGTGCCGCCGAAGGTGTGGCCGCTGTCCGGTCCGTAGTGCACCAGCATGCCGTGGTGCTCGGGGGCGATCATAACGCAGGCGTAGGCGTTGCTGGCCCCCACCAGGGGGCCGTATTCGCTACTGGTGCGGCAAAAGACCGTTACGCCCTTTCTGGTTTCCGTGGGAAAGGCCTGGAAGCTGTCGCTTTTGCACTGGGAGACATAATTGGTCCTGCCGAAGATCATGGTCTCCCTAAGCCTCACGCCGCCCTCCAGTTCGGGATCCAGAAGATCGACCACCGCCTCGCTGTCCCCTTCCACGGTTATCACGAGATCTTCCGTGCCTTTGAAGGCCTGGTCCACTTCCTCGAAGGAGCCTTTTTTGATCTCGGCTTCCCAAATGGTCTTTTTATTGCCGCTGATCGTGACCTTGGCTTTGGCTTCCTTAGGGGAAGATTCGTCCATGCAGACGCACATTTTCAATTCATTTTTGTCCTGCGGGATGGCGTAAACCAAAATGGCGCTGCCCTTGACGCTCAAGCCTTTCTCAAAGACCGCGCCGCCGTTTTTCAAGGGCTTCCCGTCGAAGGTCTTGTTTCTGGTCACCTTGGGGGCGCCGCCCTTCTGGGCGTAGCACTCCACGCCAACAGGTTCGCTCAGGCTTACATGGGACCTGTCATAGACCCTCTGGTCCACGGAAGCGCAGCCCCAAAGCAGCAGGGCGCAGCCGCCTGTCAAAAGGATGTTTTTCATTTCTGGAGATACTTGCCGCTGCACATTTTAAAGAAAGAGCCCTTGTCTCCGACGTCTTTCAGCCATAAGCATTCGCAGAAGCCGTCGCTGCCAAGGGAGAAATTGCTCAAGACATAAGCTTTTCCGTCTATGACGACTCTGGTCAGGGCTTTCTTCTGAAGGTTTATGACGAAGATCCAATCCTGCCACTTCTCCGCGATCTTGGCTTTGGGAGCATAGACCTTTTCACCGCTGTTCAATTCCATCTTCCCCTCTTCCGTAATGAAAGCGTAGAAAAGGGATTCGCCGCTGATGTCCTTGAGATCAAGGTAGCAGGTGCCGAGGCAGGGTTTCAACCTGACCCTGAATTCCAAAGTCGTGGCGTTCTTGTCCTCGGGCTTCAGGGCCATGGGCGCCATGACGCCGTTGCCGCCGTGATGCGACCACAAGACTCTCCCCTCTTCGGGATCATCCACTATTTCGCCCTGGCTGTCGCCGTCAAGGGGCATCAAGCCCTGCTGCTCGTTGACTTTGCCAAGCTCGAATTCGCTGAAATCATACTTCCTGCTGGAGGCGGAGGGTATCGGCGCCGTCAGGGTGACGGTGCTGTAGTTGCCGTAGGAGTCGATGGCGTCTATCTGCACCATGCCCTTGTTGTAGAGTTTCAAGGCTTCGAAGACGTTGATCTTCGCGACCTTTTCGCTGTAGGGGGCGGGATAATAATGCGTCTGGTCGAGGGAGCAGACGAAGAACGGGTCGGTTATGGTGTACCACACCAGACCGTTCTCGGCTTCGATCTTTATAGTCTCCCTGTCGTCTTCCAAAGTGATGGAGGGGCCTTTCTCGCTGACAAGGCCCTTCACTTCGTTGAAGAAGGGAGAAACGTTCAGCCAGGCTGTCTCGGGCTTGTTCCAGCAGTATTCCTCCTCCTCGCTGAAGTAGTAGTTCGTCGGGCAGTAGGCATGGGGCGTTTCGAAGAAGGTGAAGATCCTGTTGATGTGGTCGCCGGCTCTGGCCATGATGCCAGGGCCCTCGATGTGAGGAAGCCCGAAACTGTGGCCCAGCTCATGCTGGTAGGCGCCCAAGGTCGTCGAGATATGTCCCCACTGCACGTTCCTTCCGATGGAGTCGTTGTTGGGGGAAGTGATCGGCGTGTTGTTCGTGAAAGCCTGGACCACGTCGGAAAGGGAGCTCGGCCAGCCGTAGAGGCCGTTGGCGCCGAACTGCCCGAGGAGCTGACCGCCCAGGGCCGTGTTGCCGGAGAGTTTTCCGTTCCTGATCATCTGGGTGTTGCAGAGACCCGTGATATGGCGGTTGCCTTTTCCTTCCTTGCCTTTGCCCACCGTGCGCAAAAATTCTTCGTAGAGCTTGTCTTCGTTGAAGTCGTCGTTCAGGCGGCGCCATTCGTTGATCTCGGCCCTTGTGTATTTGCTCGTTACGATCTGGACGTCTATCTCGCCGTCCTTGTCAAGATAGAAGCTGAAGGTCTTCCTCGCAAAGCCGTTTCTGACCAGGCTGTCGGCACTGTAGGACTGCAGCAGTTCCAAAGACGTGCGGTACTTCTTCAGCCAGAGATCCGGATCCTGTTCCTGCGGGTCGTTCTCCAGATTGGAAAGATACTTCCTGTCGCCGGTGGCGTCCACCAGATAATAAGCCTGGTAGAGGTAATCCGTCTTGGGCCTTTCGTAGTTCAGGGAAATATTGCAGACATTCTCGCCGTCTCTGATCTCAATGTCGTTCTTGCCGAATTTAAGCTTCGTCCAGGCTTTGAAACGGCCTTTGCAGGCCGGGCACTGCAGTGTCAGGCCCGTCGTCTTGTTCACGACCGTCACTTCCGTGATGTCGCTGGGTCCGTGGCCGCGGAACAAAGGCACTGGATAAGTTATCCTTTCGCCGTCTTTGAAGTTGTCCACGACGATCGGGGAAAGATCTTTCTTTTTCCCGCAGGCGGAAAAGAGTAAGCAGATTGCCAGAAGAAGAAGTACTTTTTTCATATGTTTCTCCAAAACAATTAAACAACAAACTATTTTAGCAAAAACACTGTCTTCAAATCTCATTAACGATAGCTAACAAACGATATCTTTCACTTAAAACAAAAGTTATTATATCTCTTCTATTTTCCATGTCGCTCTGATGAGTCAGCCACTCATTTAACTTAGAACAATACAACGATATAAAATTGACATCATCTATACTAAGCAA
>JAGCGH010000167.1 GCA_017649705.1 bacterium
CGCCAGGTCGTAGAGGGTCTTGCTTTCCATGACTTTCGCGGCGTAATCCCTTATGTCCCTGAACAATTCCAGCGCCGTGTCCTCCTTTTCCAGCGGCGTCGCCTGGTAGAAATACCGGCTCACGGAATCCGTCGGGGCGATGGGGCCGTCCATGATGCGGACGATGTCGGCGGCGGTTATGTCCCTGCTGTCTTTGGCCAGGGCGTAGCCGCCCTCGGCTCCCCTTCTGGTCTTCACCAGTCCGTTGGACCTCATGATGGTCAGGAGCTGCTCCAGATATTTCTTGGGAATATCGTAGGCCTGGCAGATCTCCTCGATCTTGACATAAGAGCCTTTGGGCTTCCTGGCCATGAAGATCAGAGCCAGCAGAGTGTATTCGCTTTTGGAGGTCAGTTTCATAATTCAGCTCAAATCGCCCTTGATGTAGCGTCTGGTCATTTCCTTTTCCGGAGCGCCGAAGATCTTCTCCGCCGGGCCGTGCTCTATCAGTTCGCCGAGATACATGAAGACCACGTAGTCCGCGAGACGCCTGGCCTGGCGCAGAATGTGCGTCACCATGACTATGGAATACTGCGAGCTCAAAGCTTTGAACTGCTCTTCGATCTGCTTGGTGGAGATGGGATCCAAAGCGGAAGTCGGCTCGTCGCCAAGGATCATTTCGGCGCCCACGGCCAGAGCCCTGGCCAGGGAAAGGCGCTGCTGCTGCCCGATGGAAAGGCGCGAAGCGGGGCTTCCCAGACGCTCTTTCACTTCTTCCCAAAGGCCGGCCTTCTTAAGGCAGATCTCAACCAAGTTCGCCAAGGCTTCCTTCCTGTTTTGGGAAACCTTGCTCCCCGCTTCCAAACTGAGGGCCACGGCGTTGATGGCGTCGGCGTCCATGCGGTGAATTTTCGGGCCGTAGGCCACGTTGTCGAAAATGGAGCAGGGCAGCGGGAAGGGGCGCTGGGACAGAAAGCCCATCTTCTTCCTCAGGGAGATGAGGTCCGCCTTGGGATCGTAGATGTTCTCGCCGTCTATCTCCACGCGGCCCGTCACTTTGACGTCGCTGGAGAGTTCCAGAAGCCTGTTGATGCTCCGAAGCAGCGTGGTCTTGCCGCAGCCGGAGGGGCCTATGATGGCGACGATCGACTTGTCCGGGATCTCGAGGTCGATCCCCTTTAGGGTTTCCACGCCCTCGTAATAAACGTGCAGATCTTTAATGGAGAGATGTGACATAGTTTTATTTGACCGTATATTTGCTTAAACGATTTGACAGCGTGCGGGAAACGGCGCTGACGACAAGCACGATGAAGATGAGAACGAAGGAGGCCGCGTAGGCCTGGCGCTGCGCCAATTGCCCCGGCATCATCAGTTTGTAATAAATGGTGATCGGTAAACTGGCCGCGCCTTCCAGGATGCTCTTGGGAAGCTTGTCGGAGTAACCGGCTGTGAAGAGCACCGCGGCGGTGTCGCCTATCGCGCGTCCAAACGCGAGCATTACTGCTGTGGCCATGCCGGGCAGAGCCTGCTTGAAGATGACTCTGCTTACAGTCTCCCACCTTGTGGCGCCCAGCCCGTAGGAAGTTTCCCTAAGCTGAATCGGCACCAAAGATATGACGTTCATGGCAGCCCTCGTCATGATGGGTACGGAGAGCAGAGCCAGCGTCACGATGCCGCCCAAAAGGGAAGCTCTCTGATGAACGCTCATAAGTATAAGGTAGCCGATGGCGCCGTAAACGATACTGGGAATGCCCCACAGGACGTCCAGTATGACGGTCACCGCGGTGATGATGTTCTCGGAGAGGTACTCCCTTTGCAGCACCAGGGCCAAGGGAATGCTTATAAGGCTGGCTAACAGAACGCCGCCGCCAGCCAGATAGGCGGAGCCTATGATGGAGTTGGCGATGCCGACGGGTTCGCCCGTAACCTCGCTGAACTTCAGGGAGAAGAACATCTCGAAGGAAAGCGCTCCAAAGCCTCTCCACAAGACGATCCCGATGATGCCGAGAACGCTTATGATGGCAATGGAAAGCATCGCTATCATCAGTCCAATCCAGAATCTTTCGACAAAACGTCTCCAAGCTAACATCAGTATTTCCTCCTTAAGCGGATGAGGATGAGGTGCGCTCCGAAATTAAAGAAGGCGATTACCGCCATCAAAATAAGCGCGGCCGTCATAAGAGCCACGTCGTACATCTTTATGGAAAGCATCTCCCCGTATTTGTCGGCGATAAGAGCCGGCAGCGTGTAGACCGCCTTGAACAAACTTGGCTTCGGTTCGGGAATGCTGCCCGCCACCATCATGACAGCCATCGTTTCGCCGAAGGCGCGGGAAACGCCCAGCATGACGGCGGCGATGATGCCAGGCAGCGCCAGCTTCAGAACGACCTTGTAAGTCGTTTCCCATCTCGTCGAGCCCAGCGCCAAACTAGCTTCCCTGGCTTCCTGGGGAATGGCCGCCAGAACGTCCCTGACGATGGACAAGATGACCGGTATCACCATGATGGCGAGAACCAGCGAGGCGGTCAGAAGGCAGCGCCCGGTGGTGTTTATATGAAGGGCGCCGCCCAAAGCTTTCACCATCGGGATGAAGGCGATGACGCCGCAGGCGCCGTAAATAACCGAAGGAACAGCCGCCAAAACGTCGATAACGGGAAGCGCCAGCGCTTTCAGTTTCCTGGGGGCGAACTCATTCAGAAATACCGCGGCCAAAACCGAGACCGGCACCGCCAAAACCATCGTGAGGAAGGTAACCGCGATGGTTCCGATGATGAAAGGCCACAGTCCGAATTTTCCCTCGGAAGGAAGCCACTCGGAAGAGGTCAAGACCTGCCAGAAATTCCCGCCCGTCAGAAGCGGCCAGGATTTGGCGGTCAGAACGGCGAAGAACAGGACAAGCATGCCCACCGCGATCAGGACCGGCACTTTCAGAAGCCAGCCCGTCACGCAGTCTTCGCGCACGCGGTATTTGAGAGATGAGTCGCCCAGCATAAATAATTTTTACTTCTTGAGGCTGTTTATGGCTTTTTCCAGGTTCTCCTTGTTGGGAGACATGTAACCGACGGCGTCGTTGAATTTCTGGCCTTCGGTCATGGTCCAGAGGAGGAACTCCTTGGCGGCGGGCTTCAGTTCGCCCTTCGTCACAAAGTAAAGGTCCCTGGCGGGAGGAGCGGGATAGACGCCCTTCTGGATGGAAGCGATCAAAAATTCCTTGGTGGTGATCTCTTCGTCCTTATCCACCACACCGTTCTCGTTGACGTCCACCGGAACAGTGAGCACGCCCTTGACAGGACGGCCGGTCTCGGGATCGTAACCGTAGTTCAAGTTACAGTAGCCGATGCCGCGCACGTCGCCCCTGACAGCTTCGGGAACGCCCGGGTCGGAGGGGATGCCGCTGCCCTTAAGATTTTCCTGCTTCTTGCCCAGGAAGGCCGCGAAGGTCTCAGCCGCGCCGCAGGCGTCGCTTCTCGTGTAGACGTTCAGCGCGCCCTCTTCCCCGAAGATCTCGGCGCTGGCGTTGTCCTCGAGCCAGATCTTCTGGAACTCGGACTTCTTGAGGCCTCTCTTCAGAAGCTTCTCCGCGAAGGGAGCCTTTTCGTTGATGACCACGACCACCGTGTCCTTGGCCACCGGATAAGGCACCGCGCCCTTTTCCAATTCTTCCGGATAAACGGCCCTGGACACCATCGCGATGTCCACCAGGTCGCTCAAAACGTCGGTCATGCCTTTGCCGGCGCCGCCGCCCGAAACTTCAAGGTTGATCTCGGGATGGATCTTGGCGTATTCGCTTTTCCAGCGCTGAGCCATCGGGTAAAGCGCCCAGGCGCCAGAGATGGCCACCGTGGCGTTCTTGTCCACTTCACCGCCGCAGCCGAAAAGCAGCAATGAAGCCAGAAGCAGCGTTGATTTGATCAGGTTGTTTTTCATGATTTCTTCTCCTTTTGAAAGGTTAATTTTCATTTTTCGCCGACTAGTTTACCACATATTCACCACAATGTCAAGTCCCAAACTAGACAAAGGCCAAAATCCTTTCTGTTTTTGCTAAAATCATTCCCATGAATGATTGGCAAAAACGGTTATATACGGTAAAAGAAGTTTGCGAGTGCGCGGGTCTCCCTTGTCCTGCGGAACTCGAGGCGGTCTCATCGCCGCTTAAGATGTTCACCACTTCCTATTACGCGAAACTTATAAAAGAAGCGAACTTCAGCGATCCCATTTTCGCCATGACCGTCCCCTCCCCCGAAGAAGCGGATGCCAAAAATGACTGCGATCCCCTGGAGGAAGAAAAATTCATGCCGGTCCCCGGCCTCA
>JAGCGH010000168.1 GCA_017649705.1 bacterium
AATCGCACGGTAACTCAAATGGTTCTTAAGTAGGTCCATTATAACACAAAGTTTAAACTTTATGTCGTAACGCCTGTACTTTTTTCCTTTTTTTGCCATAAAATGAACCCCAAATCTGTCCAAGATTTGGGGTTCACATCAGTTTGGGGCCGCTTTTTTTGTTGTTCGCTTTTTTCGCTTACTTGCGTCTGAGGAAGAGAGCTCCCAGAGCGAGCAGGAAGAGAGCGACGGCCGGTTCAGGCACCGCGGGATCATGGATGATCAGCCTGGCGATATGCAATCCGGTCTGAGCCCCGTCGGCGGCGACAGCCTGATTTATAGAGCTGCCTTCGTCATAGGTGTAGGTGGTGAAGGAGAACTGGTCGATGGCCGTCCAGTCGTAGTCGGGATCGGTCGTGTAAGAGACTTCCTTCTCCTCTTCGCCGAGGGTGACTTTGATGACCGCGCCGACGTTGATGTCGGTGTCCATGGTGAAGCTGAAGTCGGTCCATTCATCAGAGAAGGGGGTCGAGAGCAGGACGTCGAACTCGTTGTCGTCGTTGACGCAGCAGATGTTGATGGTCTGGCTCTGGTTGTCCTTCACGAGATAGACGGGACGATAGCCCCAGCCGTCGATGGTTCCGATCCTCACGTAGGCGCTCTTCTCGGCGGCCTCGGCCAGGACGCGGCCCTGGAGCGTAAAGGCGGCCTGGTTAGGGACGGAGGCGGCCAGAGAGGCGGTGGCGTTGGCCGGGAAGGTCAGGCAGTTCTCACCGTTGATCTTCTCGATGACGATGCCTTCGGTGCCGCTCCAGCCGGGCTGGCCGTTCAGCTCGCCTTCCTCAAAGTAGGGAGCCTGGAAGTCGGTGCCGTAGTACCAGCCGCCCACCGCAAACGAGACAAGTCCGGTCACGGCGCCGGTGATCTCGGAATCGATGCCCTCGAAGGCGTAGCGGTAGCGGGCGTAGAAGAAGCCGTCCTGGAGGCCTTCCCTTGAGACGTTGAAGGTAAGTTTCTCGGTGGTGACGAGGTCGCCGGCGGGCTTGGTGACGGTCACGAAGTCGGTGTAGTCGAGGACCGTGACGGTCGTCCTGGCGGAGCCGCCGCCGTTGTTGATGACCGTGGCTTCATAGGAGTCGCGGTAGGAGAGAGGGACGCAGGAAGGCAAAATGGGCTCGGGGTAGGCGGAGCGGTCGACAAGGGTGATCTCCATGTCGTCGATGCAGAAATCGGGGAGGCCCCAGCCGTAGATGTAGAAGTCGCCGAGCTTCATGCCGTCCTGATTCTGGGCGGCCTGGTCGAAGTCGTTTGTGACGCCGTTGATCCAGATGGACTTCATGGCGACGACGCCGGTCCTGAGGTCGAGGAGGAAGCCGTAATCGCACCATTCGCCCATGGGGAACGAGCCGCTGGTGAGCTGCATGAAGGAGCCGTTCATACGGTTGAGGTCGACGACGTAGTTGCCGTCGCCGAACTTGTCGATGGCGTCGATCATGAAGCCGTTCCTGAAGCCGTGGCAGATCTGGGCGTCGAAGCTGTTGGCTTTGGCGCGGCAGTTGAAGCGGAGCAAGTATTTGTTGGCGTAGGCCGTGGTGTCGGGGACCGTCATGTTGAGGGTGTATTCCGTCAGACGGAGATGCTGGGAAACGTCGGTCTCGATGAGGTTCGCTTCGTTGCCGGTCCAGGCGCCGTCCTGGGTGACGATCGGTTCGCCGACCGTATACATCTCGAAGTCGTTGCCGTAGAGGACGTGTCCGCTGGCAACGCCGAAATTCAGATCGGCGCTTCCGGCTTCGCCGCCTTCCACATGGATGGTGCCGCGGTAGTATTCCTCGCCCATTTCGGCACGGTCGAGGACGAGCTTGACTTCAGCGGAGCCCTGGCAGGAGCCTTCCGCGCCCTCAAGCGAGGCCCAGGCGTAGTCGTCGCCAAGCGTCACGTTGTAGTTGAGGGTGCCGCCGCCGCGGTTTATTATGGTGATGGAGCTCTCGTTCTCCTCGAGGCCGATGTTGCCGTTGAATTCAACGTCCAGTTCCGGCTTGGCTTCTTTCTCGACCAGTTCAAGCTGGATGTCGTCGATGTAGATGTCGGGGTTATTCCAGCCGCCGAAGTAGATGGCGTTGCCGATGGAGCCCTGACCGGATTCCTCGCCCTTGGGAAGGTTGAAGTCGTCGGTCACGCCGTTGATGGTCATGGATCTCAGGCGGTAGGAGCCCGGGGTGATGTCCATCACGAAGCTGTAGTCGGTCCACCTGCCGTTGGGGAAGTAGCCGGTGGTCAGCTTCATTTCCGTCACATAGAAGCGGTGGCAGTCGACGACGTAGGCGTTGCCGAGCTTGTTGATGGCGTCGAACATGAAGTAGTTCCTGATGCCGTGCATGACCTGAGCTTCCTCGATAACTTTCATGCGGCAGGAGAACTTCACGTAGTAGTTGGTCGTATACGGCGTGGTGTCCGGGATGGAGTTGTAGGTGATGTTGTAGAGAGTGGTGCCTTCCGGAGCGTAGAAGCGCATGCATTTGCTGCCTTCGTCCTCGATGACGTAGTGGGGACCGTTGCTCTGCCAGAGGGTGTCCTGATCGGGGAGACGCTTGCCTTCCTCGTAGCACTCGAAGTCGCAGTTCATGAGGACCAATCCGGAAGCGACGCCCACGTAGACCGTGACGGAGCCGGCTTCGCCGCCGTTGATGGTGACGGGGACGTGGTAGTACTGGCTGGCCATGGCGCTGCGGTCGACTTTGAATTTGACAGTGGCCGAGCCTTCGCAGGTGCCTTCGGCGTCTTCCAGAGAAGCGAAATCGTAGCCGTTGGCTATGGTGGCCGTGTAATTGAAGGAGCCGCCGCCCTTGTTGACGATGGTGATGGTGGTCTCGTCGGTGTCGAGGTCCAGGTTGCCGTTGACCACGGCCGAAGTGACGGGTTCGCCTTCCTTAAGAACTTTGGTCAGCTTGAAGTCGTCGAGATAGAAATCGGGGTTGCCCCAGCCGCCGAAGAAGAGCCGGCTGCCGATTGAGCCGCTGCCGCTGGTCTTAACGGCGATGTCGAAGTCGTTGGTGACGCCGTTCACCACCATGTTTTTAAGACGGTAAGAACTCGGGGTGATCTCCATAAGGAAGCTGTACTCGGCCCACTCGTCGTGCGGGAAGCGGCCGTCGGTGAAGAGCAGAGACCCGTAGGAACGGTCGCAGTCGACGCCGTAGCCGTCGCCGTGCTTGTTGATCATGTCGAACATGAAGTAATCCTCAGGAGTGCGGAAGCCGTGCATGACCTGGGATTCTTTGAAAAGTTTCAGCTTGCAGGAGAAGCGGATGTAGTAGCGCCCGCAGTAGGGGGTGGTGTCGGGGACCTTGATGAAGCTCAGGCCCTTTAAGCTTTCGCCGTCGGGGGCGTAGAACCTGACGCATTTGTTGCCGTTGTCGTCGACGATGTAATGGGGACCCGTGGTGGCCCATTCGTTGCTGTGGGCGGACATAAGGTCGCCGGCCGTGTAGGTGCTGAAATCCTCGGACCAGATGACTTCCTCATCGGCCATGACGCTCATGGCGGCAAGGGAAGCGGCTGCCGCAAGGAGAAGGAATAGATGTTTCATGTGTTTCTCCGGTTGGTTATTATTCGGTTTTATATATTATATTAAATTTGCATGTTTTTTTTTGGCATTTTTCAAAAGTGCTTTCCGCCGTTCATTTTGAGACGGGGGAAAAAACTCCTTCCTTTTTTGGTAAAATTAATAGATAACTTAAACTTAAACCAAGGAAACACTATGAAAAACCTCGCCGTCTTCGTTTGCGCCGCGCTTAGCCTCGCAATCCTTTTGGCCTGCACACCGGAAGTCAAGATCACCGGTGACGCGGAGAAACCCATCGCCATCAACGCCGAAATAAACATCCACATCTACCAGCACGCCGAGGAAGTGGTGGACGACCTCTACGCCGGCTTGGACGACGAGCCGGAACCGGAGCCGGATTCCGCCCTGGTTAGAGTCATGGAACGCATAGTCGCCGCCCTCTCCATTTCCAGCTGCGAAGCCGCGGAGCAGAAATCCCAGGCTTACCAGGAAATGAAGAAGCTCTTCGCCGATACTTACACCAAGTACATGAAGACCGGCTACGTGGGTGAGAACAAGGACGGATACGTCACCTATATCGGCAAACCCGCAAAATGCGATCCTCAGGTCGCCGCCGCCGCCCAGGAAGCCGTCAAGAAGCTGAACGCCGCCAGGAAGGCTTTCTACGAAGAGGAAGCCAAGAGCCAGAATACCACGGTGGCCGAGATCCAGAAGACTTACGCCGCCGTCTATGCCGCCAAGGCCAAAGGCATCTGGGTGGAAGTCAGCAACGGCAAAACTTTCGAATGGAAAAAATTCTAATCAAAAATAAAGCTTAAGGAAATCAAAATGTTCATTCTCGTCATCAACTGCGGCAGTTCCAGCCTTAAATTCCAGCTTATCTCCCTTCCCGAGCGCACCGTGGCCGCCAAAGGCCTGGTGGAAAGGATCGGCTTGGGCGGCGACGCCATGTTCAAGATGTCCTATGGCGAAACTAAGCTTCCCTCTTCGCCCATCAAAGCCTCCGACCATACGGAAGCGGTCTCCTACGTCATAGAAGCTCTCAAGAAAGACGTTCTGAAAGAAGGGCAGAAGATCGACGCCTTCGGCCACAGAGTGGTCCACGGCGGCGAGAAATTCTTCTCCTCCGCGGTCATCAACGATGAAGTTTTGAAATGCATCGAGGAATGCGGGAAACTGGCTCCTCTGCACAACCCCGCCAACATGGCCGGCATCGTGGCCTGCCAGAAAGCCGCCCCTGGCGTTCCCAACGTGGCGGTCTTCGACACGGCCTTCCACCAGACCATGCCCCCCAAGGCCTTCCAGTACGCGCTGCCTTACAAGTTCTATAAGGAAAACGGCATCAGGCGCTATGGCTTCCACGGCACCAGCCACAAGTTCGTGACCAGGGCCTACGCCGAAATGAGCGGCAAGCCGCTTGATGAAGTTAACATCGTGGTCTGCCACCTGGGCAACGGCTCCTCCATCACCTGCGTCAAGGGCGGGAAATGCGTGGACACCTCCATGGGCCTTACGCCGCTGGCCGGCGTGGTCATGGGCACCAGAAGCGGCGACATCGACCCCGCCATCGTTCTCTACATGATCGAGAACCTGGGGATCTCCCCGACGGAAGTCAACAAGATCCTCAATAAGCAGAGCGGATTCCTGGGCGTTTCGGAAGTTTCCAGCGACATGCGCGACGTGGAAGGCGCCGCGAAGGAAGGCAACGCGCAGGCCAAGCTGGTCCTCGAGATGACGGCTTACTCTATCGCCAAGTACGTGGGCTCCTACGTTTCGCTTCTGCCGAAGACCGACGCCATAGTCTTCACGGCCGGCATCGGCGAGAATTCCGCCGAGATGAGAGAGTGGGTCTGCGGTAATTTGAGCGGACTCGGAATCGAACTGGGCGAGAAGAACAGGGAAAGAGGCTTCGCCGGCTGCGTTTCAACGAGCGCTTCCAAAATCCCAGTCTGGGTCATCCCGACCAATGAAGAGCTCATGATCGCCCTTGAAACTTACGAACTCGTCAACAAATAATGGATCAGTACAATATTCCCGACGCTCCTTTGAGCCAAAGCTCCCGCGGCCGCTTCAGAAGCGGCTGCGGCTGCTCGGGCATCGTTGTGGCTTTCTTTATAGGCGTCGCGCTTCTTATCCTCGCGTTCTCGCTCCTGGAATTGTCATCAAGCATAAACTCTTTCTTTGTCCGCATTGACAGGGGTTATGAGCCAGTAGAGGCCGTATCGAACGACGCTTTCAAAAACAAGGTCGTGAAAATCTCCGTCAAGGGGCCCATCAGCTTTGCGGAGCGCAGCAGCCGTTTCTGGGAAGAAAGGAAAGACTCGGCTGACAGCATCGTCAGCGCCATCGAAGGATCCGCCAAAGACAGCAAGGTCAGGGGACTTCTTTTGACCGTCAACAGCCCGGGCGGGGAAATAACCGCCTGCGACATCATCGACCAGGCTGTCCAGAAGTTCAAGAATTCCTCCAGCAACCGCTACGTGGTGGTCTATATGCAGGAACTGGCGGCCTCCGGCGGCTATTATATTTCCGCCCACGCCGACAAGATCGTCATAACCCCCACCACCCTGACCGGCTCCATCGGCGTCATAATGCAGAGCTACCAGTACGGCGACGCTTTGCGCAAGCTGGGAGTCAGCGACGTGACCTTCACCTCCGGACCAATGAAGGATATGCTGAACCCCATGCACAGCGTTTCCCCGGAAGTCTCCAACGTGGTGCACTCCGTCATCGGCGAACTCTACGACCGCTTCGTAGGCGTCATCGCGGACGGGCGGCACATGAGCGTGGAAAAAGTCAGGGAACTGGCGGACGGCCGCATCTACACGGCCAAGCAGGCTGTGGAAGCCGGGCTCGCGGACAAGATTGGCTACATGGACGAAGTCGAGAAAACTTTCAAGGAACTGGGACTTTCGGAATACGAGATCACGGAATATTTTGAGGAGAAGGACTTCATGGAGAACTTGAAGGACCTCTTCTCCCTAACCGGCGGAATCTCGCCCAGGCTCGAGCTGCCGAAGCGCGGCTGGAGAGCGGGCTATTATTCGCCTTTTTATTTTGAACGCTAAGGAAGAACTGCTTTTATGAGAAGAGCGTTTGTTTGCGCAATTACCTTATCCCTCCTACCGCTCGCCGCGGCCGCGGCGGAAGACGTCAACATGTTCGGGGAGCCGGAGCCTGTTTCGAAGGCTTTCTCCGAGATCGCGGAAAGGCTGGCGACGGTGGAGAGCCTTGATCTGGCTTTCACCTCCACCGTCCACTCCCTCCAGGGCGACGTCATCCAGTCCGGCACCGTGGTGCAGGAGCCGCCCTACCGCTTCAGGAGCGACGTTTACACCCACGCCATGGACGGCATAACCAGAGCCCACGAGCTGACGCTTTCCAACGGCACCAACGGCTGGGAAGTTTCCATCGCCCCCAACGGCAAGACCGTGGCGGCCTCCTTTTGGACGCTGGCCTCAATGGGGGACATCTTCATGTCCTTTTTGCAGCGCTCCACGCCGTACCTCCTTACTCCGGCCAAGACCAACTCCTACGACGGTCTGCGCTACAACTACATCTTCACCAGCGTGAAAAAGAACGCCGCGGGCTGGGATTTCGAAGGCACCATCCGCCACGATTCCGATATGCTCAAGGGAATCGCCAAGCAGGCTGCCGCCATGGGCCCCTCGGGTTTCAGCAACTTCGTCCCCAACAAGGTGAGCATGAAGGTCAGCAACGAGGGGATCATTTGCGAATTCAGGCGCTTCAACCTCTTCGGCCGCCCGCTCTCTCAGATGAACCTGAAGCGGGCGCTGGTCAACACCTACGTGGACGAAAGCGGCTTCTTCTACATGCCGCCCAAGGGGCTTTTCATATCCAACCTGGACATCCTGCAGGAGCTCCCCTCCATGTACGTGAACCATTCGCTCCTGGGGAAGAAGGCTCCGGACATCAAGGTCAATTACCTTTCCGGTAAGGACAAGATAATCAAGCCCGGCGCCAAGGGCGTGACCATCCTTACTTTCTTCGCCAGCTGGAGCCAGCTATGCCGGGAATACATGGCGGCCATCGACAAGCTGCATTCCAAATACGCCGGCACCGGCGTGCAGTTCGTCAACGTCTCCGACCAGCAGGACATGAAAACGCTTGCGGCCTTCCAGCGCGGGCTTAACACCATCATCTACGCCGACCCGCAGAGAGAGATGGTCAAGACCTACGACATCGACAACATCCCCAAGACCTTCATCATCGACAAGAAGGGCATAGTCCGCTACGTTATGGAAGGTTTCAACACCGCCTCGGAATCAGAGCTCGGCAAAAGGATCGACGAGCTAAAGGACGAGAAGGACGAAAAAGAGCAGGAAAAAGAAGCTAAGCAGTAATGGCTGAGAAAAAAGTCAACATAAAACTTATAGCCCTCGTGGCGCTGCTTGGCCTCCTTC
The DNA here is from genome assembly GCA_017649705.1 of bacterium. Taxonomy (GTDB): domain Bacteria; phylum Auribacterota; class UBA3054; order UBA3054; family UBA3054; genus UBA3054. Next base: position 7,969 of record JAGCGH010000168.1, read on the forward strand.
TGGCCATGGTGGCGTCGCCCTGGGTCTTCAGGGTGACGAGCCAGCTGGATTGGACCAAGGCCTACATTTTCCGCAAGATCTTCAACCGGGTCTTTCTGGTCTCCGAAGTGTTTGTCTTTCTGGCCTTCTGGAAGAAGCTGGGCATAGAGCTGCCCTATAAGGTCTATTTCAAGCGCCAGCACATTAGGGACGAGATACCCAGTTGGTTCCTGGTGGCCATCCTGACCATCGCCTTCATGACGCTTCTGCAGTATTGCGCGGGCTTCCGGCATTACCAGGCCAGGACTTGGAGCTACATCCTCTCCAAGAGCGCCGTGGCGCTGCTTTCCTCCCTTATCGTGGCCGTCATGGAGGAGACCATTTTCCGCGGGCTGGTTTTCTCGTCTTTCAAGACGCGCTTCAGGAGCATGTACTCCGCGCTGTTCACTTCCCTTATTTTCGCGTCTCTCCATATCTTCAGCCTTGACCATTTCCTGAAGAGCATCAAAACCGCCCAGGCGACTTTCGCCGGCGCAGATCCTCTGGCCGGCTTCTACCACATGGCGCTCTTTTTGAAGCCCATCAGTGAACTGAACGTGGTGATACCTGGCTTCATCGGGCTTTTCGTCTGCTCTCTTATGCTCTGCGGGCTCACCATGAAGACGGGCTCCCTGTGGCCCGCCATCGCCACCCACTGCGGCTGGGTCTTCACCATCAAGGTAACGGGCCGGATCTGGCCCTATGACAAGGAAGCCGCCGCCGCCACGGGCCTGCAGTGGCTCTTGGGCGAAAAATTCGTGGCCACCGGTGTTCTGGGCTGGATCATAGTTCTCGTGGAGACGGCCTACGTGGTGGGGCTTATCGGCTATTTCGTTTTCCTTGTTCTGAAATACATCTGCTCGAAAATCAGCATAGACGCCTGCTACAGGATGGCCGACATTCTGGGGAACATAGCCTATTGCGTAGGAATTAAAAAGCGCGCCCTGGCCCTGGACAACATCAGGCGCGCTTTCCCCGACATGAGCGAAAATGAAGTGAAGCGCGTAGCCCGGGCCAGTTTCCGCAACCTTATGCGCGTCGGCATCGGCGTTTTGATCATGCCCAGGCTCATTCAGCGCGTGCCCAGCGGATTTGAGTCCATGCACTACGACAGGGTCGCCAAGGCCCACGCCATGGGGCCGGGCGGAATAGTTTATTTCACGGCGCACTACGGCAACTGGGAAAGCCAGAGCTGGACCAGCACGCTTTTGGGCGGCGATTTCACCGCGGTGGGCAGGCCTTTCAGAAACAAGCTTATCTACCGGAACATCGCCAGGCTCAGGGAAGCGGTGGGATTGAAGCTCGTGAACAAGAAGGAAGCAATACGCCCCCTCATCAGGACGCTGAAGCGCGGGGGAGAAGTCGGATTGGTGGCCGACCAGTACGCCGGCAAAGGCGGCGTGCCCACCGTCTTCATGGGAAGAGTGTGCTCGACTACGGGCGCCGCGGCGGCCCTGGCCAGAATGACCCACTGCCCGATCGTTCCGGCCTTCTGCCGGGAACTCCCGAATCATCATTTCCAGGCCTACATTTACGAGCCCTTCTTCGTCAATGAGACCGACGATCCTGAAAAGGATATCCGGGAAGCCACCCAGCGCTGCATGGACTGCCTGGAGAAAGAGATCAGAAGGGCGCCGGAAAACTACCTCTGGGCCCACCGCAAGTGGCGCAAGAGCTACACGAAACTCCATCCGGAATTCAAGGAATAGTGATGGAAGATTTCTCCCGCTACAAGATCCTTCTGCGCTCTCCCAATTGGCTGGGAGACTGCGTCCTGGCTATGCCGGCGGTGAGAGAACTAAGGAAGAACAGGCCTAATTCTCACATCGCCGTCCTGGCGAAGAAATCTGTCGCCGACGTCTGGCGCATGTGCCCCTACGTGGACGAAATAATTCCCTTCGAAGTCAGGAAAGGGCTTATGGGCCTGGACGACCGCTGGGATCTGGGAAGAAAGCTCAAGACCATGAATTTTGACCTGGCGCTTATTTTCCCCAATTCCTTCGACGCGGCGCTTGTCCCGTTCCTCGCGAGGATAAGGCGCCGCATGGGCTGGGCGACATATCACAGGGGAATGCTATTGAACCGCAAGGTGCCTTTTCCGCATCATCTGGACGGCGAGCAGCAGCCCCACTGCCAGCTTTATCTCGTGGAGAAACTGGTGCATCACGCCGTCGATCACACCCTGGACGCCAAGATCAGGATCCCTGACGAGGACAAGGCCTACGCCGCTGGCTTGAAGGAAAATTATTTCGTGGTCTGTCCCGGGGCCAATTACGGCACCGCCAAATGCTGGCTTCCGGAAAACTACGTAGAGACCATAAAGAAGCTGCACAAAGAGACAGGCCTCAATTGTTACCTTGTGGGCGGAAAAGGGGACAGCCCCGTCTGCTCGGAGATAGCCAAAGAAGTGCAGGGCGAGGAAGGGGAGGAATCCTTCTGCCAGGACCTCTCCGGAAAGACCACGCTCTTTCAGCTGGCCGCCGTGCTTGAAAAGGCGAAAGTTTTGATAACCAACGACACCGGCACCATGCACCTGGGCGCCGTGGTGAATACTCCCGTCGTCGCCATCTTCGGCCCCACCAACTGGCTCAGGACCGCGCCGCTGGGCACCAACAACGTTCTTCTGAGGGGAGAGCACGACTGCCGCAAGCGCTGCCGCAGGGTCTGCGAAAGCGACCACCGCTGCATGAAGGCCGTGACCGTCGACATGGTCATGGCGGCCGCCAAAGAAAAATTGCAAGCAACAAAATAAACCTTAAGGATATATGAAAAAGTTATCGTTCCCGCTCTTTCTTTTTATTTGCGCCGCCCTTGCGCAGGCTTTCACTTTCCCCATGGTCTCGCCGGAACTGGACGAGGCCAAGCCTTTCTGCTACTACAGCCGCCCCACGGACCAGCTGGGCGTCTGGGACGCTCCCTATGCCTTCATGGTGACCGCGGAAGGCTACCTCTACAACAGGTCTTCCGAACTGATGTTCATGTACGGACCGGAGTATGAGCCCACGCACAACCGCAACAGAGTCTTCGAGGACGACAAGTATCCCATCATGAGCTACGATCTTACGAAGCTGGGCGTCAAATACACTTTCAAGATGTTCGCCTTCACAAAGGAACGCGGCGTCCCCAGAAGCCCGCTGTACTGCTTCGTCAAGGTGACCATGGAGAACGAGACCGACAGCGACAACACGGCCTACTTCGGCGCTGGCACGCGCTACAAAGGCCTCACGCGCCGCATCGACATCCATTCCGCCTATCCCTTCAGCAGAGGCTCCCTCTACGAATTCAAAGGCAACGCCGCGCTTAGGGACGACGAAGTGATCGCGCTCTACCAGGACGTTCCCGGAAGATATATCACCGCTACCATCGACACCATCTACAAAGGCGCTTTCCGCGGCTACGAGGAGGCGGTCCTGGAGACCACCCCCTGGTGCCCCGCCCGCTATGAGATAGCCTTGGCTCCCAGGGAGAGCAAGAGCGTAGTCTTGCTCTATCCCAACATGCCGACTTCCCCGGACGAGATCAGCGAGCTGGAAGCCTACCTCGATCCCGCGGTCTTCGACCAGAAACTCGCGGAAACTAAGGAAGACTGGGACAAACTGCTGAATAAGGCCGTGGAGCTGCGACTCCCCGAGAAGAAAGTGGAGAACGCTTTCTACACCAGCCTCATGAACATGGCCATCTCGAGGGACGACCAGGGCGACGGCACCTATTACCAGGGCGTCAACGAGATGCAGTACTACATGTTCGTGCCCCGCGACATGATGTACTTCACCTGGGCCTGGTACTTCGCCGGCATGCCGGATGAGGGAAGGAAAGTCGTGGACCAGTACAAGCGCTACCTCCAGGAGAACGGCAGCTTCTACATCGACCAGGAGAACATCTGCTCCTACGCTATCCTCTCCTGGTACAGGAAGACCAAGGATCTCGAATACCTGAAAGAGATGTGGCCGGTTCTGATGAAGAACTACACCTACACCACCAACATCATCGCCAACGATCCCCTGAAACTGATGCCGAAGATGGGCCCCTACGACAACGAGGGCATCACCGGCCACTACACCGCCCACAATTTCTACAACGCCAAAGCCTTCGAGTATCTCTCCGAAGCCGCCAAAGATCTGGGCTACGAAGAGGAGGCGAAAAATTACCGCGCCTACTACGACGAATTTTACGCCAATCTAATGAAGCATCTGAACGCGGCCTATGAGAAGGAAGGCTTCATTCCGCCGGGCCTTGACACCGGAAAGGACGGCGCCCACTGGGGCAACATGGAGACGAGCTATCCGACCTTCATCCTTGGTTCCAAGGACGAAAGAGTCAGAAAGACCATCGACTACATCAGAGAGAATGACTGGAGCGACGAGGGCCTCATCATGTTCCGCGCCCTGGGCTGGGATTGTCTGCATCACTACAACACCATGAAGGCCTCCATGGCGGACCTTTATTTGGGCCGCGATGAGAACGTCATCAAAGACCTCTACGGCGTATTGCTGCACACTTCCTCCACCCACGCGCTCTTCGAGTTCTGCCTGAATCCCTGGCAGAACCGCGACTTCATGCACAACGTGACGCCCCACGGCTGGGGCGCCGTGAAGTACCTTTCCCTCGTTAGGAGCATGATGGTCAGGGAAGATGAGAACAGCAACCTCTTCCTTTTGTCCGCCACGGCGCCCACCTGGACGCTGCCCGGAAAAGAGATCACGGCCAAGCGCTTCCTGACGCTCTTCGGCAACGTGGACATCGTCGTCAAGGGCACGGAGGAAGGCATGAAGATCGATATCGCCATCTCTGAGAACGGCGGCTCCTGGGGCAAGCCCAATAAGATTTTCGTCAAGGTTCCGTATTACGCTCTGAACGCGAAAGCAGAGGTGGACGGCAAGCCCGCGGAAATTTCCGACGGACAGGTGGAAGTTCCCCTCGACGTGAAGGAAGTAGTTCTGACCTTCGACCGTCCGGAGGGGCCGTATCAGACTTACGAGAGCACCGTGGACTGGTACATCAAGGAATACGCCAGGCGCTTCGCCGAATGGAAGAAGGAGCACCTGACAGAGGCGAATTGGGAATGCTTCCCGGAAAAGGAATTGGAGAAGATGCCCAGGCGCCAGCAGAAGAACGCCTCTATGAAGGAAAAGGAAGGCAGCATGACCTTCCAGCCCGTCACCGCCTCCTCCAGCGCCAACGGGACCGAAGCGAAGACCATAAACGACGGCATCACCGACGCCAGCCAGGCAAGGGCCTGGCGTCCGGCGCCCGACGAGGAAACTTCCAGCATCGAGTGCGAACTGAAAGCGGCGGCTTTGGCCGGCTGCGTGAGGATCTTCGGCCGCGGCCTCGACAAGCCCGCCGTGAAAGTCTTCGTCACTAACGAAGACGATGAGGAAGTTTTGGTCGGATCCACCGAAAAGACCGCCATTCCTGTGAGGAGCGACCTCTACGTCTGTCTCTTCCCGGAAATCATGGTGAAGAAGGTCAAGGTCGTTTTCGAGGGCGGCGGCTTCACCGTTTCGGAATGCCAGCTCCTTTCTCCCTCCGACATCTGGCAGCGGGGCGGCCTGAGAGGGGACAAGAAGGGCGGAAACTTGGCCTACGGACGCCCGGTCTTCACCTCCCCGCACGAAAAAGGCTACGTGGGCACCTTCCTGGTGGACGGCGAAACCTCGAGCGAGCCCAACTACTGGAGCGGCGCTCCGCCGCATCCCCAGTGGGCCATAATCGATCTCGGCAAGGCTGAGGAGATCTCCAAGATCAAGACCTACCTCTACTCCCACGACCACCGCCACTACGGCTACTCCTGCTGGATCTCCTCGGATCTTTCCGATTGGAAGGAAGTCGGGAGAATGGACGATCTGTGCAGCAACTACTGCAAGGAAGGCGGCGATACCAATTTCCAAAAGGAAGCGGCCCGCTACGTCATGCTCGTCATCGAGAAGAACACGGTGAACGAAGGCGGCCACGCGGCGGAGATCGAAGTCTACTGAGTCCTTTTCCGCGGTCTATGCTTTTTGTCAGGCTCTCCTTTCGGGGAGCCTGATTTTTTTAGGGCAGAGCAGGAAAAATGCGCTTGTTCGGAATTCCGCTTTTTGATATAATAACCAACAGTTTTTTTTATTTGTAACATTGCGTTTTCTTCACGGCAAACTTGCCGCCCAAAGGGACGCTTCAAGATAACGGAAACATAATGAGATCGCTTCTAATCGCCGCCACCCTAGTTCTGACAGTCTGCGCCGCCGCCAGCGAACACCCCATGGTCTCCCCGGAGATCGATATCGAGAAACCTTTCTGCTACTACAGCCGGCCTACAGACCAGCTGGGCGTGATGGACGCCCCCAAGGGCTTCATGGTGACGGCGGAGGGTTACCTCTACAACAGGGCGGCGGAACTGATGTTCCTCTACGGTCCGGAGCTTGAGCCGACCCACAACCGCAACCGTTATCTGGAAGACAACATTTACCCCATAGTCAACTACAAGCTGGAGAAGCTGGGGATCCGCTATTCTTTCAAGATGTTCGCCTTCACCCAGGAAAGGGGCGTGCCCAGGAGCCCGCTTTACGCCCTGGTCAGGGTGACCATGGAGAACGTCTCCAACACCAAGGGCACGGCTTTCTTCGCCGCCGGCATCCGCCACCGCGGCCTGACGCCCAGGGTCGAGGCGCACCGCTCCTACGCTTTCCAGCGCGAGTCTTCCTACGAGTTCCGGGGCGACGCCATCATGCGCAACGACGAGATCATGGCCATCGTTCCCAACGAGCCCTCGAGGAAGCTCTCCGCCACCATCGACAATCCCTACGAGGGCGGCTTCAGGGGTTCCCAGTACGCCGTGACCGAGACCACGCCCGTGTGCCTGGCGGATTATTCCATCGACCTGGCCCCCGGGGAAAACAGGAGCCTGACCTTCCTGATGCCCAACAATCCCACCAACTGGAACGCCGCGGCCACGCTTTTGGAATTCGTCAAGGATCCCGATTTCTTCGACAGCAAGCTTAGGGAAACGAAGGCGGACTGGGACAAGCTCCTAATGAGGGCCGTGGAATTGAAGATCCCCGAGGAGAAAGTCGAGGCGACCTTCTGGACCAGCCTTATCAACATGGCCATCGCCCGCGACGACTGCGGCGACGGCTACTATTCCCAGGGCGTCAACGAGATGCAGTACACCGGCTTCTTCCCCAGGGACTCCATGTATTTCAGCTGGTCCTGGCTTTTCGCGGGCTTCCCGGAAGAGGGCAAGCACGTGGCCAACTTTTACGAGAAGACGCAGCACAAGGACGGCCGCTTCTTCAACGACCAGGAAAACATCGGCCCCTACGCCGTCCTGATGTGGTACTACAAGACCAAGGACAGGGAATACCTGGACAGGATGTGGCCCAGGCTTGTCAGCAACTTCAACTACGTCACCAACATCATCGCCAACGACCCGCTGCATCTGATGCCGGCCATGGGCCCCTATGACAACGAGGGCATCACCGGCCACTACACCGCCCACAATTTCTACAACGCCAAAGCCTTCGAGATGATGGCCTCCTGCGCCAAAGAGCTGGGCCAGGAGGAAGAGGCGAAAAAATACCGCGCCTACGCCGACGGCTTCATCTCCAACATGATGTACCACGTCAACGCCGCCATCGCCGCAGAGGGATTCATTCCTCCTGGCATCGACACCGGCAAGAGCGGCGCCCATTGGGGCAACATGGAGGCGAGCTACCCGACCTTCGTCATGGGCAGCCACGACGAGCGCGTCAGGAAGACCATCGACTACATCAGGAACGTGGACTGGAGCGACGAGGGGCTCATCATGTTCAACGCCCTTGGCTGCAACTGCCTCCACCACTACAACACCATGAAGGCCTCCATGGCGGACCTTTACATGGGCCGCGACGAGAACGTCATCAAGGACCTTTACGGAGTCCTTTTGCACACTTCCTCGACGCACGCTTTCTTCGAGTTCTGCCTTGATCCCTGGAACAACCGCGACTTCGGCGGCAACTTTACTCCCCACGGCTGGGGGCACGTGAAGTACGTCTCCCTTATCCGCAACATGCTCATAAGGGAGGACGAGTGCAGCAACCTTTTCCTCCTCTCCGCGGTGGCGCCGCTTTGGACCATGCCCGGAAAGGAGATCGTGGCCAGGCGCTTCAACACCCAGTTCGGCAACGTGGATATGGTGGCCAAGGGCGTGAGGGAAGGCCTCAAGGTCGATTTGAACCTCGACAAGCAGGGCGGCGTCTGGGGCAAACCCAGGAAAGTTTTCATCAAAGTCCCTTACTACGCCTTGCGGGCGACGGTCTCCGTCGACGGCAAAGAAGTTCCCATCGGCAGGGACAACCAGGTCGAGATACCGCTCGATACGAAAGAAGTGATGATGTACTACAAGCGCTCCGACGAGCCTATCGAGACTTACAACACCAAGGTCAGATGGTACGTCAAGGAATACGCCCGCCGCTTCGACGAATGGAGAAAAGAGAATCCCTTCGCGGCCCTCTGGGAATGCTTCCCTGAAAAGAAGCTGCAGAATTTCGAGGAACGCCAGATCAGGGACCAGCAGCTCAAGAGCCAGGAAGGCTTGATGACCTATCTTCCGGTCCTGGCTTCCAGCACCGCGGACAAATGCGACCACAAGGCCATCAACGACGGCATCAATTCCGAGAACACGCCGAAATTCTGGCGCCCGGCGGAGGACGACAAGGAGCCCTGGTTCGAGTGCGAGCTGGAGGAGCCTATCCAGGCTTACTGCGTGAAGCTTACCTGCCGCGACGTGGCGGAGGCCAAGGCCAAAGTTTACATAACCAAAGCCGATGGCGAAACTATCTTGGTCGGCGATTCCGCCGCGCCCTCTTTGCCCATCCACGGCGGACTTTTCGTGTGCACCTTCAAGTCCGTCCAGGTCAAGAAAGTGAAAGTGACCTTCGAGGGCCCGGTCTCCCGTTTCTACGAATGCACGCTGCTAGGGGAGAGGGACTGCTGGCACCAGGGCATCCCGAGAGCCCACGGCAAAGTGGGCGATCTGGCCTACAATCGCCCGGTCTTCACCTCGCCTTCGGAAAACCCGACGGAATCGCAGCTTGTTGACGGCGACACGGACTGCGCGGTCTCCATGTGGAGCGGCGCGCCGCCGCACCCGCAGTGGGCCATCATAGACCTGGGCGAAGAGACGGAATTCTCAAGGATACACACCTACTTCTTCCACGACGGCAAGCGCTGCTACGACTATGACTACAAGGTCTCCAACGACATGCAGACCTGGGAGGAAGTCGGCGCCAGAAAGGATTGCCTGGCGGTGAAGGACGGCGACGAAATGACCTTCGAGCCCAAGAAGGGCCGCTATGTCATGATCACCATCACGAAGAACACGGACAACCCGGCCGGCCACGTGGCCGAAGTCGAGATCTACGAGAAGTAACAGCCCTTTCAGAAAAGGCTCCGACGCCTTGACTTTGTTCCTTTATTTCCATATCATAGAAATGATAATCATTCCTATTTTATGAGCAGGCAGAAAGAAATCATTTTGGACGTCCTGAGGAAAGTCAGGACCCATCCCACGGCGGACGAGATCCTCCTGATGGCCAGGAGGAGGGTGCCCGCTTTGGCCCTGGGGACGGTCTACCGCAACCTTAAGCTTCTCTGCGACGAGAAAAAGGTCCGCCGGATACCCATGGAGGACGCTCCCGACCGCTACGACGGCTTTCTGGAGCCCCACGACCACCTTGTCTGCCTCGATTGCGGAAAAGTCTATGACATACCCTCCCTGCAGACCAAAGAGGCCCTGGAGGCCAAATTAGGCACCGAGGTGAGGGATTACGAAATGAAAGTTTATTTTATCTGCCCTAACTGCCGCCGCGAGGATAAAGATGGCTTTGGATCCCCTGACTAAAATCACCTACGGCCTTTTCGTCGCCTCCTCCAGGGACGAGAACGGCAGAGACGTGGGCTGCGTGGTGAACACGGTCTGCCAGGTGACGGTCACGCCAGTGATGGTCTCCCTCACCGTAAACAAGCTGAACTATACCACAGGCTCAATAAGCAAGACGAAAGCTTTCACCGTGAGCATGCTGGACACCACCTCCGATTTTGATCTCATCAAGCGATTCGGCTTCCAATCCAGCAAAGAATCCGACAAGTTTGACGGGCTGAAAACGGCAAGGGCGAAGAACGGCCTCTTATATCTCGCCCAGAACGCCAACGCTTTCTTAAGCTGCAGCGTGAAACAGGAGATCGATCTGGGCACGCACGTCATGTTCATCGCCGAAGTTGAGGAAAGCGGCGAGCTCTCAAACGAGGCGCCCCTCACTTACGCCTACTACCACGCCAATCTGAAACCCAAGCCCGCCGCACCGGCTTCACCCAAGAGCGGGAAGAAAGTCTGGCGCTGCAAGATCTGCGGATACGTCTACGAGGGGGACGAGCTGCCTTCCGATTTCATCTGCCCGCTTTGCAAACACGGCGCCGCGGATTTCGAGCTTGTGGAGACCAAGGAAGAAATACCTACTACAGAACCAATACAAAGGAGTAACACTATGGATCTTAAAGGCACCAAAACTGAAGCCAACCTGAAGGCTGCTTTCGCCGGCGAGTCAATGGCCCGCAACAAGTACACCTACTTCGCCTCCAAGGCCAAAAAGGACGGCTACGAGCAGATCGCCAAACTGTTCCTGGAAACCGCCGAGAACGAAAAGGAACACGCCAAGCTCTGGTTCAAGTTTTTGAACAACGGCGTCGGCCCCACGGAGGAAAACCTTCTGGCCGCCGCGGAAGGCGAGAACGAGGAATGGACCGACATGTATCCCACTTTCGCCAAGGAAGCCAGGGAAGAGGGCTTTGAGTCCATCGCCAAGCTTTTCGACGGCGTCGCGGCCATTGAAAAAGCCCACGAGGAACGCTATCGCAAGCTCCTGGCCAACGTGAAGGACGGCCTGGTCTTCTCCAAGGACGGCGACAAGGTCTGGGAATGCGCCAACTGCGGACACCTGCATTTCGGCAAGCAGGCTCCGGAAGTCTGCCCGGTCTGCGCCCACCCCCAGTCTTATTTCAAGCTGAGAGCGGAAAACTATTGATCTTCCCGTTCCCCAAAAAAGGAGCCCGCCGAAAGGCGGGCTCTTTTTTTAGGCAATAAAAAAGAGAGGAGGCTTGCGCCTCCTCTCAGGGGGGGGAAAAATGTCTCGGTAAGATTGGATGCACTGAGATAAGTAGAGAATCTCCAGCCGAGACTTGGGGGGAAAACTCATGAATTGATTAATTTGACTTTCCAATCTTTCAAATATCAATCCTATTTTTTAATTGAGAACATTCTATCAGAACAAAAATAAAAAATCAAGGGGCTGGAAAAAATCGAGGTGTCATTTTCACCGTTTTAGGTTTCAATTATGAGAATTTGATTCTTGGCACGAGGCAAAAAAATCTCCGGGGAGCGCTCCCCGGAGATCTTTTGGTTCCCTTTGCCCAAAATCAGCGCTCAGCGCCTCTTCAGGACAAGGCAGATAAGAAGCGCGATTAGGAGCGCGGCAGGCTCGGGGATCGCGTTGTGGGGGACGAGAGCCACGGTGATATCCTTCATCAAGATGTTGGCGTCGTCGCGGTAGGAGAAGAACTTTATGGTCGGCATGGCTTCGTTGAGGAGGACCTCTTCGCTGATGCCCCTGGGGTAGTCGACCATTTGGTCCTCGCCTTCCAGGTGATACTCGTTCTCCCCAAAGGTGAAAGCGTAGAAGCGCTTGTACATGAAGTCCACGAGCTTGCAGTTGAAACGGGTGTAGTAGGTGAACCACTCGTTGTTGGGAACGGGCGCGGAGCCTTCCAGGTTCTCATACCACCAGTTGGTGTTGTGGATGTCCTGGAGATCCGCGAAGACGTTCAAAGTACCGCCGTTTTCGTCCAGGTAGAGGTAAAGCTCGTTCTGGCGGTGCTCGTTGTCCTGGCTGATGAAAAAGGCGGAGTAGGGGTGCTCGTATTCATCCTCCGGCAGATCGACGTAGGTGTCGGGGACAAGCATCTGCATGCTGATGACGATGTCGTAGTCCGCGGCGGCCTCGGCAGGGGAGTTGACGTTCAGGACGTAGCCGCAGTACTTGCTCCAGTCGTTGGCGTTGATCATTTGGATGCATTTTCTGCCGCTGTCCTTGGGGTCTATTGCTACGGCGGCGCAGTTGTGCAGCGTCCCGCGGTCCCAGCAAGCGTCCTGCTCGCTGAGCTCGTTTGTTACTCCCTCGTCCGTTATCTCGGAGAGCATTAGGTCGTCGAAAGCGGAAGCGTAGAGGACGTAGCCTTCCTCCGGGCTTCCCCCCTGCACGCCGACGCAAAGCGTCCTTATTTCCTCTTCGCTGCTCGTGAATTTAATTTTGGCGCGGTGGAAGCCGTAGCCCAGCTTCGAACGGTCGACGCTGACCTTAAGGGAATCGGAACTGCCCACCGTGCCGGAATACTTGCTCAAAGCGAGCCAGGTGTCTCCCTGCGTCACTTCGGCCTCGTAGGTGAAGGCACGGCCTCCGGCGTTCAGGATATTAATGACGGTGGAGTTTTCCGTGTAGGGGATGGGGTTGGCTTGCACGCGGAGGTCCATGACGCCGGGTTTCGACGCGTCCTTGGGTTCCAGGCCGATAGAAAGGTCGTCGATGAAGAAGGTCTCTTTCGCGCCGTTTCCGAAAACGTAGATCCTGAATTCCTCGAAGAAGTCCAAGCCTCTCGTGAAGGTTATGGGCTCGCTGCACTCCACGGTCTCCTCTCCGAAAGTCAGGGAGAGCAGGCGGCAGTTCAGGGGGTCGCCGTTGTAGGTGTAGGCCACGTCCACCCATTCGCCCAAAGGCGCCTCCGCCTCGTAGAGGGGATTGTTGCCGCAGTTCCTGGTGTCGAGCCTTAGTTTGCCTTCCTCGATGTAGTAGCCGTATTCGCCCATGGCGTGGTCCAGGTCGTTGCCGGTGATGAAGAAGGGGCCTGTGGCGCCTGTGGGGAACATGAGCTTCATCCTGACCACGTAGTTGTAGTCGGCGGAGGAGCCCTGAGGCGCCTTGCAGGTGGCGTGGAACTGCTGGTTGTCGCCCAATATCTCCAGGCAGTTGCCGCCGGTTACGGGATCGATGACCACCCGTCCTTCGGCGCCGCCGGTCCAGGCCGGGTCGCTAAGCCTGATATTGCCTAATTCCATGCTGTCGAAATCGTTGGCGTACAAGGTCGCGCCGGTCTCGTCGCCTGACTGCACGAAAATGTTGACTATTTTGCTGTCTCCCGCGCCGGTCACGGTGATCTGACCCAGGCCGTAGGCGTTGCCAAGTTCGCCGCGGGCAATGTCCAGGTTGTATTTTTTGCTTCCGCTGCCAACTATGGTGTCCTCAAGGATCCCGGTCTCCTCGTCGGCTTCCCTTATGGTGAGCCAGCCGCCGCCGGCGGTCACTTCCGCCTTGAAAGCGAGGTTGCCGGTGCCGGCGTTCAGGACGGTAAGGGAGGAAGTGTTCTCATGGAGGAAGACTTGTCCGCCCCTGCCCACTTCCAGCTGCGGACCCACGTCCTCGCGGGCCACGGCCTCGACGACGAGGTCCTTGACGAAGATGGGGGCGCTGGAAGCTTCGCACCAGCCGAAGAAGCGGAAATAATCAAAGTAGTCCCGGCCTCCCGAGGCGTTGGGAATAAGCACGTTGAGGTTGGAGGTGACGTCCCCGAAGGTGACGGTCAAAAAGCGGCAGTTTTCCGGCTTGTAGTTGAAGGTGTAAGCCACGTCGAACCATTCGTCCAGGGGACAGGTGTTGCCCATGTAGTCGAAGATTATGCCGCCCGCTTCCTCGGCGTAGCGCATCTTCAGTTCAAGGTTGATCACTTCGCCGCCGTCCACGTTGGCGGTGGAGCCCAGGTTGTACTGGCTGTATTTGTCATATCCGCTGGGGATGAGCCCCTTGAAGGAGACGCGGTAGTTGTAGGCGTCGCTGGTGCCCGCCTTGGTCCCGCATTTGATATGGAAAGCGTTGTAGGACTTGTAATTCAGCTGCACGGCGTAATCTCCTCCCATCACCACGACGGGGGAAGCGTCGGGGGTTCCGTAGCCGTTTTTCCAGGCCGGATCCACGGTCCTGATATCCTTTCCCACCTCGAATTTATCGAAGTGCCCTTTGTAATAGGTATACCCTTCGCCCTCCACGCCGGACTGGATGAAAACCGGGAATTCGGCCAGGGCGGAGCCGGAGCTGGCCGTGACGGCGGCGTAGTAGTAGTCGTTGCCCATGGAGGAACGGTCCACGGTCACGTTGACCGTTACGGAAGCGCCGGCTTCTATATTCTCACTGATCTCTTTTTCGCCGTTCAGCTTGATGAATTCCTTGTCCGAGCGGATCGTCACCATGCCTGTCTGGGTGCCCTCGTTTATGACGCGCACCGCGGTGGAATCGCCGCCCAGCTCTATCCTGCTGTTGCCCACCATGGCGAGCTGGACGTTCCCCACGCTGCGGTCCACCAATTCCACCTTGAAGTTGTCTATGGAAACGTCCACGTCTCCCCAGCAGAAGAAAAGGAAATGGGGGAAGCAGTCCTGCTCCTCTTCTGTATCTATCAATACATCCAAATTATCGTAAAGGACGTTGCCGAACTGCAGGGACAAGAGCTTGCGGTTGCCGGGGCTGGAGTTCAGGACGTAGCTTACAGGCACCCAGGTCTCGGTGGGGCATGAGTTGGTGGTCTCGAAACTCAAGCCGGCGCCCTTGATGTAAAACTGACCTTCCCCGCGCCTTTGGAACTGCAGCTCTCCCATGCCTTCGTTGGAGTTGAAGGAGATGTGCGCGTCGTTGATCCTGGCGAAATTCACCATGAAGGAAACTTTGAAGTTCTTGGTGAGGGAATGGTCATAGCTGTCCGGGATCACGGTATAGGTGGCGATGAGCCTGTCGGTGGAATAATAGCGCAAGGAGCGTCCGCCTACGCCAAAGCCTCCTTCCACCACGTCCATATAGTTTTCCTCGTTGGGAGTGCCGTAATACTGAAGCCATTCCTCCGGATAATTCTGGTAGATAGGCCCCAGTTCCATGTCGTTGAAATTGGTCTCATACAGCACGGTGTCCGCCAGGGCGGAGCCGCCCGCAAATAAGAGCGCGGCCAAAACGAGCAGTTTCTTCATAGCAAACTCCTTGCTTGATTATATATTCAGTTTACTAGAAAGAGAAATTATTTGCAAAAAAAAGGCTTCC
>JAGCGH010000169.1 GCA_017649705.1 bacterium
TCGTAGGCGTAGCCCACGACAAAACCGCTCAGCACGAAGAAGAAATCCACCGCCAGGTAGCCGTGGTTCACGATTTGGTAGGCCGGTCCTTTCGAATAAGTCTCAAAGACGTGGAACAGGACCACCATCAGCGCGGCCACGCCGCGAAGCCCGTCCAGAATCTCGTAACGGGGCTTTGATGCCAGATAGACGTCGGTCTTTGCCATGATTGTGCTGAATGGACTTACGAAATCGCGGCCAGACTGGGAGTGAAATTGCCCTGGATCATGTTGGCGAACAGGATGGAGATCTCTTTGACGCTGAGCCCGAGCTCCTGGCCCATGGAATAAATGAAGTTGACTTCTTTCTCACTGATGTTCTTGTCGGCGAGAACGACGCTGATCATGTATTCCAGCAGATTCGGTTTCAACCCCGGGTTGATCTGCAGGATGGCGTTGACGGAATTCTCAAACAGCTTGTCCACGTCGGCTTTGGAAATGTCTTCCAGGAAGACTTTCGGGAAGATGTTGCTTCCGGACAAAGCCCGGATGATATGCTCGTATTCCTCCTGCGTGACTTCTTCGTCGACGCTGGCCGTTATGATGCCGGCCGTGGCGATGAAAACGGACATGTGCTCATCGATCGGGTTGTTGCCGACCTTGAGAAGGATCTGGATCAGCTCGTTCATCCCGGCGTCCAGCTCTTTCTGGTCTTTGGCGTTCGCGAACAGATTGATGGCCTGGACCCGGATCGGATTGACGGGATGGTCATAGTGGCTGATGCCGCCTCCTTTCAGGAAATAGTCGAGATGCTTGCTGTTGTCCTTGAGGAGGTCTTCGATGCTGACCTGGATTTTCTCGAGATCCAGTCCGGACGCCATCTTGAAGAAAGCTCTCACGCAGGCCTCCAGGTTGCCGCAGGCCATATAGCCGTAGCGGTCGGCGACCAGTTCGGCCAGATTGTCATGCAGATGGATCTTGTATTGCAGCGCGATGGGGATCTGCGTGGCCTGAGACGGATAAATGAAGCTCACAAGCCGCCTCAAGGCGGTATCCTGATTGATCAGGTGCCCCAGTTCGTGTCCGATGACGAACTTCAGTTCCTCCTCGCCCATCAGATTGAACAGCTCGGAGTTGACATTGACGATGTGGGGATGGTCCCCGTCTTCGGCGGCGATGGAGAAGGCGTTGATCGTCGAGTCGCCGGTCACATAGAAATCGACGGGCTCGTCAAAGCCGAGGCGTTTCTTGACATCATGGCACAGGCTGTAGAAGTTGCCGAGGAGATCCTTGTCGGCCTTCATGCAATGGCCTTCCATCCGGCTTCTCCAATAGTCGTCATCCGTGGTGTCTTTCGCGTTCTTGAGGATGAACTTCACGACATCCCCCTGAAGCGCGTTGTAAATCTGCCCCGCCAGTTCTTTTTCGAGGGCTATTTCCGGGTTCAAAACTCTGGTCTTCATTCTATCGCTTAGGTTTGATGTTGAGGTTCACGCCCAGGACATCCTCCGTGTCCACGATGGTCCAGCTGCTGCCCGGATAGACGCCGATGGTGCGTTCGGTGTCAAAGCCCAGGGCCTTCAGCTCCCGGATCACCTCGTCGCGGTCGTCTCCGACCTCGAAGCCCAGGTGATGGACGCCGAAGCCGTGCTTGTCCTGGAATTCGCGGAAGGTGCTGGGGGTTCCGTCCACCTGATGCAGTTCCAGCACCCAGTCTCCCATCTCGAAGACGCACATCTGCAAGTCGCACGGGACATCCTTTCCACGATAAGTGTACGGATATTCCCCGTTGGTCTGCAGGTGGTTCACCCAGATTTCGGGTTCCGGAACGCCGAGCAGGGCGGCCCAGGCCTTGGCGGCCCGATGGATGTCGTCCACGATGATATTGACCTGGATGAACTGTTCCTTTTTCAACGGGGTGGCCAGCGGCTCGAAGTCGGCGGGGGAGACCTCTTTCGGCCGGTCTGACAGATATTCTTTCATTCTCTCAATACCGTACTTGGCCACGAGCAGATCGTCTTCCGAAGTGGCTCCGCTGAAGGCGAAGGCCATCTTGCAGCCGTCGAACTCGTCATAGGCGCCGCCGACAAAGCCGAGTTCGCCCATGATTTTCTGATGGTCCGGATTTCCGCTGTCGGCCCCGGTGGCGATGACTTCGCCGCATTTGGACCAGGCGATGGCGACGAGGTTCCAGCCCTCTTTTTCGTTGCAGGGGGTGCCCACGACCTTCATCTCTCCGATCCAGTCGCTTGTTTCGCCTTCGCCCAGGACCGAGGCGGTCGCCACCCCCTGGATTCCCATTTCTTCCGCCTTGGCTTTCATGTCGTCCAGGGCTTTCACAATCTTGTTTCTCAATTGGTCATTTTTCATATCGTGCGGACTTGTAGTGGTAACGGGGGTGTCTCCGCTCTGACGCGGATGGACGTTGCCGGAGCAACCGATGGCGCACAGGGCGGCCAGGACAGCGAGTATCTTCTTCATGTTTACGAAGTTATGAATAATCGGCGGATTTGCCAAATGAAGTTTTTTTTCTTACATTTGAAACATGTTAGTCAAGTGTATTCTCCTCATCCTGTTCTTTGCCGTGATGATCGGGGTCGGCGTGTATTGCCGCCGGACCGCATCTGATGTTCAGGGTTTTGTCCTGGGAGGCCGCAATGTCGGCTCCTGGCTTACGGCATTCGCATTCGGCACGTCTTATTTTTCGGCGGTCATCTTTGTCGGATACGCCGGCCAGTTCGGCTGGAA
>JAGCGH010000170.1 GCA_017649705.1 bacterium
CCATAGCGCGGGTATTTCCATTAATCTGGAAAAACTCTTCGCCAAGGCTTTCGAGCTGGCTGGAAAGATGAAGGACGACTATGTGAGCGTCGAGCATCTTCTGCTGGCTATTGGCGAAATAAAGAACGACACCTGCGCCGAGATCCTGCGCGCGGCCGGACTGAGGCCCGACAAGCTTATGTCCGCACTCGTCAAGATCAGAGGTAACCAGAGAGTCGACAATCCCAATCCGGAAGCGACCTTCGACGTGCTTAGCAAGTACGGCGTCGACCTGGTCGAGGCGGCCCGCCAGGGCAAGATCGACCCGGTGATCGGCCGCGACAACGAGATCAGGCGCGTTATCCAGGTCTTGGCGAGAAGGACAAAGAACAACCCTGTCCTGATCGGCGAACCGGGCGTTGGCAAGACCGCTATCGCGGAAGGATTGGCGAGGCGTATCATGCTCCAGGACGTTCCGGAGAATTTGAAAGACAAGACGGTCTTCTCGCTCGACATGGGCGCTCTTGTCGCGGGCGCGAAATACAGGGGAGAATTTGAGGAACGCTTGAAAGCGGTCCTCAAAGAGGTGCAGTCTAGCAACGGCCGCATCATCCTCTTCATCGATGAGATCCACAACATCGTCGGCGCGGGAAAGAGCGAAGGCAGCATGGACGCGGGCAACCTCCTTAAGCCGCTTCTGGCCAGAGGAGAGCTGCACTGCATCGGCGCCACCACGCTTGACGAGTACAGGAAATACATCGAGAAAGACCCCGCTCTGGAAAGAAGGTTTCAGATGGTCATGGTCGACCAGCCCTCCGTCGAGGACACCATCTCCATACTTAGAGGCCTGAAAGAACGCTACGAGATCCATCACGGCGTCCGTATCCAGGACGGCGCGCTGGTTTCCGCGGCGGTCCTTTCCCACCGCTACATCAGCGACCGTTTCCTGCCCGACAAGGCCATAGACCTTATGGACGAGGCCGCGGCGATGGTCAGGACGGAAATTGACAGCCAGCCTGCGGAACTGGACGAGCTGAACCGCAAGGTCATGCAGCTTGAAATTGAGCAGGAGGCCCTGAAGAAGGAAAGCGACGACGCCAGCAAAGCCAGGCTTGAAGAGCTGAAGAAGGATCTTTCCGAACTGAAGGAAAAGAAAAACGTTCTGAACGCCCAGTGGCAGAAGGAAAAGGAAGCCATCAAGAAGGAAAGAGACCTCAAAGCCGAACTGGAGCAGACGAAAAACCAGATCGCCGAAGCCGAGAGCCGCTACGACCTGAACAAGGCGGCGGAACTCAAATACGGCAAGCTCGCCTCGCTCGAAAAGGAACTGAAAGCCATCCACGAGAAGAACACCAAGGAGGACCGCCTCTTAAAAGAGGAGGTCACCGAGGACGAGATCGCGGACGTTGTCAGCCGCTGGACTGGCATCCCGGTCAGCAAGATCATGGAAGGCGAAAAGGAAAAGCTCCTCAAGATCGACGAAACGCTGCATGAGCACGTCATCGGCCAGGACGAGGCTGTCGAGGCCGTGGCCAACGCGGTCATAAGGGCCCGCTCGGGCCTCAAAGACCCGCGGCGCCCCATCGGTTCCTTCATCTTCCTGGGCCCGACCGGCGTCGGCAAGACGGAATTGGCAAAAGCTTTGGCGGAGACTCTCTTCGACTCCGAAGAGAACGTCATACGTCTCGATATGTCGGAGTATATGGAGAAATTCTCCGTGAGCCGCTTGATCGGTGCTCCTCCGGGATACGTAGGCTATGACGAGGGCGGACAGCTGACGGAAGCCGTCAGAAGGAAGCCCTACTCCGTCATCCTCTTGGACGAAATAGAAAAGGCTCACCCGGACGTCTTCAACACGCTGCTGCAGCTTCTTGACGACGGCCGCCTTACCGACAGCCAGGGCCGCACGGTGGACTTCAAGAACACCATCGTGATCATGACCTCGAACATCGGCAGCGACCTCCTGCTCGAGAAGATGAAGGGCGGCAAAATCGACGACGAGACTAGAAAACAGGTCATGTCGCTCCTGAACTCCCACTTCAGGCCCGAATTCCTGAACAGGGTCGACGAGATCGTCCTCTTCAAGCCCCTTGAAAAGGAAGAAGTCGAAAGAATTGTGGAGCTCCTCGTCAAGGACCTCACCAAGCGCTGCGAGGAGAACGGCATCAAGCTCGTCCTCACAAAGAAGGCCAAGGCCTTCATCGCCGAGAACGGCTTTGACCCGACCTACGGCGCCAGGCCCCTCAAGCGCTACATCCAGCGCCACGTGGAGACCGCCCTCGGCCGCTTCCTCCTTGGAGGCAAAGCCAAGGAAGGCTCGACCGTCACGGTCGACGCCGGCAAAGACGGCCTTACGATCAAGTAACAAAACCCAACTCGGGGGGGTGGGGGAACCCCAAAACAAAAGCGGAGCGCGCAAGCGCTCCGCTTTTTCGTATTTTTTAAAGTCTGACTTTCCTCCGCAAAAAGCCTTCGTTCGCCTTATGCTAGCCCGAGACTCCTCATGTGAGCGGCGAGATCGCGAAAAGACACAAACGCAATGTCCCGCACTTTCGCGGGAGCATCGCCGCCATACACGACCGTTGCGGATGCAACACCTGGAATTGCGCGTCTAACCAAATCGAGATTCCGCGTAAAATCTGTTGAGAATGATTCGGAAGATTTAATTTCAAACAAGTGAAGAGCTCGCCCCTCTTCAATTACCAGATCGACTTCCGTGCCATGCTGATCGCGAATAAAGTAGAGGTTGGGCGTCTTTCCGGCGTTGAGCCGCGTTTTAAGCGCCTCGACGATGACCATATTCTCAAACAGTCCGCCAAATGCTGGATCACGGACAACCTGGCTGGTGTCACTTATGCCGAGTTGCCAGGCCGCCAGTCCGGGCTCCGTGAAGTACACCTTGGGCGTCTTGACGAAGCGTTTGCCAAAATTACGGTAATATGGCGGCAGGATAAACACAAGATGGCATGCTTCAAGGATCGAGAGCCAACCGCGCAACGTTGGAGCGCTAACGCCAGTCTCGTCTGAAAGCCCCGCGCTATTGAAAAGTTGTCCTACCCGGCCGGCAATAAGCCGGATGAATACTTCAAACGGACGAAGCTCCCGCAGACGGGTTAGTTGGGTCACATCCTTTTCAAGATATGTCGCCGCATAGTTCCTGTACAGTTCAGAAGGAGATTGGTGCTCCGAAAAGAGCCGCGGCATGAAACCTTCAACAATGCGTTGTTCCCTTCCCGACCATATTCCCGCTGCTGACAATTCTGCGAGCGAGAGCGGCAGAAGCGTCAAACCGCCAACGCGCCCGGCGAGCGATTGTCCCACCCCTTCTCGCAAAGCAGGCTGATGCGATCCTGTCAGTATGTATAGCCCGTTCTCTCCAGGCCGTTCATCAACGGCAACTTGAATACGGCTCAAAAGTGATGGCACTCGTTGAGCTTCGTCGATGATAAGCGGAGCAGGATGCAGACGCATAAATGATGAGCCGTCCGCCTCAGCCTCCGCACGCAAATCCGGATGTTCAAGGTTGACATAACCGTAGTCCGGAAAAAGCGCACGAGCGAGCGTGGTTTTGCCTGACTGGCGCGGCCCTTGTATAGAAAGCACAGGGAACTGCGCTGCAAGCGACTTGGCATAAGGCGCAATATCTCGAGGAATATTTTTCATTGAACCTATAGTATCACATTGTTGGGCTAATTGCAAGTTAAACTTTCGATTAGCCCAAAGTGCTGCCCCGGTTTTCCAAAATATTAGCAAATCGATGCTTAGGAAAAGTTATGCGTTTTACCTTGCGCTTTTCCCCTTATTTTAACAAAACATACTCTGCGTTTTATCCTTAACAATGAGACGAACCGTGGAAATAAAAACCAAAGCGGAGCGCGCAAGCGCTCCGCTTTTTCTTATTCCTAGTCAAGGGTCTCCCATTTGCCGCGGCGTTTGCCATTCTGGCGCTTGAGAAGGCCCTTTTGCTGGAGAGCGACTGTTATTGCTTTGACACTGCGTTCGGAGATCCCGGTGATTTGGGCCAGGGCTTTCTGGGTGACGGAAGGATCCTTTTTGATCTCTTCGAGGACAGCCTGCTCTTTTAAAGTGCAATTTTTGCACTTTGAGATTGCACTTTTAGCGTCAATGTGGAGGTCTCTGTTTTTGAGCGGGTGGGCGGCATCGTTGAGGAGGTCGTCGAAGAAGGCTTCCAGGAAGACGGTGGTTTCCCTGATGCCGTTGGCGAGATCGTTGTAATTCGCACGGACCAAAGCGTTGCGGAAATACCAGGAGTTTTCAGCGAACAGTTCACTTTTCGCCTTTAATCCGAGGGAACGGAGGTATTTCAGGATGAAGGTGGCTGTGGTCCGGGTGTTGCCTTCGCAGAAGGGGTGTATCTGCCAGATATTGGAAGTAAAATCCGCCAAGTGTTTGATGATGTCCTTTTTTGAGAGCCCGGCGTAGGAGAAGGACTTTTCATTGTTGAAGTCGTACTCCAGAGTCTCCGGGATGCTTTCGTAGGAGGAGTACAGGACGCTTTTCCCTTTCAGGACCCATTCTTTCTTGGTTATGTTGTACTTCCTGAAAGAACCGGCGTGGTCGAAAACGCCGGAGAAAAGACGCTTGTGGATCGCTTTTAAGCCCGAGGGAGAGAAGCGGAAGGTCTTTTCCGAAATGATCTCGGCTATTCTGGCGGACACCAGGTCGGCTTCTTTGGCGTTTTCATCTACTTGGCCTTTTTCCGCCTTTTCCTGATAGTAGGAACGCAATCTGTCCTGGGCGGCCGCAATGTCTATCTTGCCCTCGATATGGTCCTTGGCGGTTGCCAGCAGATATTCTGAGGTCTTCAGGCCGTCAACGTCCTGCAGACCGATAGCGGTCTGCCAGGCCAGGCTTTTTTCCCTGTATCCGGGTTCGCCTGATCTTGCGTATTTGTCCAACTCGTTTTCGCTATTCTTTTTTCGGCTCATAAAAGACCATTTATTTGTTTCTAACCTCCTCTATTATACCAAAAAAAGCCAAGCGGAGCGAGCCAGCATTACGCTTTTGTATAACAACTCGAAAGTTACAGCCTTCGCCAGCACTCCTTTTTAAGGAACGCTTTGATCTTGCCGACAGCTCTTCCCTCGTAATACTCTATCAGGAGATCCTTGAACTCCGGC
>JAGCGH010000171.1 GCA_017649705.1 bacterium
AATCGCACGGTAACTCAAATGGTTCTTAAGTAGGTCCATTATAACACAAAGTTTAAACTTTATGTCGTAACGCCTGTACTTTTTTCCTTTTTTTGCCATAAAATGAACCCCAAATCTGTCCAAGATTTGGGGTTCACATCAATTTTGGGGCGCTCTTTTGTTGACTTGATTTTCCCTTTCTGTTATTCTTTTATATTAACCTATCATTATGACTGAAGAAGCTAAAAAGAACGAAGGCCAGGCCCTCATTATCATTCCCACTTACAACGAGCGGGACAACGTCGTACGTATGCACGACGCCCTTCGGTCGGCTTATCCTTCCGTCAGCATTCTTTTTATCGACGACAACTCCCCGGACGGGACAGGCGAGGTAGTGGACGGAATATGCTCAAGTGATCCCAAGACCCACGCCATCCACCGGGAGGGGAAGCTGGGATTGGGCACGGCTTACATCGCCGGCTTCCGCTGGGCCCTCGAGCGGGATTACGAATTCATCTTCGAGATGGACTGCGATTTTTCCCACGACCCCAAATACGTGGGGGATTTCCTGCACGTCATAACCCATGCCGATCTGGTTCTGGGCTCCCGCTACACCTCCGGCATCAGCGTCATCAACTGGCCCCTGCGCCGCGTGCTTCTCTCGGTTTTCGCCACCACCTACGTCAAAATAATCACCGGTCTTCCGGCCAACGACGCCACGGGAGGTTTCAAGTGCTTCAGGCGAAAAGTGCTCGAAGCTATCGATATGGACAAAATACGCTCCAACGGCTATTCTTTCCAGATAGAGATGACTTATTACGCCTGGCTGAAAGGTTTCAAGATCAGGGAAGTGCCCATTATTTTTTACGAAAGGAGCAACGGCACTTCCAAAATGAACAAAAAGATCGTTTACGAAGCGGTCTTCATGGTGTGGCGCCTTCTCTTCGCCCATCTTTTCGATGCGAAACCGCCCAAGGCTTCCTTCTACGAACCCCAATTGCTTCCCAAGCAGGAGATCTGACGGCATGAAACTCATCGACCGCTATCTCATAAAATCCTTTTTCCTTCCGCTGTTTTACTGCCTTACGGCGTTCGTGATACTGTTTTTCGCCTTCGACATGACGAACAACCTCTCCGACTTCCTGGAGGAGGAGAAGACTGTCAGGGAGATCACGATCTTCTATATCATGCGGCTTCCGGAGATCCTTTCCATCACCATGCCCTTCGCCGTTCTTTTGGCGATCTTGTACTGCCTGGGCAATTTGAGCAGGACAAACGAGATCATCGCCATGCGGGCCAGCGGCATCGCCCTGACCAGGATCATCAGGCCCTATCTTTGCTGCGCGCTTATAATAGCGCTGGGCACCTTCGCCCTTTCCGAATTCTGCGGGCCCGTCGCCAGGCGCAAAGCCGAGGAGATCATGCCGAAAAAAGTCTCCACTTTGACGCAGAGCATCAGTCAGGGCCAGAACACGACTTTCGTGACCTTCGAGAATTCCAAGGCCAACAGGATCTGGAACATCGAGGGCACGTCTGAGCCCAACAAGTTCCGCAACATCTCCATCAGGCATTTCAAGCCCAACAGCCACCGCATGGTGAGGCAGCTGAAGGCCGACAAGGCGGAATACGTGGAGGGCTACGGCTGGTATTTTTACGATGTCAAGGAGACCATCTACGACTCCGACGAGAAGCCGAAGGAAACTTACAACCACAAGAAGCGCAGCTATTCCATTTACGAAGAGACGCCGGCCGTCATCTTCAGCCACGCCATCGACGACGAGATGAACATGACGCTTAGCGAGCTGAAGCACGCCGCCCGGACTGTGAAAAAAGATTCCAGCCGCTATTATTCCCTGAGAACGGACCTGCACCGCCGCTACGCCATGCCTTTCGCCTGCTTCGTCTTCGTACTTTTGGCGGCCCCCTTCGGCATCTTCCACACCAGGGCCGGCATGATGAAGGGCGTTCTGACCAGCATCATCCTCTGCCTTTTTTATTTCGTGGTGGCTTATTTCCTCATAAATCTTGCCAAGGAAGGCAGCGTCAACGCCATAGTGGCCTGCTGGTCAGCCAACGTCATTTTCTGCGGCGTAGGGATTTATTTGGTGTACAGGATGCGCTGACGCGCTTTTTTCAGCCTATCCTTTCCCAACGCTCGAAAAAGCCCGCGGAAAACTCCTCCCGGCCTTTCAATTCCCACTGCTCCTCTTTAAATTCCAAAGGGAAGAAGACGTCGCCGGGATATGCTTTCTTCAGCCTGGTGACGTAGAAGGATCTGATCTCTTTTTCGAAGAGTTTGTATATTTCCGCCCCGCCGATGACGAAAGGCTCGGGGTCTGCGCTCAGAGCGATTTTAAGGGCCTCTTCTTTCGTTTTGGCTATCTCTATGCCCTCGGCCGCCGAAAAGCCCTT
Source organism: bacterium (assembly GCA_017649705.1). Classification (GTDB taxonomy): domain Bacteria; phylum Auribacterota; class UBA3054; order UBA3054; family UBA3054; genus UBA3054. The sequence goes on from JAGCGH010000171.1 coordinate 2,392, forward strand.
GCGGCTCAACACGACAAGCCTGCGGCCAATCAGGGGGCCCATGTACGACTTGCGTCCCAGTATCAAAGCGTGCCCCATGGTGAGAGCCTTGAAGCGCGCCATGTCCTCGGGAACGTTCCAGGGAAGGGAACCCGTGCTTCCGATGACGCCGTTTGCGGCGGCGCAGACGACCGCCTGAAGCTTCATGCTTCCCCTTTGAGCTGCCTATACGCCGTGGCGCGCAGCGTAAAGTCGAAGGAACGCGTCGGGATGGTTGAGAGCCCCAGGGTGAAAAAGGCGGGGATATGCAAAATGAAAGCTGTCAAAACCAGCACCCAGACCGCGAACTGATTGCCCTTGGTAAGGGACCAACTTTCTCCCAGAGCCGCGAAGGGATTGGCGGAAGTCTCGGTGATGATGTAGTCCGTGAAGTACCAGCGGGAATAGAACCACAAGCCCCCAAGGAACCAGAGCAAAAAGACGAGAAGCGCGAGAAGAGGGGATATGAATATGAAAATGATCCCCACGATCGCGGCCGGGAAGAACAGGATGACAAAGGGCGTCAGCTTCACGAAGGCCAGAACAACGTAGGAAAGCGACAGAAGCAGGGAGCGCGCCAGCCCCCGGTTCAGGTCTTTGCGGCCTTCCTCGTCATCTTTTGCGGTGGCTCTCTTTGAGTAGAGGATAAGCACGACCTGCAGGACGATCGTTACTATAACGAGCCCGGCCAGTATGGCGAAACTCTTCTTTTCTTTCACGCTTTCTTTCTTTTTGGCCTGATAGTCTTCCAGATAGCGCTGGAGCTTTTCAACCTTCTCCATTCCGTCCACGGAGTCGTCGTTCATGATCTCGGAAAAGGCCTGCAGTTCCTCTCGCGTTTCCTTAAGGCTTGCTTTGATGTCTCCGCTCACGAGGAAAAGGGAATAAAGGCAGGGTACGGCCGCCACCAGGCACAGGATCAGCCACCATTTGCTGAAGCTCTTCCAGGCGGCCGAAAAGCAGGGGATGATAAGTAGTTTGTTCATGCTTTGATTTTAGCAAAAATCGCGCCCGGCGGGGGAATCAGGTTTATTTTTCGCTTGCATTTTGTTATAATATCCATCAGTTAAGGGGTTTCTATACGCCCCTCGAAACTTTTAACCAACGAGATAAGGACAACATGAAACGTTTTCTTTTGCTCCTAGTTCTTTTCCTCCTGACGGGCCAGCTCCTGGCCGACGAGATCTGGACGGAAAAGGCCCAGAACCCTTCCTGGTGGCCTTATAGGCATTATGACCCCAAGCGGCCCTCCATTAGGGAAGACATGCATGATTGGTACGCCGACCTTGATCCGCCCTGCCCAACCAACAGGGTGGTCGATGCTCTTTACGGCAGCACTTGGAGGAAAGCTGTGCTCGTCTCCACCAACATTCAGCTTGTTGCCACCGACGACCCCTTCAAGGAAGTCCCGGGATACTGGCCGACCTTCTACGGCGCGGCGGCTTACCTGGACGGCAAATACATGATCGCGGCCGGGCAAATGTGCAACTATGCCCTGAGGAAAGACGAGACGAAGCTGACTTTCCCCGGCATGGACAACTATTGCAAATTTGTTAGGGATGGAACGAAAAGCGGAGATCTGCTTGATTACGGTTATTTTTGGCCCAGCAACTCATATGCTTACGCCAGCGAGCAGTTCTCTTTCAACCGCAGCGTGCAGTTCCACATTTACGACGTGGCCAGCGACACCTGGGATTCCTCCAAATACGATGGTTCCGGCCCCCCGACTTATGTCAATATGGAGGCGGGGAAATGCGCCGCTAGGTGGATAGACGACAACGAAGATTCCTGGCAGGTTCAGGAAGCGGTCATGAGAGACGGCGTTCGTTGCGGCGGCAATCAGGCCTTCCTTTACGACTTCGACGAATCCGGAACGCCCTCTTTCTTCCTGCATGGCGGTTATCCCTCTTGGGACGGCACGTTCAGTATTTACAATCCAACAAAGAAACCGAAACAGGATCCTGAGAGTTCCTACGGCGCTTGGAGCGGCTCAAGCGGTGCCATTGCTGAAGGTGCTTTCAGCGGCAGCTATCACTGCCATTACGGCGGCGGCGCGGTCTGTATCGACGGCATCGCCTACGTTCTTGGCGGCGGTTACTGGGGTCAAAGCGCCGGCCTCTGCATGCAGACCTACAATACCAAGACCGACCAGTGGAGAGCTTACGAGAATATTTATTCCGACAACCTTTCCGACTTCGGCATCGCCACCTGGGGCAGCAAGATCTATCTCCTTGGCGACAGTTCTATTTCAAGCAAGATCCGCGTCATGGAGACCGCGACCAACAAGTTCCAGTTCGTGGACAGTGACCTCGAACTGCAGATCCCGGTCTCGTGTCCCGCCGTGGTGGGCTATAACGGCGTCATTTACGCCATTGGCGGACGCTCCAGAGTCCAGGTCATAAACGACGGTGTGACCAACACCGTGGTGAAGCCCATCGACGACTTCCAGATCGTCAACACCGTTCTGAGATCCGCGGTGGTCCACTCCACCAAACTGCCGATCGCCGCCTACTATGCGGCCTGCGCGGTGACGGAAGACGGCAAGCTTTTGTTCGGCGGCTCTATGCTGAGCAGAGACCCTGTGACCGGCAAAGACGTAGCCGGCAGCCGTCTCTGGATCGGCGAGATGCCGACTCAGGACCTCTACGTTTCTCCCTCCACCCTGAACTACGGCCAGACTGAAGAGACCATGGAAGTCGAGTTTTACAACGTTTCCAACAAAGAGCTCGACGTGCATGTCACCGCCTCCGAGGAATGGCTCACCATCGACGACCACGTGACGATACCCCCGAACTCCAAGGCCAAATACGCGGTCACCATCAATCGCGAGAAAGTCCAGGGCCCCGTCAGCGGCCAGCTCGGCCTTGCCTGGGGCGAGGAATCCATGACTCTGAACGTTTCGGCGGACACGCCCAGGCCGATCCCTGTTTTCTCCGCCACCAAGGCCATCACCCTGAAGCCCACCACCAAGGAATTCTGGGTCGCCAACGTGGGTACCGTCAATCTTAACTACACCTTCACGAGCGATACGGAAGGCGCGGAGATCACCCCGGCCGCCGGCGCCATCGCTCCCGGCGCTACGAACATCTTCTACTACACCATCGGCGAAGGCTGCCCCAGACCCGGTACGGTCGTTTACACCATGGAGTACAACTCCTACGACGGCAGCAAAGAGACCTTCACGGTCAGCAACTACGCCAACACTTACTACGTCAGCCCGGAAGGCAATGACGACAACGACGGCACTTCTCCAGAGACTGCTTGGAAGACGCTGGCCTACGCCTTCGAGGCTGTTCCCAACGGATCCGCCGAAGAAGGTTACATCACGCTTTCCGTGGCCACCGCCGTTTACGCCGGAGACTCTCAGCAGCCCACCGACTGGACCCTTGATCTTTCCAAGAAGTCCTACCTCTGGGTGAAAGGCGAGACCACGGACAAACCCATCTATGTCACCGGATATTTCATCGATCAGATCGACAGACCGCTTTTGACTCCCGGCGACAAGAAGTGGCACAAGGGCACGGGCGGCGACGTCTGGGACGATGTGCCCGCCGTCAAGATGGAGAATGTCGATCACGTCCGCTTCAGCAATTTCATCCTGGACGGTTCGTATCCAGACACCAACATCGTGACGGTCGGCGTGGGCGCCAGCCTTCCCAACATGACGGAACTGATAGGCATCAACAACGCCAACGGCGTCCAGATTGACAACAACTATTTCTACGGCATGTTCGACGGGGAGTGCTTTGACGTGACGACTAACCAGGTCACCAATTGGGAGCACTTCTATTACATCGGCCTGACCTATCACGGCAATATCGGTCCGGACGACATCACGATCAACAACAACCTTTTCGAGGGCTTCACCAGAGGCATCTACCACAACGGCTATCCTGCGAGAGACGACAGCTCCAATACAAACTTCGCTTACATCACCGCCAACACCTTCACCAAACAGCACAGCAACGGCGGTGTCTGCGTAGCCATCAGTTCCAACTTCCAGGACACCTGGTACGGAGCCGCCCAGGTCTGCACAAGTAACATCTTCGCTGAGATCCCTGATCAGGACTACGAATATGAACCGATGTGGACCTGCGCCTACAACACCGGCGATGCGGTCATCATCTTAGGACACGACGATTTCGCGGTCCTGTCCCAGTACAACCAGTACTACGACATCGGCGGACCCGGCGGCGCTGACTACTACACTTCCGGCGTGACCTACGAACTGGACGACATCTATTACCAGATCGACTTCACGGACTACACCAACGAAGTGCCCAATTTCATCGCCTACACCTGGTTCAAGACCGATCCCGAAACGCAGTACGGCGACCGCTACGTGGGCTGGGCTTTCATTCCCGAACCGCTCTGCGGACTGGCTTTGATCGCCCTGGCACTTTTCGCCTTGCACAGGAAATAAACAGGCCATTATGAAGAAGAAAAAAAGAGGCGCGCCTTCGGGCGCGCCTCTTTTTGCTATAATATGAGTATGTTACCTAAACAATTAACCAACAAACAGGATGCACTAATGAAAAAACTCTTTTTCGCGCTTTTGGCGTTCCTTGTGATCGGCCAGGCTCTGGCCGACGAGATTTGGACCGAGAAAGCCCAGAACCCCTCCTGGTGGCCGTACAGGTACTATGACTCCTCCAGGCCGTCTGTCCGTACGGACAAACTGGAATGGTACCACGACTGCGACGTTCCCTGCCCGACCAACAAAATAGTAGAACTCTTCAATAGCTCAGCTGCGAGGAAAGCTCAGCTTGTCGTCACCAACGTGCAGTTCGTGGCGACCGACGACCCCTTCCGCGAAGTGGTCGGTTACTGGCCGACTTTCATGGGTTGTGGCGCTTATCTTAACGGCAAATACATGATCGCCGCGGGCCAGACCTGCAATATTGGTCTTTCCGGTCTCGGTCTGTATTTCTCCACCATGGATGACTGGGTGAAGAAGAAAGCCGACCCCAGCTACAGGCCCCAGAGCGATCTCGTTAATCCCGGCTATATGTGGCCCAGCAACACCTACGGTGAGGCCTTCTCTTTTAACCGCAGCGTCCAGTTCCACATCTATGACTTAGCAAGCGACACTTGGGATTCCTCCAAGTGGGATGGCAGCGGTCCTCCGACTTATGTAAATATGGAAGCTTCCAAATGCGATGCTCGTTGGATCAATGACAACGAAGATTCCTGGCAGGTTCAGGAAGGCGTGGCCGGCGACGGCGTACAGTGCGGTAGCAACCAGGCCTTCCTTTGGGACTTCGACGAGTCCGGAACGCCTTCATTCTTCCTGCATGGCGGCTACCCCTCTTGGGACGGCACCTTCAGTATTTACAATCCTAACAGAAAACCCAAACAGGATCCCGAGAGCTCCTATGGCGCTTGGAGCGGTTCGTCAGGAGCTTACAAGGCCGACCACTTCAGCGGCAGCTGGTGCTGCCAGTATGGCGGCGGCGCAGTTTGCATAGACGGCATCGCTTATGTTTTGGGCGGCACCTACTGGGGCCAGAATGACGAAAGTTACAAAGCCGGCCTCTGCATGCAGACTTATAACACCAAGACAGACCAGTGGAAAGCTTACGAGAGCATCTATCCCGAAAACCTTACTTATTTCGGCATTGCGACCGTTGGCAGCAAGATCTACCTTTTGGGCGACAGCAGCGTTTCCAGTAAGATCCGCGTTCTCGAAACAGCCACCAATAAGTTCGAGGTGGTGGACGATGAACTGGAACTTCAGATCCCGGTCCGCGACGCAGCTGTAGTGGGTTACAACAGCGTCATCTATGTCATAGGTGGCCGTACCAAAGATGAATCCGGCAATCTGATTCCCTTGGATACCTTCCAGGTTGTCAATACTTATTTGAAATCTGCGGTGGTCCATACTACGAAGCTTCCCGTTGCGGCTTATTACGCTTCCTGCGCTGTTACCGAAGACGGCAAGCTTTTGTTCGGCGGCTCCATGATGAGCAAAGACCCTGTGACCGGCAAGAACGTGGCCGGCAGCCGTCTCTGGATCGGCGAGATGCCGACTCAGGATCTCTATGTCTCTCCCTCCACCTACGACTATGGTCAGACAGAAGACAGCTTTGAAGTAAGCCTCTACAATGTTTCTGCGCACGATATTGAGATCAGCCTCCAGTGTGCAGAAGACTGGCTCACAGTTGACGAGACTGTCACGGTTCCGGCCAACTCAGAAGTTAAGAAAACTCTCACGATCGACCGCACGAAAGTTCAGGGACCGGTCAGCGGACAAGTGACCCTTTCCTGGGGCGAACAGACCGTCGCCATCAACGTTTCCGCCGACATGCCCAGGCCGGTTCCTGTTTTCTCCGCCACCAAGGCCATCACCCTGAAATCCACCACCAAGGAATTCTGGGTCTACAACGCGGGCAGCGTCAACCTTAACTACACCTTCACCAGTGATAACGAAGGCGCTACCATTAGCCCCGCCGCCGGCGCTATCGCTCCCGGCGCTACGAACATCTTCTATTACACCATCGGCGAGGAATGCCCGCGCCCCGGCACGGTCGTCTACACCATGGAGTACAATTCCTACGACGGCAGCAAATGCACCTTCACGGTCAGCAACTACGCCAACACTTACTACGTCAGTCCGGAAGGCAATGACGACAACGAAGGCACCTCTCCCGAGGCCGCTTGGAAGACCTTGGCTTACGCTTTCGAGGCCGTCCCCAACGGCTCCGCGGACGAAGGCCAGATCACGCTTTCCGTCGCGGTGGGCGTTTACGCCGGCGATTCCCAGCACACCAACGACTGGACGCTTGATCTCTCCAAGAAGTCCTATCTCTGGGTGAAGGGCGAGACCACGGACAGACCCATAACCGTTACCGGATATTTCGTCGATCAGATCGACCGTCCGCTCCTTGCTCCCGGCGACAAGCAGTGGCACAAGGGCCAGGGCGGCGACGTTTGGGACGACACGCCCGTCATCAAGATGGAGAACGTCGACCACGTCCGCTTCAGCAACTTCGTCATCGACGGCTCTAAGCCCGACACCAACCTCTACACCACCGGCGTCGGCGCCAGTCTGCCCAACATGACGGAACTGATTGGCATCAACGGCTGCAACGGCGTCCAGATCGACAACAACTACTTCTACGGCATGTTCGACGGGGAAGTCTTCAACGTTACTTCCAACGAATACACCAACTGGGAGCACTTCTGGTATTGCGGCATTACCTACAACGGCGTCATCGGCGTGGACGATCTGACTATCAACAACAACCTCTTCGAAGGCTTCAACCGTGCTATCTACCACAACGGTTATCCCTCGAGAGACAATGGTGCTAACACCAACTGCGTCTTTATCACCGCCAATACCTTCACGAAGCAGCACAGCGACGGCGGCTACTGCGTCGCCATCAGCTCTAACTTCAACGATACTTGGTATGCGGCCGCCCAGATCTGCACCTCGAACATCTTCGCCGAGATCCCGGATCAAAGCTACGACAAAGAGCCCTGGTGGTGCCAGGCCTTCCTGACCGGTGAAGCTGTCATACTCGCGAACCGTGATGATTACGCGGTCTTGTCTCAGCACAACCAGTTCTACGACATCGGCGGCCCCGGCGGCGCCAACTACTACGATACCGGCGTGACCTACGAGCTGGACGACATCTACTACCAGATCCCCTTCACGGATTACACCAACGAAGTGCCCAACTTCGTCGCCTACACCTGGTTCAAGACTGATCCCGAGACCCAGTACGGCGAACGCTACGTTGGCTGGGCTTTCATACCCGAACCGCTCTGCGGCCTGGCCTTGATCGCCCTGGCTCTGGCGGCTCTCCGCAGAAAGTAAGCCTTAAGCGGTAGTCAAAAAAAGCGCGCCTCAGCCGAGGCGCGCTTTTTTCTTCTTGTTCTTAACACATTATTTTTTCAAGGAACGATATGAATGAACAAAAATTCGGAAACGTCTATTCCATTCTCAAGCGCGTCACTTGCATGTGCCGGGACGACGGGAAGCGCTTCACGGACACACTCCGCCTGGACGAGATAAACCAGGTTTTGTCCGGCAGCGTCTACCGTTTGGCTGAACAGCAGGGGCTTTTCCGCCTTTTCGCGAAACGTCCCCTTGAAGAGATCAAGGGGCCTGTCGTCCTTGTCTCTTCCCATGTCGACTGCGAAGCGAACATCACGAAATGTTTCTGCGAAGACATTGGCGGCGGCCTTCTCAAGGGCACATTCGACAACGCCGCCACCAACGCCGCCATCCTATCTGTGATGCTGGATGGAGATCTTCCCGACAACGTCGTCGTTTCCTTTACGGGCGACGAGGAGAGGGGTTCCAAAGGCGCAGAAGAGACTGTTGAGTACCTGCGTTCTAAGCAATTGAAGATCGACCTGGCCGTTATTCTCGACGTGACGGACATGGGTTGGGAGGAAGGAGCGGACTTCACGGTGGAAAACAATTTCTGGCGGGATGACCAGGGAAAGCGGATCATCGAAAAGGCGAAGAAGCTGGGAGAGAGGTGGCGCTTTGTGCCTGAAGATACCGAGGACATTCCAAGCTACGTTCCGCCTGAAATGGTCATCCATGAAGAGGCGTGGATGGACGAGACCTCGGAATTTTATAACCTTCATATTCCTTGCTTCAGCTTTTGCCTGCCTGTGAACGGGAACATGCACAGCAACGCCGGCGTTCTTGCCAGGAAGGATTCCCTGGCCAAATACTGCTCCGCGCTGAAGGCGATCCTGTCATAATAAGATCCGCGGTAAGGAAGAGCGATAAATTAAGCGCGCCTCACGGGCGCGCTTTTTGCTTTATAAGCTAAATGTCATCGACGTTTCTTTATATAAAGTGTTGATTTGGCGTTCAAGCTGACGGCTAGACCAGGCTGAGCGTATGCATTCTTCCATATACCAGTTTCTGGCGTTGGCGTTTTCAATTCTCAAAAGGATGCGATATTGTGTCCAAGACAATTCTGAACGCACTGCGTTCGTTTTTTGGAACGAAACATAAAAGGCTTTCATATATTGTAGATTTCTTATGTCAAATCCTCGCCCAAAATCCTTAGTCAATTTTTGGGAAATATTTTGTAATAATCTTTTTCCATATTCGGCCCTGAAATTTCCTTTTTGCTCATATTCGACGATTAATCTTCCGATATTCCAATAGGTTTGCACAATTGCTGAATTAACGGAAGCGTAAGCTTGCTTACGGTATGAAAGAAGCGTTTCTCGAATCTCGGAATATAGAGCTTGAATTTCTATTGGGCAATTTTTGTTCAAATGATCTTTGCTTTTCACGTTGCGTACTCCTTACTAAGTTAACGAGCGTTTATTGATTCCATTTTACGTCATAATAAACAAAAACAGAAATGAACACAAGGAGATTCGTTTTTGCTATTTGTATTTATAGCGGATGTAATCATAATAAACAAAAAACGCATCCTCGCGGGCGCGCTTTTTGTTATAATTAAAAGAAATTGCTAACTTAACCCCTGTAGGTCACCATGAAGTACAGATCTTCAGTTCTGGCGCTGGCAGTCATCGCCGTCTGTCAGTTTTTTTTGACAGGCTGCGCCAATCCTTACGCCGACCACTACGCCACTTTCATCCACGTTTCGCCGTCTGAGCGCAACCCAAACCCCACCATCGTCGGCTGCGCGCCAGAAAACGCGGACACGATACTCCAGCAGTATCTGAACGCCGGCTTTCAGACGATCGGG
>JAGCGH010000172.1 GCA_017649705.1 bacterium
CAAAGGCTTCGCCATCGGCTCCGCGGCCCTGACCGCCATGGCCCTTTTGGCCGCCTATCTGGAAGAAGTGAAGATCTGGCTGGGCAAGCTTCTGGTCTCCGCTCCGGATTCCGCCTGCCTGAAAGTCGTGAAAGAGTACTTCAGCAACGCCGGCGATCTTAAGACCGCCATCAGCGGCATCGGCATGAAGGACTTCGTCAGCATGTACGACCTGAGCCTTCTGAACCCCCTGCTGCTCTGCGGCATCTTCATCGGCGCCATGATGGCCTTCGTCTTCTGCGCCATGACCATGAAAGCCGTCGGCCGCGCCGCCGGCGCCATGGTCCAGGAAGTCCGCCGTCAGTTCAAGGAGATCCCGGGCATCATGGAAGGCAGCGGCAAGCCTGACTACGCCCGCTGCGTGGCCATCTCCACCGCCGGCGCTCAGAAAGAGATGCTGATCCCCTCTTTGCTTGCCATCATCGTTCCCGTGGTGACCGGTCTGGTCCTGGGCGTGGCTGGCGTTCTCGGTCTTCTGGCCGGCGGCCTGACCGCCGGTTTCGTCCTGGCCTGCACGCTGAACAACGCGGGCGGCGCCTGGGACAACGCCAAGAAGTTCATTGAACGCGGCAATCACGGCGGCAAAGGCTCCGACGCGCACAAAGCGGCCGTCGTGGGCGACACGGTCGGCGACCCCTGCAAGGACACTTCCGGCCCGGCCCTGAACATCCTTATCAAACTTATGAGCATGGTCTCCGTGGTCTTCACGCCGGTGGTCGTCAAGTTCGCCCCCGTGGTCCAGGAATGGCTCGGCCTCATCAAGTAAAACGACTTATGAAAAATTTTCTTACAATAATGTCCGTCTTGACGGCGAGCGCGCTCGCCTGGGCGGATGAAGTCGCGACGGAAGCCGCGGCGGCGGTGGACACCGCCGCCGCGGAGGCCGGCCCCGCGGCTCAGGAAGCGGCCAAGCAGCCCGGCGGGATGAACCCCATCTTCATGATGGTCATTCTGCTGGTGGCGATGTACTTCCTCATGATCGCCCCGCAGCGCAAGCAGAAAAAGCAAAGGGAGCAGATGATGGCGGCCTTGAAAGAAGGCGACCGCATCATGACCCAGAGCGGCGTGTACGGAACTGTGAGGAAGATCAAGGAAGACTCTGTCAGACTGATGATAGACGACCAGAACAAGACGACCATCGAGATCTCCAAGAACGCGGTCGCCATGGTCATAAATCCTCCGGAAGCTGAAAAGGCCGAGGAAAAGAAATAAACCGTTTTCCCGGCCGGGAGATCCGGCCGGGAAACAAGCAAAAGCGCTATGTTCAACAAAATCCGCAAGATCATAAAAGACATCAGCCTCCCGACTCTGGGAGCCGCCCTGGCGTTGGTCTTGGGAGCGCTTTTGCTGGTCCCGGAAGCCCAGAGCGGCGTAGTAAAGGGGACCAAGAACTTTAAGCGCGCCAGCAGGGAAACAAGCGGCCGGAAGAAAATGAACAGAACGAATCATTCCGCCACTTACGTCCCCCGCTACAACGTGCAGAGAACAACCTACGGCCCGACGGACATTCCGCGCTTCCGCAGGCCGGAATACGTTATCATGAACGGCGAGACCAACGTCGTGATCGTGACTCCCGAAGGAGAAAAAGAAACGCGCCCGGTCCCCGTGGTTGAGAAGATCAAGATCTCCCGCGGCGAAGACGGGGAAGCGGTCATTTACAAAGCCAGGAAACAGGAGATCGGAAAGCCGACCGGCGTTCACCGCGTCGGCCGCAAAGGCAAAGAAAAAGAACGGCAGCGCGAAGCCTTCCAGGCTGAGCAGGACGCCGCCCGGTCTTTCGACAAAGAAAACAAAGAACGCGATAAAAAATTGCGCAAGGAAGGCAAGGGCGGAGGCTCCGTGGACGCCTCCGAAGCCTCCACCAACGATCTTAAGACGCTTATGTGGCAGACCGCCGCGCCTCCCAGCGGCAGCGTCCACACAGCCAGCTCCCCCCGCCGCGCCGGCTCTTTGGCGAAAAAGGAAAATGTTTTGCGCAGCCAGGATCTCAACGGCAGCGCCAGGAAAATAAAAGAGCGCAACAGGGAGCGTCAGGGCGAATGCAGCGTCACCAACATAGCGCGGCGCGCCCAATACGCAGGATCCGCGGACGACAAAGCGGACGCTGACAACTGATTTTTGCGGCGACAACAAGAGCTTCGGCTCTTCCTTTTAATTCCCGCATTTCTGCGGGAGAGAATACGCCGCCCCCTCCGAATCATTCCTTTTGAAAATATAAATACAAATAAAATAACCCCAAAATAATCCTTAACTTTATGAAACTCTCAACCAGATTCATCATCATCGCGATCGTCATTGCTGCGTGCATCGCGTTCATCCATCCCTCCATCCGCTGGGCCACCTACGACAACGCCCAGCGCGTCGCCCTTAACGGCGACCCCATGTCCAAGAACGCCGACGAGGCCATCGGACAGTGGAAACTCAACCAGCCCCCCGCGGACGCCCCCTTCGGCCAGAGACTGGCCTACAGCATCAAGAAATGGTGGCAGGGCGACCGTTCCAAAGTCTTGAACCTTGGCCTCGACCTTCAGGGCGGCATCTCCGTCTTCTTGAAAGTTGAACTGGACGACGCCGTCCAGAGCCAGCTGGAGAACCTCCGTCAGCGCGCCGTCGAGTACTTCGAGGAAAACAAGATCAACTATAGCGAGATCACCGTTCCCAAAGACAAAGTCGGCGAGATCACCTTCACCTTCGCCAACGCGGAAGACGCCAAGCAGGGCCTGGATCGTCTGAACGGCCAGGAAGACTTCACCTCCGTTCTGAACCTCCCCTCCGCTTCCGGCACCTCCTTCACCGCCACCATGCGCCAGGGCGAGCAGGACAGCCTGCGCCGCCGCGCCCTTGACCAGGCCCGCCACGTGGTGGAGAACCGCGTCAACGAGCTCGGTCTGACGGAACCCCAGATCCAGGTCGAGGAACCCAGCCGCATCATCCTGCAGCTCCCCGGCGAAAAGGACCCCAACAGAGTCCGCGAGCTCTTAAAGAAGACCGCTCAGCTCAGTTTCCACGTTGTGGCCGACGCCAAGCGCAGCGAATCCTGCATCAAGAGCATCATCCGCGCCAAGAAGGCTGAGAAGATCGACGAGAAGATCTTCCCCTCCACCGGCACCACCGACCGCGGCGTCCCCTACACCACCTACCGCATCAGGACCACGGATTACGAATACTTCAAGAAGCTGCTTGAGGATCCCGAGATCCAGCGCCGCATTCCCCGCAACTGCACTCTGATGCTGGGCAAAGAAGACGCCGACCGCCGCCAGGACGGCGAGAAGACCAGAGAGCTGACGCTCGTCGAGAACGCCGTGGCCATCGACGGCTCCTGCGTCAAGGACGCCAACGTCCAGATCGACGCCAGAGTCAACCGCATCGTGGCCCTGAAGCTCAATTCCGCCGGCAAGAGCAGCCTCAGCAAGGTCTCCAGCATCGCGGAACGCAAATACGTCAGCGAGAACAAAGTCACCCAGCTGGCCATCTGCCTGGACGATCTGGTCTACTCTTCCCCGCTGCTTCTGACCCACATCGACGGCGACCCCATCATCACCGGCTCCTTCACTCAGGAAGAATGCAGCGACCTGGCACTCGTTTTGCGCAGCGGCTCCCTGCCTGCCAGACTGACTGAAGAATACAGCCAGACCGTGGGCGCCACCCTGGGCTCCGACTCCATCAGGAAGAGCATCGCGGCCTTCGTCATCGGCTTGGCCTTCGTGGTGGTCTTCATGCTGGGCTACTATCTCTTGCCCGGCGTCGTGGCCATCATCGCCCTGATCCTGAACGTCCTCATCACCATGAGCGTTCTGGCGCTCTTCCACGCCACCCTGACGCTGCCCGGCATCGCCGGCATCATCCTGTCCATCGGCATGGCCGTGGACGCCAACATCCTTATCTTCGAGCGCTTGAGAGAAGAGCTTGCTTCCGGTAAGGAACTGAAGCGCGCCGTCAAGGAAGCTTTCGGCCGCGCCTTCATCACCATTCTGGACGCCAACCTGACCACGATTTTGGTCTCCATCGTCCTTTACATCTTCGGCATCGGCGCCGTCAAGGGTTTCGCCGTGACGCTGATCATCGGCATCGCCGCCAACCTTTTCACCGCGCTCTTCGTTTCCCGCAGCATCTTCGAGCTGCTGCTTCTCAAGTTTGAGAATCCTTCCGCCTTCAAGATGCTCCAGGCCTTCAACAACAGCCAGGTCAGGTTTGTCAAGGGCGGCAAGATCATGGTCTTCGTCGCGCTGGTTATCGCCATCTGCGGTCTGACCATCTTCACCATCCGCTTCACCGGCGAGAACAAAGCCATCAAGGAAGGCAAGAACCCGGCCGGCACTTCTCTTCTGACCGCTCCTCTGCAGGACGTTGACCTGACCGGCGGCGACATGATCGTCTTGAACTTCCCCAAGGAGATCAAAGTTGACGAAGTGAGAAACATTTTGAGAAGCGAAGGCCTGGGCGACAGCTACATCCAGAAAGCCGACACCAGAACGGAAGGCGTTGGATCCCAGATCATCATCCGCTGCACCTTCGGCACGTCCGAAAAAGCCGCGGAAGCTCTGACCAAGGCTCTCCCCGACAATCCTCCCGAGACCGAGCAGTCCATGCGCATCGGCCCGGCCGTCGGTAAAGAGATGAAGGTCCAG
>JAGCGH010000022.1 GCA_017649705.1 bacterium
ATAACTACATATTTCGGAGCAAGACATGTATCTTTTCGATCTGGGAAAGGTCGTCCTCTCTTATGACCAGGAAGCGACCATGAAAAAGCTGGCGGGTTCGCTGAACCCGCTGACGGCTCTTCTTATCTTCGCCAAGAAGGATGAATTCATGGCGGAGTTCAAACGCGATACGGAATTGCTGGAAAGCGGCCGCATGACCATGAGCCAGTTCTTTCTTCGCCTGAAAGGAAAGACGGGCCTTGACCTGACAGAGGAGCAGTTCATGGAGATCTGGCAGTCCGGCTACGAGTACTACCCGGACGTCTTATCCAAGATCGCCGAACTTTCCCAAAAGGAAAAATGCGGCGTGGCGGCCAACCTTTCCGAAGCCCAGGAGGAGATCCTGAGGAAGAGGGAGGACTTTGCGCCTTTTACAGACTGGGCCTGCTCCTGGAAACTGGGAATTCTGAGAAACAGCCCCGATTTCTTCCTGAAGGCGGCGGAGCTTCTGAACGTCCGCCCCGAGGACTGCACCTACGTTGACGACCGCGAGGAGAACCTTGCCTTCGCCAAGGAAGCCGGCATGAAGACGCTCCTTTACACATTGATTGCGGACCTGGACAAACTATCCTGAAAATGAAGGCAAAAGGCTTTACTATTTTGGAACTGCTTCTGACGATGTCGATCATGGTCATGGTCATGACTATGATCCAGTCGGCTCTGGCCATTTCCAGTAAAGTCTGCACAGGCGGCCGCGACAGGGCCCAGCTCTTCCACGGCGCCAGGCTCGCCATGGACGAGATGCTCAACGCCTTCGGAAACATGGAATACGCCTCCACCGGAAAATACGAGTTCGTGTCAACAACCGGCGATTTGGACGGCTATCCCGTGGACAGAGTCGATCTGGTCACCTTGGTCCCGCCCATGCAGCTGGACGACCGCTGGCTGGCCGGCGAGGTCAGGGTGGCTTACGAGATTGTCCGCGGCGCGGACGGAGTGAGCGTTTTGCAAAAATGTCTTTCCGTTCCCACCGTCGACGGGGCGGACGCGGGGGAGGTGTCGATCGTTCCGCTGGTCGAGGGCGTCGTGGGCATGGAGATCTCCTACTACGACGAGGACGGCAATGTCAGCCGGGGCTGGGACACCGCCCTTAAGGAACAGGAGGACACCAAGCCCTACGAAGTCGTCATAACTCTCTTCCTGGACCTTGGCAAAAGGATCCAGCCTCTCACCAGCGCCGCCATGCTGCCCACCATGAAGGTCAAGAACGGCGAAGGCAACGAGAACGCCCCCAACAGGAACGGCAATAACGGCGAATCCGAGGAAGTGCCGGAATTCGATCCCGACCAGGGCGGCGGCGGAGGCAGAGGCGGCAGAGGCGGCCGGGGCGGCGGCGGAATGCCCGGCAGTGGCGGCTCCAGAGGCGGCGGTTCGGGCGGCGGCCCGAGAGGCGGCGGGGGCGGCGGAGGTTTCGGCCCTTCCCCGGAATAAGGTAATTTTATTATGCAACTAACAAGCGGGAAATATTAAAATGAGCGAAGAAAGCTTCAACCTCGCGACAGCGAAGATCGACCAGCAGCTTTTTTACAGGCTTCCTTACGCTTTTTTGGAAAAGCACCAGCTCATTCCGATCTGCGAGCCCAGGCCCGGCGTCATTCAGGTCGCCATGGCTGATCCTGACGACATCGAGACCCTGGACGAACTGAAGCGCGTCATCACCAGCGAACTGGAGATCGTGAAGGCCACCCCGGAGGAGATCTCCGAGGCCATCGAGCGCTGCAACAGCGGCAACGCCCAGTCCGTTGAAAAAGTCATTCAGGATCTGACGGAAGACGACCTGGAGATCATCGGCAACATCAGGGAGGACCAGGACGGCGTGGACGTGGCCAACGAGGCGCCCATCATCAAACTGGTGAACCTCATCATCTGGAATGCCCTTCAGATGAGAGCCTCCGATATCCACATCGAGCCTTTTGAAAACCAGCTTCTAGTCCGCTACCGCGTGGACGGCGTGCTGCACGAGATGAGCTCCCCTCCGCCCAATCTGCACGCGGCCATTCTCTCCCGTATCAAGATCATGTCGGATTTGGACATTTCCGAGCGCAGGACCACCCAGGACGGCCGCATCCAGATGAAATTGGGCACCAAGGAGATCGACATCCGTGTCTCCATCATGCCCACGGTCTGGGGCGAGAACGTGGTGATGCGTCTTCTGGACAAGAGCGGGCTTATGCTCGACCTGAAGGATCTGGGATTCGACGAGCACCACATGAAGCTTTACGATTCCATGCTGAGGGTCTCCCACGGCATCGTTCTGGTGACAGGACCTACCGGCAGCGGCAAGACCACCACGCTCTACAGTTCGCTGAAAGTTCTGAACAAGCCGGACGTCAAGATCATCACAATAGAAGACCCGGTGGAATACCAGATCAAAGGCATCAACCAGATACACGTGAACGCCAAGGTGGGCCTTACCTTCGCGCAGGGCTTGCGCTCCATTCTGCGTCAGGACCCGGACATCGTGATGGTCGGTGAAATTCGTGACGTGGAGACCGCCGAGACCGCCGTGCAGG
Organism: bacterium; assembly: GCA_017649705.1. Classification (GTDB taxonomy): domain Bacteria; phylum Auribacterota; class UBA3054; order UBA3054; family UBA3054; genus UBA3054. The sequence continues at coordinate 2,553 of JAGCGH010000022.1, forward strand.
CGTCCCTGACCGGCCACCTTGTCTTCTCGACTCTGCACACCAACGACGCGCCCTCCGCCATCACCCGTCTCATCGACATGGGCGTGGAGCCGTATCTCATCACATCCTCCGTCATCGGCGTGCTGGCCCAGCGCCTGGTGAGGGTCCTTTGCCCCTATTGCCGCGAGGAAGTGGAGGAGGACGTCTCGGACGCCCTGGACAGGCTCTTCATCCCGGAGGACGTGGCGCCCAGGGGCAAATACAAGATCTACCGCGCCAAGGGCTGCGACAAATGCCGCGACACCGGCTTCAAAGGCCGTATCTCGCTTTTCGAGATCATGCAGATGTCGGAGGAGATCAAAGCCCTCACCCTGAAGCGGGCGGCTTCTTACGAAATTAAAAAACAGGCTATCAAGGAAGGCATGATCACGCTTCAGCATTCCGGCTGGCAGAAAGTCCTGGCCGGCGTGACCACGCTGGAAGAAGTATTGAGCGTCACTGAAGAAGTATAAAATTTCCATAACATTCGGAGGTCATATGAACAACGAAAGCAAAAACAGAAAACGCCGCATGCTGGAACGCGGCTTCACGCTGGTGGAAATGATGGTCGTGGTGGCCGTCATCGGCATCCTAGGTTCCGTGGTGGGCGGAAAGCTGATGGGCAACACTGAAAAAGCCCGCAAGGCCAAAGCCGTCATGGAGATCAAGGAATACGAGACCCAGGCTGAACTTTACCAGCTGACTTACGGCAAACCCATCGCGGCTCTGTCCGACCTTTATCCCGAATTCCTGAAAGACGCGCCCGGACCCGATCCCTGGGGCAACGAGTACGTCGTGACCGTGGAGAGCGACGGCACCGTCCGCGTGACAAGTTCCGGTGTGACCACGGACGAAACCGAAGGGAAAGCCGGCGGCCAAACCGCCGACTGGGGCAAGTGACCTTTAATCCATCCGCCCCTGGCGGTGAAAATCAGTAAAGTCTCAAACCTCTTATGGCCCAGACTCAAAAGAAAAAAAGTTTTGCGAACATACTGTCCGGCGGCGACAAGACCGTGGCTCTGGATATCGGCTCGCGCTTCGTGAAGCTGGCGATACTTCATCGCCGCAAAAGCGGCGTGGAAGCCCGTTATCTCGACCAGATGGCCATTCCCTTCGCCTCCTCCCGGGGCGACGTCACCACCGAGGCGGTGAAGGACACGGTGCGCCAGATCCTGCAGCGCAACAAGATCAAGGACATCGGCGTTCTGTCCGTAATGTCCAGGGATTTTGTCACCGTGAGCCATCTGGAGCTTCCCAGCACGGACAGGGATCAGATCAAGCAGATGCTGGTCTTCGAGGCGGAGAGCCACCTGCCCTTTGCCATGGAACGCGCCATCACTTCCTTCGATTTCAAGCCCATCGAGAACCAAGCCGATACGGGCGAGGAGAAGAATGAGGAAGGAGGCGGCGAGGCGCCGGCACCCCATTCCTCAAAGGTGATATTCGCGGCCGTCAGGCAGGCGCTGATCCCGAAATTCCTCGAGCTTCACACCCAGAAAGGCCTGAAGCAGACCGCCATCCAGGTCTCTTCCTTCGCCATTTTCAATCTTTACGATTATTTGAGGCGAAGCGGGAAGATAGAAAAGGCGGAGGGCGACACCCTGATAGTGGAAATGGGAGCCCGCCGCACGGAGTTCCTCCTGGTCAACGCTGAAGACGAACTTATTTTCACCAGAAACGTGGACAAGGGCGGCGACGAACTGACCTCGTACATCGCGGCCAAGGAAGGCGTATCCTTCGAGGAGGCCGAGCAGCGCAAGATCGAGAAATGGGAGGAGACCTACCTGGCCGATCCCGCGGAGCTTCTCACGGCCATGGAAGGCTTGCTCGGCGAAGTTGACCGCACCATGCGCTTCATAAGGAGCAGAGGCCTGACGAAGAACATCTCCAGAGTCTGCTTTTCCGGCGGCGCTTCGCAAAGGCCCGAGATCTGCCGGATCCTCTCCGCGCCCTGCGGCGTGGAAGAGCCGCTTTATCTGAACGGCCTCGAAGCGATAGAGACAAAGCGCAAGAACTTTTTCGGCCCCTCCTTTTCCGCGGCATTGGGCGCGGCCCTGGCCCAGATAGGGGAGTCGGCGGTCTACATCGACCTTCTGCCCGTGGACGTGGTCAAGCTGCAGCTTCTGGCCATGCGCCGCAAAATGTTCATCAAGCTCGGGCTGGGCGCGGCGGCCGTCGCGCTGGTGGCCCTTCTGATCCTGGGCGGCGCGGTCCTCATAAGCAACGCCAAGGTGGATGCCAAGAACGCGGAGCTGAAATCGAAACTTCAGGAGACCAAGAAAGTCGACGTTTTGGAGAAGCGGAACGCCCAGCTGCAAAAGGCTGTCAACGACATCGAGGGCGTCATCTCCCGCAAGACCTCCTGGAATTCCGTGCTTTCCGGCATCTCCTCCTGCATGACCAGCAACCTCTGGGTCACCTCTATCGGCGTGGACAAGAACAACACCATGACGCTGGAAGGCTATTCCCGCAATTCCGATTATCTGATCTTCGAGGAGAACATGCAGCGCCAGCTGCGTTTCGAGAACGTCATCGTTCCCACCGAGAAGACCATGGTGCAATACGGGCTGCAGGTGCATTATTTCAAGCTGACCTGCGACATTCTGCCCGATTACAAGTACAACGAAAAGCTAAGGTCGCTGCTCTCCCAGGGCGGCTCCCAGACCGATGGCGCCCTGGAGAAACGCACGGCGCCGCCCGCGGAAAGCGAAGATTCCCTGAAGGCCGAACCGGCGGCTCCAGTGAAAGAGGAGAAGACAGAGGACATCATGACCGTGCCGGAGCAGGGGACGCCGTTCAGAATGAGCAATCCCGCCTCCGCGCCCGTGGCGCCCAGATCAAGGGTGGTGGATCTTCCGCCTTCTTCTGGCTCCGACGGCGCCCAGGCCGCGACCGCGCCTTCCACCGCCAGGCCGGCCCGCTCGGCCAGGCTGATGGACAAGAAGAAAGAAGCTGAGAACGCCGCGGCGGTAGCCGCCGCGGAAGCGGAAGCCAAGAAGGAGGCGCAGGCCAACCTTGATTCGGTCTCATCCGAAGGCGAAGGATCCCAGCAGGAAGTAAAATTCACTTCCGGAGCGGACGCTTCCGAAGAGGCGGATAAACAGGAAGCCCTCGGCGAACAGAACGTATCCGAAGGCTCCGGGGAAGAAGTTAATGAAGGAGCCGCCGGGCAAACGGCTGGTCCCGACAGCGGCGCCGTTCTCTCCGAAGATGAGGAGAAAAAACTCGACGAAGCGGACGAAGCCGACGACGGCGGCGATGATGAAGATGAGGAAGAAGACGACGGCGAAACGGCCAAGGAGGACGACAAATGAGAGCGCTTACCAATCGAGAATGGATGACAGTCGGCATAGGCGGCGCCGTCGTGGTCGTTCTGCTGGTGTGGACTCAGCTGATCTCTCCCGGCATGGAGAAGCTGGAGTCAAATTCCAAACGCCTGAACGATCTGAACAAGAACATCGCCACGGCGGACAAGAAGATCAGCCAGGGCTCCAACCTTGCCAAGGATTACAAGAACCTGACGGAGCGTTACAGCAACGCTCTGGAGACCATAACCGCCCAGAAGATGCCTGACAACCTGGCCAGGACCTTGCGCGAGGAGTTTTCCAAGCTGGATTCCCGCTACGGCTCCTCCATCACCAGCACGGCCGTGAAGCAGCCGCAGACAAACGACATGTACAGCGACTTCTCCTACAACCTGAAGGACGTGAAGTGCGACTGGAAAAGTCTGAACGCGGCGCTGGGCCTCATCGAGAGCGCCGGACAGCTGGTGGGCTTCGACGCGATGAAAATTAAAAGCAACCTGAAGGATCCCTCCAATCCCCAGGCGGTGGTTGACATGTCGGTCAGGTCTTTCGTCTTCAACGACAGCGAAGACAAGGATCTGCCCGCCTGGAATCCTCCGGATTACGACGCCCTGGCGGGAGAGCTGAAAAGCGATATCTTCTCGCTTCCCGCGGAAGTTCAGGCGGCGGCCACCCGCAGAAACGGGCCCAACAGATCCTACACTTCCGCCAGCGATAACAAGGACGACCTGCCTTCCTGGACGAAGCACATCCAGTTCAACGGCATCTCCAAGTTCGGGGACAAGAATTTCGCGCTGTTTTACAACAAGTCCAGCCGTTCCACCTTCCCGGTGGCGGAGGGCGAGAAGATAGCCGACACCGAGGCCACCGTCACGTACATCGACGGCCCCAACCAGAAGGTGACCTTCGAGGAGAACGGCGAGACCAAGACCTTGAAGCTCAGAAGCTACGGAGACATCAGCGAATTCATCAACCGTCCCTTCTCATTCCAGTACGACCTGCCTTCCTCCGGTTCCGCGGAAGCCTCCCAGGCCTCCGGCGAGGAGAAGGAGGAGGAGACGGCTGCCGTCAAGGAGGAGGCTCCTGCCGAAAGCGGCCCCGCGATCTCCCTGAACGACAAGGAAACGGAAGTGCCGGAGGAATACGAGAAATCTCTGGGCACCACTTCGCAGTGCATGATGAACAGCGGCATGTACGTCATCAAGGTCGACGCCATCATGCAGAAGCGCAACAAGAATCTGAAAGCCTCCTACGGGATGCTCATCACCAACACCCAGAAACTGGGGCCCGGAGAACTGGCCGGCTTGCAGTCCAACGACGTTTTGATGGAGATAGGCGGCCTGAAAGTGGATTCCGTGGCGACTTACACTTACGCTATGAACAAAGCCTACAGTTCCAGCAAGACCATCCCCGTGAAATATATGCGCGGTTCTGATGTCTTCGAGGCGAACGTGAGCTTGAAATAACCCTATAAATAAAACAAAACCAGAATTAAAAAGATCAGAAGCGAAAATGAGCAAAGAAGAGAAAAACAAGTATCAGGATTCTTTGAATCTTCCTGCCGGCAATTTCCCCATGCGCGGAAACCTGCCCCAGCAGGAACCGAAAAGACTTGAGAAGTGGGAAAGAGAAGACCTTTACGGTAAGATCAGGAAAGCCAGAAGCGGCGCCAAGAAATACGTATTGCACGACGGACCGCCGTACGCCAACGGCAGGATCCACATCGGCACCGTCATGAACAAGATCCTGAAAGACATGACCGTTCGCTATCTGACAATGCAGGGCTACGACGCCCCCTTCGTGCCGGGCTGGGACTGCCACGGGCTTCCCATTGAGAAAGCGCTTCTGGAACAACTGGGCAAGACCAAGGACGAGGTCGACCAGGTGGAATTCCGCCGCCAGGCCAGGGAATACGCCGCCAAATACATCGACATTCAGAGATCCCAGTTCAAACGCTTCGGCGTCCTGGGCGAATGGAGCAGACCCTATATCACCATGGATCCCCTCTATGAGGCCGACATCATCCGCTCCTTCGGCGAACTTTATTCCAAGGGCTACGTCTACAAGGGCTGCAAGCCCATCCACTGGTGCACCAACTGCGAGACCGCCCTGGCGGCCGCCGAGATAGAATACGAGCAGGACACCTCCGATTCCATCTACGTGAGGTTCCCTCTGGCGGAAGGCCAGACGCTGCCCCAAGGTCTTCCCAAGGAGGCTTCCATCGCAATCTGGACCACCACGCCCTGGACGCTGCCTAGCAATATGGCAGTCTGCGTCAAATCCGACATAATCTACGGCGTCTTCGACCTCGACGGTCAGAAGATCGTCATGGCGGTGGAGCTGGCAGCTCCGCTCTTTTCCAAGCTCGGCAAGGCGGAGCCGACCGCGGAGGCGACGTTCCCGGGCGAAGCCCTGGAAGGCCTCAAGGTCAAGCATCCCATCTTCGAGGGAATGACCGTTCCCGTGGTCATGGACGACTACGTGTCTCTTGACACCGGCACGGGTGTTGTGCACATCGCCCCGGGCCACGGCCTGGAAGACTACGGCGTGGGCTTGCGCTACGGCCTGGAAGTCTTCTCGCCGGTGGACGGCAAGGGCTGCTACAACGCCAATGTCCCGAAATATCAGGGCATGCATGTTTTCAAGGCCAACGAGCCGATAATCGAGGAACTCAAGGGGAAAGGCATCCTGATCCACAAGGAACCCTGCACCCACGATTATCCCCACTGCTGGCGCTGCCACAAACCCGTCATTTTCCGGGCCACGGACCAGTGGTTCGTGGGCGTGGACAGGAACGACATGCGCAAGAAAGCCCTGGAGGAAGTTGAGAAAGTCCAGTGGGTGCCGGAGGTCAGCAAGCAGCGCATCAAATCGATGCTGGAGCTCAGGCCCGACTGGTGCCTCTCCCGCCAGAGGATCTGGGGCGTCCCGATCCCGGCCTTCTTCTGCGAGAACTGCGGCCAGGAGATCATAAACGACGAGATCATAAAAAAAGTCGGCGACCTGGCGGAAAAGGAAACTTCCGACGTTTGGTTCGAGAAGGAAGCAAGCGAGCTCCTGCCCGAGGGCACCAAATGTCCGAAATGCGGCGGAACGCGTTTCCGCAAGGAAAAGGACATCCTGGACGTCTGGTTCGACTCCGGACTTTCCCACCGCGCGGTCTGCGGACGCCGGGAAGGACTTTACGATCCCGCGGACATGTATCTCGAGGGCTGCGACCAGCACCGCGGCTGGTTCCAGGTCTCGCTTCTGACAGGCATCGGTTTGATGGACCGCGCGCCCTACAGGAAAGTAGTGACCCACGGCTGGACGCTGGCGGCCAAAGGCGAGAAGATCTCGAAGTCCAAGGGCAATTACGTCGACCCGGTTTTGATGTGCGACAAGCTGGGCGCCGACATACTGCGCCTGTGGGTGAGCTCCACCGACTACACCCAGGACGTGGTCTTCAACGACAAGATCCTGGGCGTCATCAGCGACGCCTACAGGAGGATCAGGAACACCTTCAAATATCTCCTTGGCAACATCGCCGACTTCCGTCCGGAGAACGCCGTGCCTTTTTCCGAGCTGACGAAGCTTGACAGGTACATGCTGCACTCCCTGGAGGAACTGAGATCCGAGGTCACGGAAGCCTACGAGAAGAACGAATACATCAAGGCTTTCCAGGCCATACTGAATTTCTGCACCGTGGATCTCTCCTCCCGCTACTGCGACATATTGAAAGACACGCTCTACACCGAGGGCAGGGAAGCCAAGTGCCGCCGTTCCGCCCAGACGGTTTTGAGACGCTGCGCCGTGGTTATCGCGAAGCTTCTGGCTCCCATTCTGGTCTTCACCAGCGAGGAAGTCTGGGAATGCTTAAGAGAGATGGAACTCACGGAGAAGGAAGGCCGCGAGGGCACCGTGCATCTTACCCTTTGGCCCGAGGAGGAGAAGGAACATCTGGATCCCGCCCTGGCGGCGCAGTTCGCGAAGATCTGGTCCGTCAGAGACGAAGTGCTGAAAGAGCTGGAAGGCTTGAGGCAGAGCGGCCTGATCGGTTCCGGACAGGAAGCCGAGGCGGAAGTCTGGAGCGACGATCCGGAATGGCTCGCGCTGCTCAAGGAATATGAAGGCGACCTGGCGAAACTTTGCATCGTCTCGGCGCTTTCCGTGAAGAAGCCCGAGAACGGAAGAGCTGCCGGCAAACTTCTGGTGGCCGCCCGCCGCTCCGAAAAACCCAAGTGCGCCCGCTGCTGGAACTGCAGCGACACGGTCGGAACTATTAGCGAATATCCCGACGTCTGCGCCCGCTGCGCCGACGTTTTGAAAAACCAAGCAAAATAAGAAAACATTATGGTCAAAAAATGCAAATTAAAAAAAGAAGTGCTTGCTAAACTCCAGAAGGAGCTTCTGAAAAAGCGGGCCCGCCTGACCGGCAACGTGGAGAAACTCGAATCCGAATCCTTCATGAATTCCCAGAAGGATTACTCGGGCGACATTTCTTCCGGCTACAAGACCCACATGGCGGACATCGGCTCGGACGCCTCGGGCATGGAGCTTATGCTGGGGCTCGCCAGCAACCAGCAGAAGCTTCTGCAGCAGGTCAACGACGCCCTGAAGCGCATAGAGGACGGCACCTACGGATACTGCTCCGCCTGCGGGAAAGCTATTCCCCAGGCCAGGCTGGAAGCTATCCCGGAAGCGGAACTCTGCCTTAATTGCGCGGACAAATAAATGGGCGAGCGCTGGAACAGATTATCCACGCCCTTTTATCTGGCGGCTTCCGCGGCGATCACAGATCAGCTTAGCAAATTCGCCGTCCGCAGCTTCGTGCCCAGGGACGAAGTGATCCCGGTCCTGCCTTGCTTCAATCTGACTTTCCGCCTCAATCCGGGAGTCGCCTTCAGCATGCTGGACAACATCAACTACGGGCACTACATTCTGGCTTTTCTGGCGCTTCTCGTAATTCTTTTCATCGTATCTCTTTTTTGGCGCAACAAGGCGCCCAAGAGCAAATGGGCGGTGGCGGCCCTGGGGCTCATCATGGGAGGGGCTTTCGGAAACATGATCGACAGGCTTCTTCCGCCCTATTACGCCGTGGTCGATTTCCTCGACTTCTATTGGCAGAACTACCATTGGCCCGCCTTCAACATCGCCGACAGCTGCATAACCGTGAGCGCCCTGCTTCTGCTCATTGTCTGCTGGAAAGAAAACTAACCTTTTGGTGATTTTTATGAAACTCGACTACGACGGGCTGGGCAGCGGATTAGGCGACCTGGCCAGGCTCTCGAACGCGGAAAGCCGCTCCATCAGCGCCGAAAATTTCAAGGGCGAAAAAGGGAAGGGCGCCATGGCGACGGAGGGCGTTCACGCCAACTCCGCCAGGGAATTGGGACAGGGCTGGAAAGTTTCCCCCTGCGTGAAGATCGCGCCTCATTCCGTTTTCACCGTGGCTGAGATCGAGGGCCCGGGCGCCTTGAAGCACATGTGGATGACCGTTTCCCAGCGCTTCTACCGCCAGTTCATACTGAGAATATATTGGGACGGGGAAGCGGATCCTTCCGTCTGCGTTCCCCTGGGCGATTTTTTCTGCAACGGCTGGACGGAGAGAGTCAACGTCAATTCCGTCCCCATAGTCGTCAACCCCAGCGGCGGCTTCAACTCCTATTGGGAAATGCCTTTCAGGAAAAAATGCCTGATCACATTGGAAAATCTCTCCGACGAGGATCCGGAATTCTTCTATCAGATCAATTACGTCCTGACGGAGGTGCCGGAGGATAGGGCCTATTTCCACGCCCAGTGGCGCCGGATGAACCCCACGCGGGAAAAGGAAGAGTACGTTATTTTAGACGACGTCGCGGGCAGGGGACAGTACGTGGGGACCTACGTCGCCTGGCAGCCCAACAGCAACGGCTGGTGGGGCGAAGGGGAAGTGAAGTTTTTCCTGGACGGGGACAGGGAATTCCCCACCATCTGCACCACCGGGACCGAGGATTATTTCGGCGGCGCCTGGGGTTTCACGGACAATACTTTTAAAAATTACCAGGAGTTCAGTTCGCCCTACTGCGGGCTCCCGCAGATAATCAGGCCGGACGGCTTCACGAAGGCCAATCTGCGCTTCGGGATGTACCGCTGGCACGTCTGCGACCCCATTCGCTTCAGAGAGGACCTGAAAGTGACCATGCAGGCCCTTGGCTGGCGCAGCAAGGGCCGTTTCCTCCCACTGAAGGATGACATTGCCTCCACGGCTTTCTGGTATCAAACCGAGCCTCACAGGCCCTTCAGGCAGGATCTGAGCCCTGATCATTTGGAAGTCATTTAACCATCAAATCGGAAATAGACATTATGAAACTAAAAAAAGGCTCCAAATTGCTGATAATAGGCGATTCCATCGGAGATTTCGGCCGCGCCAGGCCCGTGGGGGAAGGCCTCCACGCCGGTCTGGGCACGGGTTTCCCCAGGCTGCTTGACGCCATTCTGCGCCTGCAGGCGCCGGAAATGGAGATACGCGTGGTCAACATGTGCACAAGCGGCGACACCAGCAAGGACCTTCTGTCCCGCTGGGAAACGGACGTCACGGCCTTAAGCCCGGACTACGTCATGGTGGAAATAGGCATCAACGACGTCTGGCGTCATTTCGACGAGCCTTACAAAAAAGAAATATTCATCAGCAGGGAAGAGTACGGATCCAACCTCAGGAAAATGGCGGATCTGACCAAGGGCAAAGTCAAGGGCCTGTTTTTCCTTTCGCCTTTTTTGATGGAGCTGAACAAAAAGGATGCCTTCCGGGCGCTGATGGACAGCTACAGGGAGGAGATGCGCTCCGTTGCCAAAGAAACGGGAGCCTGTTTCATTGATTCCCAGAAAGCCTTCGACGCCTACTTCAAGAATTTCCATCCCGTCTCGGTAAGCTGGGACAGAGTGCACCCCGACCTTACGGGACATCTTCTGCTGGCCTTGGAGATCGCCAGGGCGCTTGGGGTGAAAATAAAATAGCCTAGGGCGCCAGGAGCCCGTAGCAGAGGAAAAACGCCGCGGCCCGGCGGATGAGGGAGCTGCGCTCCTCAGGTGATACCGGCTTGCGCTCGGGGGCGTTCTGCGAAGCTTTCGTCTCTGAATTCTTAACGGCGGCGACTTTGGAAGCCTGTCTTCCGGGGGCGCCGCCGGCGTTTTCGTAAACGATCTCTTTGGAGTAAACTTCGGGATGGGCGGCCACGAAGGTCCTGAAAGGCTTGGAGCCCAGGATCCTCTGCATCTCCACCGGACGTTTGATGGGATATTTGAAGGGCAGCCACCAGGAGAAATTGTAGGAGCCGAAATCCGCGCTGACTTGATCCGACTGCAGCCTGATGGCTTTCGTTTTGGGATTGATCAGGGGCTTTCCGGAGTCGTCGCGGGTGTTGAAGTAAAGATCCACGTTCAGCACCGGGCACTCGAAGGAGATCGTCCTGGGGAGCGACAGGTCGCTGACGCAGCGGCAGGCTTTGACCCTTACGCCGCTGGAGCTGAGGAGCGTGAAGTAATCCGCGATGTTTTTGGGAATGGTGACGGTGTTCTGCTGGTCAAGGAAATTGTGCTTCAGCTGGAAGGTCAGGCGGAAGCCGTAGCCGCTGTTCAGAAGAGCCTTGTACTGCTCGGCCCATTTCTTGCGGAAAGCCGAGCGGTCTTTCATGGCGGGCTGCTCTTTCAGGAAAAGCTCGGCCATGGCCGCCTCGGCCAGAATGGGGTGCATGATGACGATGACCTCCTTGAGGTAGTTGGTCATGTTGTAATAGGAATTCATGTCATCGCAGTATTTCAAAAGCTTCTGCTGGGGAGTGAGAGACTCCTCCTCTTTTTGATCGGCTTCCGTTTCGTAAAGGTCGTTGGTGTCCCCGCCGCAAAGGGGGAGGCACAGAAGCAGGAGAAGAGAGAGCAGAGACAGGGTTTTCATGATTTTACTCCTGGTTCTCGTCGCTGGACTGGAGCATGCAGAGCTTGTAGTATATGCCGTTCTCGTTTTTGATGAGCTCTTCGTGGGAGCCGATCTCCTGCACTTTGCCGTCTTTCAGCACGATGATCCTGTCGGCGTGGCGGATGGTGGAGAGACGGTGGGCGATGGCGATGACGGTGCGGTTCTCCACCAGGTTGTCGATGGCTTCCTGCACCAGCCTCTCGCTTTCCGTGTCAAGCGCCGAGGTCGCTTCGTCCAGGATCAGTATGGAGGGGTTCTTGAAGATGGCCCTGGCGATGGCCAGGCGCTGGCGCTGGCCGCCGGAGAGCCTCACCCCGTGCTCGCCGATGATGGTGTCGTAGCCCTCCGGCATCTCCATGATGAACTCGTGGGCGTTGGCGGCCATGGCGGCGGCCTGCACGTCGTTCATGTCGTATTTTCTAAGCCCGTAGGCGATGTTGCCGGCGATGGTGTTGTTGAAAAGGATGGTGTCCTGGGAGACCATGCCCATCTGTCCCCTCAGGGAAGAGAAGGAAAGATCCTTCACGTCTATGCCGTCGATGGTGACGGAGCCTTCCGTGCAGTCGTAGAAGCGGGGGATTAGGTTGGCGATGGTGGTCTTGCCGGAGCCGGAGGGGCCGACCAGGGCGATCATCTCGCCGGGCTTGATGGTCAGGTTGAAGTCGTCGATGACCTTGCCCTCCTCCAAGTCATAGGAGAAGCTCACGTGTTCGAATCTGAGCTCTTTCTCCATGGGGGGCGCTTCCACGGGGTTCTCGCGTTCCCTGATCTCGGGCACGGTGTCCAAAACTTCGTAGATGCGGTTCAGGGCGGCTTTGGAGCGCTGGATGACGTTGTTCAATTTGCCGATGCTGCGGAAGGGCTTGATGCTAAGAAGCAGGATGGTCAGGTAGGCGATGATGGCGCCGATGGTGGCCTCGCCTGTCATGACGGAGATCAAAAGCAGGCTGCCCACCACGATGAGGCACAAAACGCCGGCCAGCTCCGTCAGGGGGCTGACCATGACGTCGTTCCTGATGCCGGCCATGCGCTGCTCGTAATATTTCCTCAGCTGCCTATCGAAGCGTTTGATCTCGTAATTTTCGGTGTTGAAGGCCCTGACGATCCTTATGCCCGTGATAGTCTCCTGCAGGATGGAGACGATGTCCGCGATCTTCTCCTGGGTCTTTTTCGAGATCTTCCTGATCCTTTGTCCGATTATTATGATGGGGGCCATAATGAGGGGCAGGAAGACGGCGCAGAAGATGGAGACCTTCCAGTTGATGGCCAGCAGCATGCAGGCGATGAAGGGAAGGCTCGAGATCTCAGCCACGGAGTCGGCCAGGCGCGCGGAAAGCGTGGCCTGCACCACGTTCACGTCGTTGGTGATGCGGGAAATGAGATCGCCGGTGCGGTTCACGTTGAAGTAGCGTATGGGCAGCTCCTGCAATTTACGGTACATCATGTCCATCAGCTTGCAGACCATGGACTGGGAGACGCCCTCCATCACAAGGTGCAGCGAAACGGAGAAGAAGACCCTCAGGAGGATCATCAGCAAAATGAAGACCAGAAGCGAGCGGGCCAGCTTGGTGGGGTTGATGGCGTTCAGCTTCTCCACGTAGACGTCCACTTTCGCCATGATGCCTTCCGGGATGACCTGCCTGGTGGAGTCCGGTATCCTGATAAGATACTTGTCCTCTTTGGCGGTCGCCTCCTTCTTCTGGCCTTCGCTGAGCTTTTCGTCCAGCTTCAGCTTGGCGGAAAGATAGTTGTTGGTCAGCGGCCTGGCCGACCAGTAGCGGGAGACCTTGCACATCCACTGCGGCACTTCCTCGCGGTCGCTTGCCGTGAGGGCGGGGAGGATGCGGTCGGCGAAGGGCGCGATGGTGCCGACGCTGGCGAACTGCGTGACGTTCACGCCTATCATGCAGACAACTCCCAGCAGCAGCTGGAACTTGTAGCTCAGGGCCAGTTTGGCAAATCGTAAAAAGGGACTCTTCATTTAAATAATATTGGTGCGCCAGGCGGGATTCGAACCCACAGCCTTCGGCTCCGGAGGCCGACGCTCTATCCAGTTGGGCTACTGGCGCGGGATTTTAGGCAGTTACTATTTTTGAAAGATCGGCGATCTTGGTCTGGATGGTGTCGGAAACGTTCTTCAATATGGCGAGCCTGTTGGCGGCCACCGCCTTGTCGTCGGCGTAGATCCTCACGTTGGTGAAGAAAGCGTCCAGGGGTCCGGCCACTTTGTCAGCCAAAAGTTTCACGGCTTTGCCGAACTCGCAGTTCTCGAGAAGCGCGTGGGCCTCGGGCTTGGCGCTTTCCCAGGCGGACCAGAGTTCTTTTTCTTCTTTTTCCGCAAAGAGGGCGGGATCGACCGACGGGGCCGCTTTGCCCTTCTTCTCGTCTTTCGCGATGTTGACGCAGCGCGTCAGCATGTTGCAAAGCGTCAGGAACGCGGGATCCTTCTTCATTTCCTGAAGCTCTTTGGCTTTCAGGCTGGATTTGAGGATGTCCGGCCAGGGGGATCCGAAGACGGCCTGGATGATGTCGTAGCTGATGCCTTCCTCCTTCAAAACGGTCTCGAAGCGGCCCATGAAGAGGGAAGAGATCTGTTTCTCCAATTTCGCTTCGTCAGAGTGAGGCGCGAACCAGCTTTCCGCGATCAGGCCGAGCTCGTCTTCGGAGACGGCGGCGGAGACGCCCATCTTTTCGGTAAACATGCTAACGATGTTTCTCTTGAAAGATTCGCTGTCGGCTTCGAGAAGCTCCAGGGCGATCTTTATGAGAGAACTCAGTTTGAAGCTCAGCTTGTGGGCTATGATGGTCTTCAAAAGCCCGAAGGTCTGGCGGCGCAGCATGTAGGGGTCGGCGGAGCCGGTGGGGGCAAGGCCTACGGTCACGCAGCCTATGATGGTGTCAATCTTGTCGGCGATGGAGAGCAGCGCGCCGGGAAGCGTCTCGGGAAGATCGTCGCCGGCGCTCCTGGGCTTGTACATCTCCTCGATGGCGAGGGCTTCATCATGGCTCACCTTGTCAACGCGCTCGGCGTAGATCCTGCCCATGATGCCCTGCAGTTCGGGGAACTCGAAGACCATGGCGGTGGTCAAATCGGACCTGGAGATGAGGGCGGCGTCGGAGGCTGTCTCCGCGGCTTCCTCTTTCCCCGTCATTTCCCCCAGTTTCGTGGCGATGATGGACACTCTTTCCGTCTTGGAATAGTAAGTGCCGATGTCCTTCTGGAAGACCACGCTTTTCAGCCTTTCCCGGCGGTCCTTCAGGGTGACTTCCTTGTCTTCGTTGAAGAAGAAGCGGGCGTCGGACAATCTCGCGGAGATGACGCGCTCATAGCCGGTCTTTATTAGCTCCTTTTCCTTGAGGTCGTTGTTGGTGACCGAAAGGAAGGCTGCTTCCAGATCTCCTTTCGCGTCGTAGCAGGGGAAGCTCTTCTGGTGCTTCTTCAGGGTGGTGATGAGCACTTCCGGGGGAAGCTCGAGATACTCCGGCGCGATGTCGCCCTTCACGCAGTTGGGATATTCCGTCAGGTTGGCGCAGATGTCTATCAGTTCCTCGTCGAGGCGCTCCTCAAGGCAGCCGAACTTGAGCAGCTGCTCTTTTATGATGTTTCTGCGTTCCTCGAAGGAGAGGATGACGAAGTGCTCTTTGAGCAGTTTTTCGTATTCCGCGAAGTCGGCCTTTTCCATAGTGAAGGGGCCGGGGGCGAGGAAGCGGTGGCCCTTTATTTCCCTCGAGGCTCCGAGGCCGTCCAGGTCGCATTCGACGAGCTTATCGCCCAGGAGGCAGCAAAGCGAGCGGATGGGGCGGGCGAAGGTCGTGGGCTTGACGTCCCAGCGCATGGATTTCGGGGAGCGCAGTCCTCTGATGAGTTCCGGTATCTTGTTCTTCAAAAGTTCCGCGGCCGGCTTTCCGCCTTCCTTTACGCGGGCGAAAAGATATTCCTTGCCGTTCTCCTCGACGCGGCCGACGCTCTCGATGGGCAGTCCCACTTTGCCGGCGAAACTAAGGGCGGCTTTGGTCGGTTCGCCGTCCTTGAAGGAAACGGAAACGGGCGGTCCTTTCACGTCGCTTTCTTTCACGGCCTGCGTTTCCGCGACGGCTTCGCAGAAAAAGGCGAGCCTTCTGGGCGTCCAGGCGCAGACAACTTCCTTGTGCTCCAGCATGGCGGAATCGAAATAAGCTTCGAGCTCCTCCTTCATCTGGCGGGCGTAGTTGGGAAGGTAGGAAGCGGGGAGCTCTTCAGTCCCGATCTCTAAAAAGAATGGCAAGCTCATTTTTCCTCCTTATCGATGCCTTTGACGACCCTGTAGCACTTTGCGCAGTTAAGAGCCATGCTTCTAATTTTGGCGATGAAGGCGGTCCTTTGCGTCACGCTGATGGCGCCCCTGGCGTCCAGCACGTTGAACCAATGCGAGCAGTTCATGAGCCACTCGTAGGCGGCGTAGGGGATCTTCGCCTCGAGGGTTTCCTGGCATTCCTGCTCGGCCTGGGTGAAGAAACGCCAGTGCCTGTCAAGCGTCGCGTGGGAGAAACTGTAGTCGCTAAGCTCGAACTCGAACATCTTGCGCATGTCGCGGTAAGTGACGCCTTCCGTCCACTCGATGTCCATGACGTGGTCCTTGCCCTGGACGAAAGCGGCGATGCGCTCCAGACCGTAAGTGAGTTCCAGCGTCACGGGCTTCATCTCGAAGCCGGCCATCTGTTGGAAATAGGTGAACTGCGAGATCTCGGTGCCGTCGCAGAGGACCTGCCAGCCAAGTCCTGTGGCGCCCAGAGTGGGGGATTCCCAGTCGTCCTCCTCAAAGCGGAGGTCGTGGATCCTGGGGTCGATGCCGATGGCCTCGAGGCTCTTCAAATAAACTTCCTGGGCGTTCACGGGCGAAGGCTTGATGATCGCCTGGAACTGATGATGCTGGTAAAGGCGGTTGGGGTTGTCGCCGTAGCGGCCGTCGGTGGGGCGGCGGGAAGGCTGGACGTAAGCCACCTTCCAGGGGTCTGGCCCCTGGACGCCGAAGAAAGTGCAGGGATGGAAAGTGCCGGCGCCAACCTCAGGGTCGTAAGGTTGGACTATCACGCAGCCGTAATCGCTCCAATATTTCTGCAGGCGGAAAATGATCTCCTGCAGGGTCGGAGCTTTTTCGAGTTTAGTCATTTCTTTAGCCGTTTTGATTACTTATAAACATTATCTATAAATTATAGCATAAACGGCCGCGCGTCTTTTTCAGGGCTTTCAGGAGACCACTTCCGGACCGGGCCCTGGTCCTATGCCCTTGGGATTCGGGCCGTATTCGTTGTCGCCGGGATCGCTGTCGATGAGGAAGAAGATGATGAGGATAATCGTGCCGATCAAGGGAATGCATCCAAGCAGAAGCCACCAGCCGGTGCGCCCGGTGTCATGCAGCCTTCGGACGGCGACAGATAAGCCGGGAATGAGGAGCGCGATGCCTGCAATGATGTTCACGATTGGGATCACGCTCAGTATTAACGAGAACAGGAAGAAAAACCAGTACTCGCTGCGGCGGGCTCTGCCCTCAAAGCACCTGTAAGCCTTGTTCCAGACGCTGACGATAGACTCTGAAAAACTCATAGTTATCTCCTTAGTTGCGGTTATTTATCTAAAGTCATTATAGCAAAAGGCGGCCTTCCGGAGAATGATGAAAGGGAAACTATTTACTTTTTAATGGTTTTTTCATACAATAAAATAATGGCGTATTATAATCGTCGGAATAAAAGATTATGAAGTACTACGATTTTCTAGAAAAATACAAGCAGGCCGCGTCGCCCTGGCCCTTCAATTTCGCCGTGGACGTCGTGGACGCCGAGGGAAAGGCGAACCCCGAAAAGCTCGCCATGATCTGGCTTGACGAGCACGGCGAGGAAAAGCGTTTCACTTACGCGGATTTCACCAGGGAATCCAACAAGGCCGCCAACGTGCTGAGAGACCTTGGGGTGAAAAGGGAGGACATCGTCGTTCTGATGATGACCAGGCGTCCCGAGTGGTGGATCTGCGCCCTGGCCGTCATGAAGCTGGGCGCCATCGTCATTCCGGTCTCCTCAAAACTGACGCCTTACGACATCCGCTACCGCAGCGGCATGACGCCTATAAAAGCCATCATAACGGAAGACGGACTGAAGGGCGTTTTCGACGAAGCCAGCGATGATCTGACTTACGTGCATCTCTTTTTGACCTACGACGGCGGAAACGAAAAATGGCAGAATATGGGCGAGCTTTGCGCTAAGGCTTCCCCTGAATTCAAAGATCCCGCCGACACCACCATCCTTTCCCCCATGATCATGTACTTCACCTCCGGCACTTCAGGCCTTCCGAAGATGGTGAGGCACAATTATCTCTACGCCTGGGCTCACCTGGCCACCAGCGAACTGTGGCACAGGGAAACTCCGGAGTCGTTGCAGTGGACCATCACCGACACCGGCTGGGGAAAACTCTGCTGGGGCGCCTTCATCGCCCAGTGGATGGCGGGCTCCTGCATTTTTGTCTACGAGTACAAGGGCCACTTCGACGGCAAGGATATTTTGAGAAATATCGAGAAATACCATATTACGAACTTCTGCGCGCCTCCCACGGTCTATCGTCTCCTGATCGCCGAGGACGTCAGGAAATACGACATCTCCTCCCTTAAGGTGACCACCGCCGCGGGCGAGGCTTTGAGCATTCCCGACGCCAACAAGTGGAAGGAGCTTTCCGGGCTCGACATCTACGAGGGCTACGGACAGACCGAGAGCACCATCCTTCTGGGCAATCTGCCCGGCGAACAGCACAAGATCGGATCCTTAGGCAGATCCATCCCGGGTCTCGACGTCGACATCGTCGACGACGAAGGCAACCGCCTTGGCCCCGACAAGGAAGGCAACATCGCCGTCTGCATGGAAGGGAAGTGGCCTCCCGGACTTTTCCACGGCTACCTCAACGAGGAAGAGATGAACAAGGAAGTCTTCCATCACGGCTGGTACTATACCCGCGACCTGGGCATCAAGGACAAGGACGGTTTCATCTGGTTCGTCTCCCGCAGCGACGACGTTTTCAAGAGCTCAGGCTACCGCATCAGCCCGGCGGAAGTCGAGAAAGCCCTGCAGCAGCACGAGGCGGTGGCGGACAGCATCGTCATCGGCGTGCCGCACAAGCTGCGCGGCAACGTGGTCAAGGCTTTCGTGCAATTGAGGCCCGGCTTCGAACCTTCCTTCCTTCTGAGCAAGGACATCCAGAGCTTCGTGAGAAAGAACACCGCGCCCTACATGTACCCGAGGATAGTGGAATTCGTGGACGATCTGCCCAAGACCACCAACGGCAAAAAGTGCCGCTGGAAAATGGTGGAGATAGAAAACAAAAAGAACAATGGATAAGTGCGTCCTGCATACCTGCTGCGGACCCTGCGCCAGCCATTGCTGCCATGTTCTGGCGGACGCCGGGAAAAGGCCGGTTCTGTTTTATTCCAACTCCAACATCAGCCCCTTCGAGGAATTTGTAAGGCGCTGGGAGAACGTTAAAAAACTGGCCGGCATCCTGGGCGTGGAGGCCGTCTGCGACATTTACGACCATGAAGCGTGGCTTGCGGCTGTGAAAGGCCATGAAACGGACCCGGAAGGCGGAGAGCGCTGCCGCCTTTGCTTCGCTTTCAATCTGAAAAGAGCGTATGAATTCGCTTCAGCCAGAGGGCTGGAATTCACCACCTCGCTCACGGTCAGCCCTTACAAGAATTCCAAAACCCTTTTCGAAGTGGGGGGCTCTTTTCCCAATTTTCTAAAATTCGATTTCAAGAAAAAGGACGGATACAAGCACAGCGTGGAATTGTCCAAAGAATACGGCCTCTACCGCCAGAACTACTGCGGCTGCGAGTTTTCCTTGTCGCAGAGGGAGAAGGAATGAATGAAGTGGCCGGAAAAGCTTAAAGCTCTTCCGATCTTCAGTCACCTTGATACGGTGACGGAAACTTTGTCCGTTTCCAACGCGCTCCTGGAGGCCGCCCCCGGCGTGGGCAAGACCACCCTCGTTCCCCTGTCTTTGCTGGACGCCCCCTTCGTTTCAAAGAAAATAATCATGCTGGAGCCCAGGAGGCTGGCCGCCAGGGCCGCCTGTTCCATCATGTCCAGCTACCTTGGGGAAGAGCCGGGAGGCACGGTAGGCTACCGCACGAAGCTTGACACGAAAGTCTCGAAGGCCACGAAAATAGAGATAGTCACGGACGGCGTCTTCACCAGGATCATCCAGAACGACCCGGAACTCAGGGATTATTCCGTCGTCATTTTCGACGAGTTTCACGAACGCAGCCTGCAGAACGACCTCGGTTTTGTTTTGACACTGGAAGTCCAGGAAAATTTCAGGCCAGACCTCAGGCTGCTTCTGATGTCCGCCACGCCGGACCCCTCTTTTTTGGAGCGCTGCGGCGCTTTCAAAGCTCTCAGCGTCCCGGGGAAAATGTTCCCTCTCGAAATAGGGTACCTGCCGCCCAATTACGGCGAAAGGCTGGAAGCAGCCGCGTCCCGCGCCGTGAAACGCTTGCTTAACGAATTTGAGGGCGACGTTCTGGTTTTCCTGCCCGGCTTGGCGGAAATAGAGAATACCAAAAGAGCCTTGGGAGACATCGGAGGCGTCGAGATCCTGACTCTGCACGGTTCCCTTAAAAAAGAAGAGCAGGACAGAGTGCTTTTCCCGGGAGATGTGAGAAGGGTGATCCTTTCCAGCGCAATAGCGGAGAGCAGCCTGACCGTCCCCAACGTGCGCTGCGTGGTCGACAGCGGGCTCAGCCGCTTTTCCGTTTACGATCCCAATTCCGCGATCGAACGGTTGGAAACGCGTTCCTCGGACCTCGGGACGATAACCCAGAGGGCGGGCCGCGCCGGGCGCACGGCTCCCGGCCGCGTCATCAGGCTTTGGGAAAAAGGCACGGAGAATTCCCGCCCGCAGTCGGCTGAGCCTGAGATCGCGAGAGCCGACCTTAGTTCCGTCTGCCTTTCCCTGGCCGTCTGGGGCGAAAAGAACTTTGAGCGCCTGAAATGGCCGGTTTTCCCAAAAAAAGAAATGATGGATCAGGCAAAGGAACTTTTGATCTCTTTGGGGGCGCTGGATCCCGAGGGCGGCGCGACGAATTTGGGCAAAAAGATGGAAGCGCTCCCGCTTCACCCGCGCCTGGCCGGCATGCTGCTGCGCGCGAAGAAAGAGGGAGCGCTGAAAAAAGCCGCCAGGCTGGCGGCCTGCCTGGAGGGCGATAACGATGTCAAAGGAGATCTGGAAGCGCTGCTGAGAGAAAAATTAATCCAGACCGCCGAACGTTCCTCGGAGAGGCTTTTCAGACTAATGAATGGCGCCGGGGAAGACAAGGCAAAGATATCCGCCGGCCGTCTCGTCTCCTGGGCGTTTCCCGATCGGATAGCGAAGAAAAGGGAAAGCGGGAGCTTTTTGCTGAGGAACGGCAAAGGCGGCGTCTTGGCTTTTGAAGGCGCCCTCTCAGAATGCGAATATATCGCGGCCGCTTCCCTTGAAGGAAAAGTTGGCAACGCAAGGATCCATTCCGCCGCCGAGCTGACGCTCGACGAGATCACGGAGGACTTCGCTTCGTTTTTCTCCCCGCAGGAAAAGATCGTTTGGGAAGAAAAGCGGAAAAAAGCCGTTACCGTAAAGGAGACGAAACTTGGGGAGATAACTGTAAAGCGCGAGGAGAAGTCGGGGGGAAGCGAAGGGGAAAGCGCGCTTCTTCTGGAAAAACTCCTGGAGGAAGGGCTGAGGCCTTTGAAATGGACGGACGCCGCCAGATCTTTTATGGAAAGGGCCGAGTGCGCCCACGTAAAATTGGGTTCGGATTGGCCGTCGTTCAAGCTGGAGCAGCTTTTAAAAGACGCTTCAGATTGGCTTCTGCCGGCGCTTTCCGGACTGAATTCCTTCGACAAGGCCGCTGAAGCGGATCTTTTGACCGCCCTGAAGGGCAGGCTGGGCTCCGGAAGCCGGGAAATGGAAAAGCTTTTCCCCAAGACTTGGCCGCTGCCGTCCGGAAAGATCGCCAGGATCGACTACAGCGATCCCCAAAATCCCACGCTCTCCTCCTACCTGCAGGACTTCTACGGCATGGACTACAATCCTTCCATAGCCGGCGGCGCGGTCAAACTCAGGGTGGAGCTTCTGAATCCGGCCGGCCGCCCGGTCCAGGTCACCTCCGACCTGGCGAATTTTTGGAAGAATTCGTATCCCATAATAAGGAAGGAACTGAAGGGGCGCTACCCCAAGCACAACTGGCCCGAGGAGCCGGCGCTGGGGGACAAAAGATTAAAAAAGCCAAAAAAGTGCTAAAATAGGAGTATGAGAAAAATTTACCTATTCTTCTTCGCGCTCATTTGCGCCGCGGTGTCCTTCGGATACAAATACGAACTGGCGATGCCTCTTAGAGACGGCGTCTACATGGCTCTGGTGCACGTCGCCAGCAACACCAACGCCAGCGAGCGCGTCATCTGCAGCCGCTCCTTCCACGTGCCGGACTTCCCGGAAGCCGACCCCAATCCGGACTGGGGCTGCAAGGGTCTGACAACGGATGACCCCCAGTACTTGAATTCCTCCCTGGCGGGGATGCAGGCCATCGTGGCAAGGGATCTGAGGGACGAGGGCTATTACGCGCTCTATGCCGTGAACGCCGAGACCAACGAGGTGAATACTTACGTTGTCGTGAACAGCTGGCCGGGAGCGGAGACCGGGGTATACGAAGGGACGCTGGAAGCCAGCAGCATACAGCTTCTGGGCATCCTTCCCGCCAAGAAGAACCTGGGCATGCAGGTCGTGAACGCTTCCCAGAACAAGAATTATTACATTAAGATGAAGTGCGTCATCGATCCCGACGACCTGGCCAAAGTCATCCAGCCCAAGACCAACGCGGTCTACGCCTCCTTCGCTTTCAACGACGACGAGATCCGCTGGCAGGCCCTGACGTTCCTTAATAACATGAAGGTCTCCAAAAACCTCCGGCAGCTCTCCATCAAATCCGGCACCACCAAGGCCAAGGTCAACTGCAGGACCGGCGTGGTGAACCTCCAGGGCATCGCCAAGCAGTACCTCCAGGATTACAGCAGGGTGCGCTTTTTCCTCAATATCAACGACTACAGCAACGTGGATCTCATCTGGTTCGACCATCAGAGGAAATACAATTGGAACAGGGAGTACAAACCCCATCGCAAAGGGGCCCGTTGACCCTGGTTTGATTTTGAGGGGGATTATGCTATAATAGCCCCTAACCTAATTGAACTGTAAATTTTTCACCTAAACAGGAGTGTTTGCTATGCCTTGTGGACGCAAGATGCGCAAATCAAAAATGAACAAGCATAAGCGTAAAAAACGCTTACGCAAGAACCGCCAGAAGAACAAATAATCGGCCGGTTTTTGGTTCGCCTGCCTATAGGCTAGTATAGGATAATCGAAGCCGCGCCAAGAGCGCGGCTTCTTTTTTTACCTTATGCCTTACTGCTGCCCCGCTAAAGTCAACCTTTTTCTTTCTGTCGACGGGCTTCTGCCCGGCGGCTTCCACGCCATCTCGACCGTCATGCAGAGAATAGGGCTTTGCGACGAACTGGAAGCGAAGGTCCGCTCCGACGGGAAGCTCACCCTCGCGAGGGATATCCCGGCGACTGCCGATTCCGAGGACGACCTTGTCATGAAGAGCGCGAAACTTTTGAGGGATTATTCCGGAAAGAAGGAGCTGGGCGCCGATCTTCTCCTGAAAAAAAGGATCCCGACTGGCGCCGGCTTGGGCGGCGGTTCCAGCGACGCGGCCGGAACGCTGGTCTTCCTCAACGAGCTCTGGAAGCTTGAGCTGAGAAAGGAAGAGCTTTTTTCTTTGGCGCTTGCCCTAGGTTCGGACGTGGCTTTTTTCCTGGGCCCTCCGGCGGCGCTCTGCAAGGGAAGAGGGGAAGTCATAACGGAGCTTGCGCCGAGGGAGCTTTTCCTCGCGGTCGTGAAACCGAAGGAGAGTCTGCCGACCGCGGCGGTCTACCGCAAGTATGATGAAAGAGAAAGGGTATCCCTTTCTCCTAAGGCTTTTCTTAAAGCGTATGAAAGCGGAAGCTGGACTGACGTCGGCGCGGCTCTTGGCAACGCCCTGAAAGATCCCGCCGCGGAGCTGGAGTCCAAGGTCGGTCTCGTCGGAAAGATGATGGAAACTTACACGCCATACGTCTCCATGAGCGGCAGCGGCAGCGCTTTCTTCGGGCTTTTCAAAGATCTTGCGGCGGCCGCTGAGGCCGCTTCCAAAATTGGGAACGCGTATCCGGAATTTACAGTCTGCGCGGCCAAAACGCTCACATGAACATCTTAAGATGAAAAAATTCTTTCTGTTTATTCTGATCCTTATCGCGCTGGCTGCCGCCGGGCTCTACTTTGTTTTCCATAACCCGATGTACGTTCTGAAGAACGTGCCGGGACTTTCCATAGAGGAGATATCCCTTAACCTTTGGCCGCCCGGCGTCAAGGTGAAAAACGCCAGTTACACGAACGAGGCGTTTTTCCTTTCGGCCGACCACGCGGTCATAGGCGCGACCATACATTCCTTCAAGGGAATGAGGGAGAAAGACCCCCAGGCCTGCTTTATAGACGCCTACGTTTCCAACGCTGTCTTCGAAATCGCTGACAGCTCTAAGGAAGAAGAGGACTCTTCGCCCAGAAATTACGAGGAGCTTATAAGGACGCCTTTCCTTTTTAACGTCAGCTTTGACGGCGTGAAAGTCCGCCTGAACGAGCCTAAGATTACGCTCACATTGTCCGGAAGGCTTGCCAACGCCTACGAGGGAAGCCATTATTCGCTGACAGGCTCTGTTTTCACGGCCGTTTCCGAAACTTTGATGCCATCTGAAGGCGAGAACACAAAGCTTGTTTTGACCGGAGGATTGGACGGGAACATCGTGAAGTTGGAGTGCAAGGGAAAGAGCACGGGCGAGATATTGGACCTGGCCGGGATGGACCGCAGGACCGTCTATATGGACGAAGTGAAGTCGACCATGAATTTCAGCTCCCGCGTGGACTGGAGACTTTTGAGGAACGCCTATCCCAAGGATCTTCCCCAGGCGTTTACAAACATAAGCTCCAAGCTCGCCATGCGGATCAAAAACATGGAGGCTATGATGGGGAAGATCATAGTCACGAATTTAACCCTCAGGGCCGATCTCAAGACCGAAAATTTCCTGAACGAAAGGGCCAACTACACTTCCCAGGCCTCCTGGCTTTTCCACACCATAAAGGGCGGCTTCGACTGCTCCTGCAGCGCCATAGTCTTAACGAACCTGGCGCCGCACACGATAGAGCTCAGGGAATCGAAAGCGGTGACTTACCTGAAGAAGAACGGTCTTGTCTTAAGCAACCTTTACCTTTCCACCATGCGCGGACAGTTCACCGGCCGCGCCGACATTTCCTCCAGGAAAGTCCAGGGTCAGGATTCCTATCTGCCGTACCTTGAGCTTGACCTCAAGAGCCAGGATATCGACATCGGCCTCTTCTGCGACCTTTTCGACCTGAAGCAGAACCGTATGGACGGAAGATTGAGCGGGGAGCTGCACACGGCGGTTTTCGGCAAATACGTTAAGGCGCTGAAAGGGAAACTGTACGCCGACGAACAGGGGACTTTCACCCTCGGGCAGGCCGAGACGTACCTGCAGGGCATGGAGGCGGGGTACGGGAAAGACGTCGCGAACATCCTTGCTTCCCGTTTGAAAAAGTATCCTTATAAGACGGCCTCCGTGGAGCTCGCCTACGAGAACAAGGTGACGATAGTGACCTTCGACCTCGAGGGCGCCAACGACAACAGCCATATCAAGCTTCCCGTCCACCTCCATTCTTCCTGGATGGATCTGCTTGACCTGGCGAAGCAGTTCAAATAGGCTATGAAAAAAGTTTTTATTTCCATCATCATTCTGACCGCCCTCGTTCTCTTCGGCATAAAGCTCTATTACAGCGAACAGCTGAAGATCGCCTGGAACCGCCCTAAGTATCTCTACGACGGGCGCCACTATCTGACGGGGGACGAGAAGAGCGCCCTTATGCTGGTCAGGAACGAACTTTTGGTCGGCAGGGGAGACGAAGATTCCAACCGCTGGGAAAAGGCCGTGAGAATAGTTCCGGGCGGCGGCATAGAGATGATAGGCGAGGACAGCCTCAGTTTCAGCACTTCGAGAAAAGGGTTGCGCAGCATGCTGAAGCTGCGCCCGATGATGAAAGAGGACGCCGCCAAGGACGAGGAAAAGCCCATAGAAGGGCGCGGAGACTGGGGCCTCTACCTTGAACGCCGGATCTATGACGGCGACGAGCTAAAAGGGCTGGAAAGGGATCTTCTCTTCGACGAGAGCGGAGCCTGCTTTATGAGACGCGCACCTGTTCCCGAAAGTATGGATTCCCCCGGAAAAGAAGGGGACATTGCCTGCGACGACGATTACGTCTACGTTTATCACAACGGCCGCTGGCTCAGGTCGAAGCTGGAGACCTGGTAAAAGGAAGCGCCTCGGGAGAGGCGCTTTTTTCTTTCCTTTTAAATGTCATGTTTTTCGCGCGTTTTCCCTGTTGCCCGAAGGACGCGAAAAAGGTATAATAAATTAATAATCTAAAAATATAAAATTAGGAGTATTATGAACAATTACGTTTACCCCACCGTTATTGAGAACACCGGCAACGGCGAGCGCCAGTATGACATTTTTTCGCGTCTTTTGATGGACCGTATTATCTTTTTGAGCGGACCCGTGCACGACGAAATGGCCAACGCCATAGTGGCGCAGTTCCTGCTTCTGGCTTCCCAGGACCCCGAGAAGGACATCAACCTTTATATAAATTCCCCCGGCGGCAGCGTGATCGCCGGGCTGGCCATCCTCGACACCATGCGCTTCATCCGCTGCGACGTCCGGACCTACTGCATCGGCCAGGCCTGCAGCATGGGAGCCCTGCTTCTGGGCGCCGGCACCAAGGGCAAGCGCTTCGCCCTGCCCAACTCCCGCATCATGATCCACCAGCTGTCCGGCGGGTTCGAGGGCACCGCCCCCGACATGGCCGTGCAGGCTAAGGAAATTTTCAAAATGAGCGACAATCTCAACTCCATCCTGGCCGGCTGCTGCGGAAAGACGGCGGAGGAAGTCGCCAGGGACACCGAGAGAGACCATTTCATGACGGCCCAGGAAGCCGTGGCCTACGGCCTCATAGACAAGGTGGTCGAAAACTCCAAGGAAATCAAATGAGCGAAAACGGCGGCAATAGAAAGAAAAGGCCGCCCAGCGCCCCGCCCGTCTGCTCTTTCTGCGGACGCGAGGCCAGCGGAAAGCGGCCGGTCATAGAAGGCGTTTACGACGACGATGTCTTCATCTGCTCCGAGTGCGCGGCCATCTGCGCCTCCATCGGCAAGGAGTCGGCCCCCTTCGAGGGGAATGTCAGCCTGAGGACGCCCGCGGAGATCAAGAAATATCTCGACGATTACGTCATCGGCCAGGACCGGGCCAAAAGGTCCATCGCCGTAGCCGTTTTCACCCATTACCTCAGGCTGCAGACTTTCATGCGGAACAAGGGGAAGGGCGGGCCGGTCAAAAAGATGTCCGATATCCCGGCCCCAGAGGATAACGACGTGGAGCTGGACAAGAGCAACATGCTGGTCATCGGCTCCACCGGCACGGGCAAGACGCTTCTGGCCAAGACGCTGGCCAGGATGATGAACGTGCCCTTCGCCATCTCCGACGCCACCACGCTGACCCAGGCGGGCTACGTGGGCGAGGACGTGGAGAACGTTATTTTGCAGCTTTTGCAGAACGCCGACTTCAACGTGCCTAGGGCGGAGTGGGGAATAGTTTACATCGACGAGATCGACAAGATCAAAAAGACCGGCGACAACGTTTCCATCACCAGGGACGTTTCCGGCGAGGGCGTGCAGCAGGCGCTTCTCAAGATAATCGAGGGCACCGTCTGCAACGTGCCGCCCAAAGGCGGCAGGAAGCACCCCCTGGAGGAATACATCAAGGTGGACACCACCAACATCCTCTTCATCTGCGGCGGCGCCTTCAACGGCCTTGAGACCCTGATCTCCCGGAGGCTGGGCAAGGGCAAAGTGGGCTTCGGCAACGCCAAGATCGGCCCGCGGTCCGGCGACGCGCTTCTGTCGCAGGTCACCGGTGAGGATCTGATCTCGTACGGCATGATCCCCGAATTCATAGGGCGTCTTCCGGTCACGGTCTCCCTGAATGATCTGAAGAAGGAAGACCTGGTGAGGATCCTGACGGAACCCAAGAACGCCATCGTGCGCCAGTACCAGAGGCTCTTCGAGATCAACGGCAAGAAGCTGACCTTTACGCAGGACGCCCTGGAGTGGATAGCGGAAAAGGCCATCGAGAAAAAGACCGGCGCCAGGGGACTGCGCGCCATAATAGAAAATTTCATGACTTCTCTCATTTACGATCTTCCTGAAAGATCTTCCCCCGCGGAATACGTCATCACTTCGGAGGATCTGAAAAAAGGAGAAGCTGTTTGAGTATGGATAAAAAGAAAGAAAACATTTCGAAAAAAGAAGAGACCAACCTTCCGGACCTGCTTCCCATGATCCCCGTCAGGGATCTTGTGACCTGCCCGCATCTGGTGAGCCCCATCCTGGTGGGCCGCCCCGGATCGATCAGATCTTTGGAAATGGCCCAGGAGAAAGACAAGCTGATCTTCATCTGCACCCAGCGCCGGGAGCAGACGGAGGATCCCAGGCAGCGGGACCTTTATCCCATAGGCACCGTCGCCAGGATCCTGCAGATACTCCGCCAGGACGAAACGGTCAGCATTTTGGTGGAGGGCATAGAGTGCGGCAGGCTCGTGAAGCTGATCAACCGCCCCTTCAACCAGGCGCTGATAGAAAAGCATGAACTGGAGAACGATCTTACGGAGACGGAAATGACTGGCATGCGCCGGGCGGCGCTCCAGCTTTTCTCGGATTACGTCTCCAAGAACCCCAGGCTCTCTGACGAATTGACGCGGACTTTGTCCGGAGAGAACGACAGCATAAGATTCTTCTACTTGGCCATAGGCAATCTTCTCGTCAGGAACGAGGATAAGATGAAGCTTCTGGAATGCAGCTCCCTCAAAGCCGGCTACAGGCTTCTCTGCGAGCTCCTCTCCAGGGAAATAGAGCTTCTGAACGTGGAGCACAAGATCCTGGGCGAAGTCAGGCACCGCATCGACGAGCAGCAGAAATCTTATTTCCTGAACGAGCAGATAAGGGCTATCGAGAAGGAGCTCGGCAAAAAGGCCTACAGCGAGGCGGACGATTACACATCCCTTTTCGCGAAGACGAAGCTTCCCGCCAACGTCAGGGAAGCGGCGGAAAAGGAACTGCAGAAGCTTGACCACATGGCGCCCTTCAGCCCGGAATCCACTGTGGTGAGAAATTATCTGGACTGGATCTTCGACATCCCCTGGGGACAATACACCGAGGACAAAAAAGACATCAGGGAAGCCAGGGCCGTCCTGGACCGCTCCCACCACGGCCTGAAGGAGCCCAAGGAGCGCGTCATGGAATTCCTGGCGGTCAAGATCATGAAGGAGCGCGAAAAAGGCAGGGAAGCCGGCGACGACAGCACCGTCCTTTGCCTCACGGGGCCTCCGGGAGTCGGCAAAACGACTTTGGCAAAATCCGTGGCGGAAGCCCTGGGCAGGAGATTCGTCAGGATCTCGCTGGGCGGCGTTTCCGACGAGGCCGAGATCAGGGGCCACCGCAGGACCTACATAGGCTCCATGCCGGGACGCATCGTCCAGGCGCTTAAGAAAGCCGGGACCATGAACCCGGTGATATTGCTGGACGAAATCGACAAGATGACCATGAGCTACCACGGGGATCCCACCGCGGCGCTCCTGGAAGTCCTGGACCCCGAGCAGAACAAAGCTTTCAACGACCATTTCCTGGAAGTGGACCTCGACCTTTCCCGGATCATCTTCATCTGCACCGCCAACGTGGAGGACGCCATCCATCCCACCCTGAAGGACAGGATGGAGAAGATCGCCCTCACCAGCTATACGGAATTGGAGAAGCTGGCCATCGCCAGGGGATATCTGTTGGAGAAACAGAGGAAGGCCAACGGACTGACCGCCCTTCCGGAGATCTCCGACGCGGCCATTTTGCGAGTCATCCGCGACTACACCTGCGAATCGGGCGTCCGCCAGCTGGATCGGCTGCTGGCCAGCGTCATGCGCAAGCTGGCGTTGGAGGCCGTTTCCGGAGGCAAGCCCCGCGCGAAGATCGAGGAGGCGGATATCCGCAAGCTTTTGGGTACGCCCAAGGAGTTTCCCGATCTGGAGCTGCCGAAACCCGTTCCCGGCGTGGCCGTCGGCCTGGCCTGGACCGAGGTGGGCGGAGCGATCTTGAAGATCGAGGCCCTGACCGTTAAAGGCAAAGGCGAGCTTATCCTGACCGGGCAGCTGGGGGACGTGATGCAGGAGTCCGCCCGGGCGGCCCTCACCTATGTCAGGAAAAAACTTTCCACGGAATCCAAGGACGAGAAATTTTTCGTCCAGCACGACATACATATCCACGTTCCCGAAGGCGCCATCCCCAAGGACGGGCCTTCCGCCGGCATCACCCTGGCCTGCGCCCTTTATTCCGTTATCACCGGCGTTCCCCTGAAGGAGAAGCTGGCCATGACCGGCGAGATCACTTTGGCCGGAACGGTGCTGCCGATAGGCGGCGTTAAGGAGAAGCTTTTGGCGGCGCACCGCGCCGGCGTCAGGGAGATAATCATGCCCAAGCGCTCGGAAGCGGAGCTGGACGACGTGCCGCCGGAAGTTTTGGCGGATCTGAAGATCAACAAGGTTGAGAGCATGGACGAAGTCATTGCCATCGCTTTCCCCGTCGATCCCAAGTCCAAATTGAAAAATACCAGGACCGCCAAGGCGGCCGCAAAGAGATCTTCCAAATCCAAAACGGGGAAAAAATGACCGTAAACGACCTGGACAAAAGCAGAATACCCGCTCATCTGGCCGTCATCATGGACGGCAACGGACGCTGGGCGAAAGCCCACTCGCTTCCCACCAGACTGAAGGGCCACGAGGCGGGGGCGGAGGCGGTGCGCCGCGCCCTGAAGGCCTGCGACCTCATGGGCGTGCGCTATCTGACGCTCTACACTTTCTCCACGGAAAACTGGAAGCGCCCGAAAGCGGAGGTGGAGGGCCTGATGGCCCTGCTCAGCCGCTTCCTGGACGCCAACGTGGAGGAGCTTAGGGAAAAGGGAATAAGGCTCAGGATCATGGGCGAAAGGGAGCCGCTGCCGGAGGCGCTTTTGGCTAAGCTCGACAAAGCCTGCGAATATACCAGGCCCGGCCAAAAGCTGGATCTGATATTGGCCCTGAACTACGGGTCCCGTCTGGAGATCGCCCGCGCCGCCGCCAAGGCGGCCAAGGCCGCCCTGGCGGGAGAACTGGATCCGGACTCCCTGGACGAGGAGACTTTCAGCCGCTTCCTTTATCTGCCGGACGTTCCCGATCCCGAACTGATGATCAGGACCGGCGGAGAGATGAGGCTTTCCAATTTCCTTTTGTGGCAGCTTTCCTACAGCGAGCTTTACGTCACGCCTAAATTTTGGCCTGACCTCGAAACAGAAGACATAATCGCGGCGGTGGCCGCTTACCAAAAACGCGACAGGCGTTTCGGAGAGGTTTCCTTATGATGAAATATCGTTTGCCCAGCGCGGTCTTTTTGATCGCTCTTTTTGCCCTGGCGGTCTGGGGTATCTACAAGCCGTATCTTTTCTGGCTCCTTCCTCTCCTGGCCATGGCCTGCGTTTTCTTCGGGAGCCGCGAGATGTTCGCGATGCTGAAGGGGTCTGAGCCTTTCGAGAAGTGGGGGCTCTTTTCCGCCCTGCTTCTGACGGCGGCGGGATATCTTTTTTTCCGCTATCCCTTTTCCCAGCGGGCCAGGGTGGTGCTGGCCTTCTCGCTGATCCTTGCTTTCATCGGCACCTTCCTGCTTCCTTTGATCATAAACAGGATAAAGGGCGCCCTTAATTCCGCGGCCGCGACGTTCCTTGTTTTGTTATACATTCCCGTGTGCTTTTCCTTCCTTCTGGGAGTGGCGCTCATAGGTTTCAGATTCACCAGCATGGACGGCCGCTTTTTCCTGCCTTACTTCGTGGCCATCGTGAAGGGCGCCGACATCGGCGCTTACTGCGTGGGGACGCTTTTCGCCAAGTCGCCCCTGGGGAACCATAAATTCGTTCCGGAGATAAGCCCCAAGAAAAGCATCGAGGGCGTGTTCGGAGGCCTTGCGCTTTCCCTGGCCGTCGGCATTCTCGGCGCCCTTTATCTTCCCGGCGTTTCCGATGCCATGCTGAAGATCGGCGGAGGAATTATGAGCAACCAGGAGCTGGGCAGGATAGTGGGCGCGGCGGTCCTGTCGCTTATACTGTGCCTTCTGGGGATCGTGGGGGATCTGGTGGAGTCCGTCTGGAAGCGCGACTCCGGCATCAAGGATTCCGGAAATTATATTCCGGGGATGGGCGGCGTCCTGGACGTGGTGGACAGCCTGCTTCTGACCGCCCCCGTCATGTACGCTTTGATATTAACCATAAGCCGTTTTTAAAAACGGGATCTAAAGGAGACTGACAATGTTAGTTTTAACAGGCGGAGCGGGCTTCATCGGCAGCTGCCTTTTGAAGAAACTGAACGATTGCGGAAAGACCGACATAATCGTGGTGGACAATCTGGCCAAAACGGAGAAATGGAAAAACCTTGTCGGCAAGAAATACGAGATGTACATGCACAAGCAGGAGTTTTTCATGCTTCTGGTCCAGGGGAAGCTGGACAAAGAGATCGAGGGGATCATCCATCTGGGCGCCTGCAGCAGCACCACAGAACAGAACGCCGATTACCTGATGACAAACAACCTGAACTACACCAAGACCCTGGCGCAATGGTGCCTCAAGAACGGGAAAAAGATGTGGTACGCCAGCAGCGCCGCCACCTACGGCGACGGTTCCCTGGGCTACAGCGATTCCGACGAGCTGACCCCCAGGCTCAGGCCCCTCAACATGTACGGCTACTCCAAGCAGCTTTTCGACGAATGGCTCCTGAAGCACCGTTTCCAGGACAAGCTGACGGGCTTCCGCTTCTTCAACGTTTTCGGCCCCAACGAATACCACAAGGACAGCATGCGCTCCATGATCCTGAAGGCTTTCCCCAGGGCAAGGGACGAAAAGAAGATCTCGCTTTTCGCCTCCGACCGCCCGGACTACGCCGACGGCGAGCAGAAAAGGGATTTCGTTTACGTCAAAGACGTGGTGGAAGTGATCATGTATTTCTACAAGAATCCCTCCATCGGCGGTATCTACAACATCGGCACTGGGAAGGCCCAGAGCTGGAACGAAGTGGCGAAAGCCATGTTCAAGGCCCTGGGAACGGAAGGCGCCATCGAATACGTGGAGATGCCCGACATCCTGAAGGGCAAATACCAGTATTTCACGGAGGCCGACCTGACCAAGCTCAGGAAAGCCGGCTGCAAGCACCAGTTCATGTCCCTTGAGGAATCCGTGGGCGATTACGTTAAAAACTATCTTCTGAAGGAAACGTATCTGTGAGATATTTACTTTTCGTAACTCTGATCTTCTTTTCCGCGGCTTCGGCGCTTTCCGATGAGATCCAATCTCCTTCTGAGGGCGCGGTAAGCAACAAGATCCTGGATGTCTCCAAGGATCTGGAAGCCTTCAGGAAGGCGGCAAAGACGGAAAGGAAGGAAAAGCACGTCAACCCCGCCTCCTACGACGACATTGCCGACGAGGGAATGTACTGGGGAGACTGGGACGGCTCCATCATGGGGCGCGTCATTGACAAATACAAAGTTCCCATTCCCTTCGCGAAAGTCAAAGTCCACTCCAAGGATCTGGAGACCCACGCGGACAAGGACGGCTATTTCCAGATCGGCGGCCTGCAGGTGGGAGGCCATTATTCCCTCATCATCAGCGCCAGGGGCATGGATCCCGGCGTGGCCCGCTGGATCCCCATACCTGTGATGAAAGTCGCCAAAATAGGCGATTTCAGCATTGAGGCGGAAAAACTTTGGACCAACTTCTGGGTGGTGACGACGAATACTTTTGTCACCACGGAAACGGACGCTCTCAGCAATTCCTTCGAAAAAGTCACTACGGTCGCGGTAAGCAACTACTACGACGTGGTGGAAGGGGAGACGAACGTTTACGACTACACCCAATGGTATTTCCGCTTCCACTTGAACTATCTCGAGCGGCGCGTTCTCGAAGCCTTAGGCATCACCAACGTGCCGCTGGCCAGGAAGGAACTGGCCAGGCGCGCCATCGGCTTCGGTTCGGACGGCCGGCCGCTGGACGAGGCGGATTCGGAGGAAGAGGAAAAAGCGGAGAGCGATAAGGAAAAGGAGGATGGCGGCGACGCTTCTTCTCCTGAAAAAGAAGCAATCAAGGAAGATTAAAAACAGGATAAAATGAGCGAAAAGCGGACATTCAGACGGTTCCCCGTCCTTTCCTCGCTTCTTCTGGCGGTCTTCATCGTGGCCTGCGCCGCGGCTTATTCCTACCGCGACCACAAGCTCTTTTCAGAGTACGCCAGGGTCACGGTGATAAGGGAAGGCAACACGCTTTTGAGCGGCCTTCACAGCTGGATCAACCGGGGAAGGATCAGGAGCGTGAACCTGGTGGGGCTTACCAACGCCACCATGTATGTCTGCCGCAATTCCTCGGCCCGCATTTATTCTTTCGTGATGCCCAATATGGAGATCTTCGACGCCGGTCCGAAGGAGCTTCCGATGCGCTACCTTGAGGAGCTGAAAGACAAGAGTTTCCCCACCAACGGATTCAAGGCTTTCCATTTCACAAGCCAGGACAGGCGCTTCGTGCTTTTCTGCACTCCGGTCTTTCCGCTTTCCCAGAGAAGGGACCCCAACGGGACGCTTCTTTCCAACGCGGAGAGCGCCTCCGAAGAGGCGGACAGGCAGAACGAATATCTGAGCCGGCGCCGGGGCGACATCAGGCATTTCTGCCGCATTATGACCGGCCGCTCCTGCCATCTCGAGCTTTTGAGGATGACCAGCGACGATCTGCCCTTCGTCATCATCGGCATCCCCACCGAGACGTATTCCGCCTTCCTGAACCCCAGGAGAGTGCACGGGCTCATCTTCCTCTCGGTCTTCGCGGTGGCCACCTTCCTTCTGATCTTCTTCGTCAGCTTCGCCAGGGAAAAGCGGAGCGTGGAGCATTCGCTGGAGATAGCGGAGCGCGAGAACGAGGCGCTGCAAAACGAAAAGATCTTCAACGACCGCCTTGTGACCATAGGCCGGGCGGCGGCGGCCATAGCCCACGATTTGAGGAACCCACTCTCCTCCATCAGGGGCTTCATTGAGCTCTTCAAAAAGCACGCCGACGAAACCGGCGACGAAGTTTACGCCAAGCACACAAAAGTGATGCTTAGGGAAATCGACCGCCTCAACAACCGCATCACCGGGATCCTCAACTTCGCCAAGCCCGACACGCTTAATCTTCAGCGCTGCAAGATCAAGGATTTTCTCGACCAGCTGAGGGCCATGGAGGATACGGACGCCCGCTCAAGGGGAGTCGACCTCATAATCGACCTCGGGGACGATCTGCCAGACGTTTATCTGGACGAGGCGGTCTTCATGCGCGCCGCGCTTAACCTCTGCGTCAACGCCTACGACGCCATGCCCTACGGCGGAGAGCTGAGGATCCGCTGCCGCCGCAGCGGGGAAAATCTCTCCGTCGCTTTCCAGGACTCCGGATCAGGCATCGACCCCGCGATCATGGACCATATTTTCGATCCTTTCATCACCTCGAAGGCCGAGGGCTCCGGGCTAGGCTTGGCCAGCGTGGAGAAGGCGGTCACGGAGCACAAGGGGACCATCACCGCCCGCAACGCCGCGGGCGGCGGAGCTATTTTCGAAATCATTTTGCCGGGAGCGGTCTGAAATAAATGATCAAGACTAAGGAAATCTGGATATTGGTGGCGGACGACGACAGAGCCCACCGCGACATGCTTCGGGCGAACCTGGAGCACGCCGGCTATTCCGTCATGGAAGTGAGCAACGGACGCGAAGCGGTCCGCTGCGTGAAGAGCCAGCACCCGGATCTTGTGCTCATGGACATGCGCATGCCTGAAATGGACGGGCTCACCGCGGTCAAGGAGATAAGAGCCTTCGACCAGAAAGTCCCCATCCTTATCATGACGGCCTTCGGAACCATCGAGAACGCCGTGCAGACCGTCAAGGCGGGCGCCTACGACTACATCCTAAAGCCCCTGGACATGAGCGTCCTTGAGAAAGCCATCAAAAGCGGGCTGGACCAGCAGGACAAAAGCGAAAGCGGCGGCGAACAGGAATCCCAAAAGGAAAGTTTCGTGGCGGAAAGCTCCGCCATGAAAGATCTGGTCTCCTTGGCCAGGAAGGTGGCAGCCAGCGAAGCTTCCGTTTTGTTAACCGGCGAGAGCGGCACGGGAAAAGAAGTTTTGGCCAATTATATCCAGAGCCTCAGCGCCCGCAGCCAAAAACCCTTTGTGAAAGTCAACTGCGCCGCTCTCCACGACCAGCTTTTGGAATCCGAGCTCTTCGGGCACGAAAAAGGCGCCTTCACGGGAGCCGTGGCCCAGAGGAAGGGCCGCTTCGAGCTGGCGGACGGCGGCACGATCTTCCTGGACGAGATAGGGGACATGGCTTTAGAGACCCAGGCGAAAATACTGCGCGTGCTGCAGCAGAAGACTTTCGAACGCCTGGGTGGCGCCCAGACCATCAAGTCGGACTGCCGCGTCATCTCCGCCACCAACAAGGACCTTAAGGAGGCCATCTCCCAGGGCAAGTTCAGGGAGGACCTTTTTTACCGTCTGAGCGTCGTGCCCATGCACATCCCGCCTTTGCGGGACCGCAAGGAAGACATCCCGCCCCTGGCGGATTTCTTCATGCGCAAGCATTCCGAAAAGAACCGGAAAAGCATGGCCAGGATCACGCCGGAAGCCCTGAGCGCCCTTATTTCCTACGACTGGCCCGGCAACGTCCGTGAGCTTTCCAACGTCATAGAGCGCGCTGTCATCCTTTCCCTGGGGGACGATCTGACCATCGAGTCCCTGCCCGCCGCCATGAGAAATATTGAGCCTGCGGAAGGAGAGCTTACGGTCCTTGAGCAGGCGGAAAAAAATCTGATAATCGCAACTTTGAAAAAATACGGCGGCAACCGGGGGCTAGCGGCTGAAGAGCTGGGCATGTCCCGCCGCACGCTTTACAACAAACTTCATCGCTACAATATAAGCGAGGAAATGATATGAGACGTTTTCTGATCTTTCTGTTGTTTTTCCTTACGGCCGCCTGTGCTTTTTCCATCACGCCTTTGGAGAAGAAGCACATCGAGGAGATCGCCACCAACGTCGTGGAGGTCTCGGAGCCGACGCACTTCCCGCGGCTGGCCTTCGAGCTGGGCAAGTTCCCCTGCAATGAAAGCGTGATGGCCTTGAACCTCATGTGGGAGAAATGCCAGGAAAAGCCGAACCCCTATGTCAGCAGGACTACCAGGGAGGACATCTACAACGCGAGGGCCTATGTTCTCTACGCCCTGGCCAGGATCGGCTCCAAATACGCCCCCGGGCAGAAAATGCTCAACGAACATTTCGAGATCTCCCGCCCGCTGGGCATCGCGTTTATGCAGTCCAAGAACGCCTCCCTTATGAAATATCTCCAAAGAGGCGTCTCAAGCTTGTCCGAAAGCGCCGAACTCGTCTCCAGCGACACCGAGCTTCATTTGATGAAGAGATACATCGGCGGCTCCGAATTCATTTTGAAAAACTGTCCCGACCTGAACGGGCAGGGCGTCCGCTTCGAGGATTACCAAAGGATATTGGAGGCCATCGCTCTCCTGGAAGTCTCCCGTTCCAAAGACGCCCTTCCGCTTTTGAAACTGCTTCTGGGGCGCGAGGAATCCCGTTACTGGGAGAAGCCGGTCTTCCGCGCCGTCTATAACCTCGATCTCACCGACGAGGAAAAATTCGAGGTTTACAAGACCGCTTACAAGGAGACCAAAAACAAGACCGCGGACAAGGCTCCCGGCAACCTGAAAGGCGAGCCGGAGTTCGACATCAGGAACATCTCCGGCGAGGCGCATCTCATCCTTCTGATGTCGCGGCTGAACATTCCCATTAAGGAAAAAGGCTCGTTTTACGAAAAATCTCTCGCGAGCAGATCCTTTTCCGCCAAGGAAGCCGTGGTGGACTCCATGATCAGGGAAGGCCTTTTCGACAAGCTCATGGTGATCTTCTCAAGCCGCAACAAGGATATGAACCTGGCGCAGTTCACCATTTTCCGCCTTGGCTACGATTCCGCCGCGGGAGCGAAGGACCTCCTCATCAAAGTCTCGAAACTGGAAAACAAGACGCTCTCCGACCTGGCCAAAGAAGCGCTTCTCATCAAATGACGCCGAAGGAAAGAAAAAGCATGATCATCCTGGCGCTGGGGAAGTTTTATCCCACGGCCGGCTGCTCCCTCAGGCACAGGTCCGTCTGGCAGCTTTTGTGCGCCACCATCCTTTCCGCCCAGTGCACCGACGAGCGAGTCAACCTTACGACTCCCGCTTTGTTCAAGGCTTATCCTACGCCAAAAGACCTGGGCGAAGCCAAACAGGAAGACGTCGAAAAGCTGATCCGCTCCTGCGGCTTTTATAAGAACAAAGCCAAAAGCATAATCGCCGCCTCGAAAATGATCGCGGAAACATTCAGAGGGCGCGTACCGAAGACCATGGAAGAATTGACATCGCTCCCGGGCGTGGCCAGGAAGACCGCCAACGTCGTCTTGGGCACGGGTTACGGCATCAACGACGGCATAGTAGTCGACACGCACGTCACTAGGCTTTCAAACCGCCTTGGCCTCAGCAAAAACACCGAGCCGGAAAAGATAGAAAAAGATTTGATGCGCATAGTCCCGAGGGAAGAATGGACAGACTTCAGCCACCAGCTTATCGCGCACGGCCGCACTATCTGCCAGGCCCGCGCTCCCAAATGCGCCGAATGTCCGCTCAAATTCCTTTGCCACCAAAAGGGCGCGTAGTGGATGACCTTGTAAAATTTTAGGAGAAAAAATAATGAAAAATTACCTTCTTATCGCTATCGCCATGATTTTCTTTATGGCTGGAGCGGTATTAGCCGACACTGTTACGCAGGAAGTCGTGAATGTCCAAAAATATGTCAAGGGTTCGACTACGCTTAAACTGAGCGGAACGTTGAGCGAAGCAGCCTTAAAAGCACTTGCCGAAGAGAAAAGCAGCGTCTCGATCTGCAACAATCTCGGCAGTTGCCTTTCTTCCCCTACGCTGATTCCAGAAAGCAAGAAAGGCTACGGGACAAAGAATGGCGGTCAGAAGATCTCTATCAAATCGAAAAAAGGAAAATTCAGTTGGACTGAAAAGGATGTTACAAAGAATTTTGCTTTTGTTATAGGGACTGAAACATGTAAGCTCGACAAAGCCACTTTGAAATCCTCCGGAACGATAGACACGAAAGATATCGATAATTTCAAGACACAAAAGGCAACGGTCTTGGACTTGCTGTCCAACGAAAAAGGCCCGGGAAGTGTTGCCGCTTACACCTTCACTCCCGAGCTGAATGGCAAAAACTTTAAGCACGCGAATAAAGGTACAGATTTTCAAATTAAATTTTCCGCCAATTCCAAGGGCAAGGCGACGGCGACATTCAAACTTCTTCCCGACGCCGCTTCTCCTGCGTTCACAGGAGAATCCCCTGTAGATCCTCCTCCGGCAGTAACAAACAGATTGTACATGGTCATTGATCTTTCAGGAGGCCCAAGTGCCGAAAGCTATCCGATAAGCTATCTCAATGAAGTTCCTGAAGGAGGCTGGACGGAGGAATACAAGACCACAAAGATGGTGTTGAGCAAGATCGAGGCCGGGAAATTCACCATGGGCAGCCCCGAGAACGAACTGGAAAGAGACGATGACGAAGTCCAGCACGAAGTGACCTTGACCAAGCCTTTCTTTGCAGGTGTGTTTGAAGTCACCCAAAAGCAATATGAACTAGTAACAGGAAACGATCCGTCACAATATAAAGGCGACGCACGCCCTGTAGAATGCGTTTCATACAATAAGATCCGCGGAAAGGATAAAGGCGCTGGTTGGCCGGACAACAATGAAGTCGACGAGGAATCTTTCTTCGGAATTTTGCGTGCTAAGACCGGCTTGGAATTTGATCTTCCCACGGAAGCCCAGTGGGAGTTCGCCTGCAGGGCGGGCACGACCACCGCTTTGAACAGCGGGAAGAATCTGTCAGACAAGTCTGAATGCGATGAAATGGCGGAAGTAGGCCGCTACTATTCCAACCAAAATGACGGCAAAGGTGGATACACAAATGCTCACACCACCGTCGGTTCGTATCTTCCCAACGCTTGGGGGTTGTATGATATGCACGGAAACATAAGGGAATGGTGTCTGGATTGGAAAGCCTCATACGACGGAGATGCCACTGATCCGAAGGGCGGAGAAGGACATTCCCGTGTTATCCGGAGCGGGTTCTGGTGCATCCACGCCAGCTGCTGTCGCTCTGCTTTCCGCTTCCTCCAAACCCCCGGCTTCGCCGACTTCTCCAACGGCTTCCGCGTTTTCTTGACAGGTTCAAATGAGCCGACGCCAGATCCCGAGAAATATATGGTCGTAGATCTTTCTGGTGGGACCAACGCAGCTAGCTTTGCGATAAGCTATCTCGATGGAGTTCCAGAAGGCGGCTGGACGGAAGAATACAAGACCACAAAGATGGTTCTGCGCGAAATTAAAGCTGGCAAATTCACCATGGGCAGCCCCGAGAATGAACTGGGAAGATACGATGACGAAGTTCAGCACGAAGTGACTTTGACTAAGCCTTTCTTCGCGGGCGTGTTTGAAGTTACGCAAAAACAATATGAACTGATAATGGGAAACAATCCGGCGTATTATCAGGGAGATGCACGCCCTGTGGAATACGTTTCATACGATATGATCCGCGGAAGCGAAAAGGGTTCCGGCTGGCCCGCAAACAGCGATGTTGACGAGACCTCTTTCCTGGGCGTTCTGCGCGCCAAGACCAATCAGGCTTTCGATCTGCCCACGGAAGCGCAGTGGGAGTTTGCCTGCAGAGCAGGCACGACCACAGCGCTTAACAGCGGCAAGAATTTGAGTGGTACGATTAGCTGTGCGAACTTGGCTGAGGTCGGCCGCTGTTATGGCAATATGAATGACGGAAAGGGCGGATATAATGAGCACACTACCGTCGGTTCGTATCTTCCCAACGCCTGGGGTCTCTATGATATGCACGGAAACGTGTTGGAGTGGTGCCTGGACTGGTATCAATATAGTCTGGGCAGCGATCCGGCCACCGACCCGAAGGGCGATACTGAAGGTATTTACCGTGTGCTTCGGAGCGGGGGCTGGAACTTCAACGCCAGCGATTGCCGCTCCGCTGACCGTGGCGACGTCACTCCCGGCGACGTCTACAACTTTGGCGGGTTTCGTGTTTTCCTGGTTCAATAAAAAAAGATACTTGCTTTCAGCCGCTGCGCGGAACGGAAATAATCCATCCTTTTAGTTGTTAAGCAAAAAGCAAGCGCGCCATTTGGCGCGCTTGCTTTTTGCCTCACGGATTTCTTCGCTATCAAATTTAGTAGCGAAAAGTCCGCGGCTGATCATAGCGTATGGCCGCGGCGACTGTTCGCTCTCTAGCTTCTGCCCCTCGGCGCTTTAATCTTCGTACATGTGCTCTACGGTGTTGGCGTAGTATTCGACGATCTCGGGTTTCACTACGCTGATGGTGTCGCCTTTCCTTTTAAGGATGTTGCGCAGCCTCCAGGGCATGGCAAGGTGCGGCTTGGCCAATTTCCAGATGTAGCCCGGATTGGCGTTCTGATCGACGCCCGGGATCATCTTGTAGCCGTTCTTGTAGGCGATGTTCTTTTCCCTTTCCATCCGCTCGTAGAGTTCGGTGAGCTTAAGAGATTTGTCTTTGCCGAAGGCGTGGCAGACTAAGGAGACCGGAGTAAGGACGGTCTCTTTGATCATGGCGGTCCTGATCTTTTCTCCCAGTTCGTCAAGGTGCCTGAGGTCTTCCTGAGTCACGTAGATCGGCGGTCCGAAGGAAAAGAGCACTCTGCCCCTGGCTTGCAGAAGGGCGTGCAATT
This sequence comes from bacterium, assembly GCA_017649705.1. Classification (GTDB taxonomy): domain Bacteria; phylum Auribacterota; class UBA3054; order UBA3054; family UBA3054; genus UBA3054. The sequence continues at coordinate 43,958 of JAGCGH010000022.1, forward strand.
TGAAGGAATTGAGATCCTTCGTCCGGTAGCGCTTGGACATTCCTTCCTTGGCTTTTATTTCCTGCAGCTGGTGGAACACTTCGTCCTCGGTTACGCGCTCGTAGGTGATGCCCATGGGAAGGATGGCCATCTTGCCGTCTTCATTGATGGCGCGTTTTGCCATGCCGAAGATGCCGTGGGCCAGTTTTCCGACTTTGCCGTTGTAGGAGCGTCCGGCTTCCGGATAGATCAGGACTGTCTCGGATTTTTTGAAGATCTCTTCCGTCAAGTAATCGTAGAAGGTCCTAAGATAAATAATGTTCTCTTTCTTCCTGAGGTTCTCTTCTTTTATGCGCTCCCTGTCCAGGCAGATGCCCTTTACTTTCGGCAGCATGGTCTTAAAATAGCCGTGGAAGAGATTTTTTCCGGCGATGGTGCAGGGGTAATACTCGATGGCTTTCAAAAGCACGCAGTCGATGAGGAGGTAATCCAGATGGCTCTTGTGCGTCGCGCTTATTATTACGGGAACGTTCTTCGGGATGGTCTTGAAGTTCTCGATGCCTCTCAGCATGATGTGCTTGATGCCGAGCTTGGCGATAGCTAAGATCACCCGCCTGATGCGATAAGAGTATTTCTTATCATAGTGGTGGCGGATCTCATCCCGGAAACGGGCTTCCAGCTCCTCTTTGGAAAGATTTGATATATCCACGATTCTGACTTTGCTTTTGATTAAATTTTATATATTCTAGCAAAGTTGAGTTTAATTGTGAAACAAGAGGTTTTCCAAAATGCGCATATGGTTGTATGTGAGAGGATTATTCTTTGAAAAGCGGCGCCCGCCGCAGGTTGGAATTCCTGTTGATAATCTGTGGATTTCGTTTCAGTAAGTTTTGGATAAGGCTATGCGTTCCGGTTGATATTCCTTTGGATAACAGTTGGAACGCCTGTCAGGAAACTGTGAATAAAGGCTGTCTTTTTAAGGCCCTAAAACGGCGGAGGTTTTTTGTATAATAAATAAAATGAATTTTAAACTTGAACATAAGGACAGCGGCTCTCTGGCCAGGGCCGGGATAGTCAGGACGGCCCACGGGACCTTCACCACGCCGCGCTTCATGCCGGTGGGGACGAGAGGGTGCGTCAAGGCTATGCCTCACTTTGAACTAGAGGCTATGGGAGCCGACATAATATTGGGCAACACTTACCATCTCATGACGCGCCCCGGGCAGGAGCTCGTCGCCGCCATGGGAGGCTTGCACAAGTTCATCTCCTGGAAGAGGTCCATTCTCACCGACAGCGGCGGATTCCAGGTCTACAGCCTCGCTTCTCTCCGCGACATCAGCGAAGAGGGCGTGACTTTCAAGAGCCACGTGGACGGGCAGAAGATGTTCCTGGGTCCCAGGGAATCAATGGCCGTGCAGCAGGCCCTGGGCTCTGACATCGCCATGGCCTTCGACGAATGTCCGCCGGCCTTGTCGGAACGCAAGGACATCGAGAAAGCCGTCAACAGGACTCTGAGATGGGCCAAGATCTGCTACGAGGACAACAGGGAATTCAACCTGAAGGATCACGAGGAGGGACTCGACGATTCCGTTCCTCGCCAGCAGCTTTTCGCCATCGTCCAGGGCGGCATACTGGACGACGAAAGGCTCCGCTGCCTGGAGGGCTTGCTTTGCTATGATTTTCCGGGCTTCGCCATCGGCGGCCTGGCGGTGGGGGAGCCGCCCGAGGAAATGTACAGAGTGTGCGAGTTCCTCTGCTCCTCGCATATGCCGGTCGAGAAACCGCGCTATCTGATGGGCGTGGGAACGCCCGAGGATCTTGTCATGTGCGTTTTGCGGGGCGTGGACATGTTCGACTGCGTGATGCCCACCAGGAACGCCAGGAACGGCACGGCCTTCACTTCCAGGGGCAACGTCCCTGTCAAGGCCGGGCGTTTCGCGAAAGACGAAAGGCCCCTCGAGGAAGGCTGCCCCTGCCCGGTCTGCCAGCGCTTCACCAGGGCTTACCTGAGGCACCTTTTCAACGTGGGGGAATCCTTGGCCGGCCATTATCTTACGGTGCACAATCTATATTTTTATCTTGATCTTATGCGAAGGATGCGGGAAGCCATCCTTGAAGACCGCATGACGGAATTCGCTTCCGCTTTTTTAAGTTTGAGGCGCAGCGGGGAAGATGAGTAAGAAAGAGGAAAAGACAACGACTCCGGTCCTCGTTGAGAACAGGAAGGCCCGCTTCGATTACCATATCCTCGAGACGGTGGAAGCCGGATTGGCCCTTGTGGGGACGGAAATTAAATCCCTGAGGGCGCGCCAGGCCAACATTCAGGAGGCTTACTGCCGCCCCATAGGCGGAGAATTGTTCCTTGTGGGCGCCAAAATAAACGAATACGACAAGGGCAACCGCTTCAACCACGACCCGGAAAGGAAAAGGAAGCTTCTCCTGCATCGCCACGAGATCATAAGACTGACGAAGAAAGTCGAAAGCAAAGGCCTCACGCTTATTCCCTTGAGGCTGTACCTGAAGAAAGGCAAGGTCAAGGTCGCCGTGGCGCTTTGCGAAGGCAAGCACACCTACGACAAGAGCGAGTCGCTGAAGGAAAAGGCCAGAAAACGTGACGACGAGATAGCTTTTGCCAAAAATTCGAAGCGGCATTGAGAACGTTTTGGTATAATGACCAATAATAATTTCAAGTTTATTTCAAAATGAAAATCATCGAAAGCAAAGAAGCGCTGGACGAACTTTTGAAAAGCCGCAAAAGCGAGCGGCCCAACGCCAGGCTCAAGGACACGGTGAGCTCCATCATCAAGAGCGTCATCAAGGAAGGCGACGCCGCGGTCTGCGATTACACCGCCCAGTTCGACAAGTGCGAACTCAGCCCCAGCAAGCTGAAGGTCAGCAAAAGGGAAATAGAGAACGCCAAATGTCCGCCGGAATTGGAGAAGGCTATTAAGAACGCCGCCGAGGGCATCCGCGCTTTCCATGAAAAACAGCTGAGAGAACCCTGGAAGGCCGATGGCCCCTTCGGGGGAGCGTTCGGGGAGATCTACCGTCCCGTTAGAAGAGCGGGCGTCTACGTGCCCGCCGGCACCGCGCCTCTCGTCTCATCGGTCCTCATGAGCGTCATCCCCGCCCAGGTGGCGGGCGTGAAGAGCATTTGCGTGGCCACTCCCTGCAATGAGGAGGGCAAGGTCAATCCCGGCATCCTGGCAGCCTGCAAGCTTCTGGGAATATACGAGCTTTACCGCGGGCACGGTCCTTCTCTCGTGGCGGCCATGTGTCTTGGGACCAGGACCATTGAAAAAGTCGACGTCATAGCGGGCCCCGGCAGCGCCGCCGTTACGGAAATGAAACGCCAGCTTTTCGGCGCCGTGAACGTCGACCTTATCGCCGGCCCCAGCGAGAGCCTCATCATAGCCGACGAAACGGCGGAGCCGCGCTTCGTGGCCGCCGACATTCTCTCCCAGGCCGAGCATCACGGCAGCCAGACGTATGTGATAACGACCTCGAAGAAATTTGCGGAAGCGGCGTCCGCCGAGATCGTGAGCCTGACGGAAAACGAGTTGTCTGGCGCCGTGGAGCCTGCCGGTCTGGACAGGCTCAATATCGTCGTCGTCAAAGACCTCAAGGAGGCCGCGAAGATCTCCAACCTTATCGCCCCCGAGCATCTGCAGATCATGACGAAAGACGACGAGGGCGTGCTTGATATGATAACCAACGCTGGCGCGGTCTTCCTGGGCAAATGGACTCCCGTCCCAATGGGCGACTTCGCCTTCGGGCCCAGCCACGTGCTGCCCACAGGCGCCGCGGCCGCCTTCATGAGCGGGCTTTCCACCGCCACCTTCCTGAAGCGCATGAGCGTCATGAAGGCGGACGAGAAAGGCTTCAAAAACATGTCCCAGACCATGGAAGTCTTCTCCCGCTACGAACAGCTGCCGGCCCACGGCTTCACCTCCAGAGTCCGCAAGGAAAAAGGTCCGAAATGAAACTGAAGATCTTAACGGAAGGCGACGAGAAGCTAAGGGTGATCTGCAAGCCTGTGCCGAAGGTCACCGCGCAAATTAAAAAGCTTGCCGCGGACATGATAGAGACGATGTACGCCGCCAAAGGCGTGGGCCTGGCCGCCCCGCAAGTGGGAAGCGACCTGAGGATCATCGTCTTCGACCCCAGGACCTCCAGGCGCAGAAAGCCGCAGGTACTCATAAATCCCGTGCTCTCCGAACTGGAGGGCGAAATAAGAGGGGACGAGGGCTGCCTTTCCTGCCCGGGCTTGTGGGGCGAAGTGACGCGCTACGCCCACGTGAAGGCTACGGGTCTCAACGAGAAAGGCGAGGAAGTGGAAATAGAATCCGAGGGAGGCGTATTGAGCGTCGTATTGCAGCACGAAACAGATCACTTGGACGGGATACTGTTCCTGGATAGGCTTGATCCGGCGCAGCAGCTAAGAGTGATGAAGGAGAGGGAGGAACTTTAATGGTGGGCGTTACTGGACTCGAACCAGTGACTTCTACCTTGTAAGGGTAGCGCTCTAACCAACTGAGCTAAACGCCCCGACTCAATTGCTGTAATTCTACTAAAAGCCCCGTTTAAATTCAAACCAAAAAGCGAAAAATAACCCAAACATATTAAGGAGAAACATGAACAAAGAACTGAACAAGGAATATCTTGGCAAACTGGCCAAAGACTTTTCCGAATGCCCGAAGAACAAGCTCGCGATGAACGCCGTCACGAAGAGCGGCCCCCGCGCCGCCGTGACCAACTGGGACGTCATCAAATCCCCCAGGCGCGTCTTCTCCGACTACATCAAGACGCCTGCCATCACGAACCAGAAAGGCAGCGGCCGCTGCTGGCTCTTCTCCGCGCTGAACACCTTCCGCATGAAAGCCATCAAGAAGATGAACGTGGACGAGTTCGAGTTCTCCCAGGCTTACCCCATGTTCTGGGACAAGCTGGAAAAGGCCAATTACTTCCTTGAATCGATTCTTGAGACCATGGAAGAGGAGACCGACGGCCGCCTCATCCAGCACCTTCTCTCCGATCCTCTGGGCGACGGCGGCCAGTGGGACATGATGGTCAACCTGGTCCAGAAATACGGCCTCGTTCCCAAGACCGTCTACCCCGAGAGCTTCAGCAGCTCTTCCACCGGCGCCATGAACGGCATCCTCACCGGCAAACTGAAAGAATACGCCTGCACCCTCAGGGAAGCCTACCAGAAGGGCGCCAAGATCGCCGATCTTAGGGAAAAGAAAGGCGAGATGGTCCAGGAATTCTACAACATCCTGACCATCCACATGGGCACGCCTCCCACCGAGTTCGTCTGGCAGTGGCGCGACAAGAAGGACAAATTCCACCGCACCGGCGTCATGACCCCGCAGAAGTTCTACAAGGAATTCGTGGGCATCAACCTTGACGACTACATCTGCTTGATCAACGCCCCCACCAAGGACAAACCCTACAACAAGATGTACACCGTGAAGTTCCTCGGCAACGTGGTCGGCGGACATCCCGTCAGATACCTCAACGTCGACATCGACACGATCAAGGAAGCGGCCATCAAGACCATCAAGGGCAAGGAAGTCGTCTGGTTCGGCTGCGACGTAGGCAAACAGCTCGACGGCAACCTGGGCATTTTGGACCTCAACCTCTACGACGATGATCTCCTCGGCAACGCCGGCTGCAAGCTCAACAAGGCCCAGCGCCTGGACTACAACGAGAGCCGCATGAACCACGCCATGGTCCTGACGGCCGTCGACCTCGACAAATCTGGCAAACCCGTCCGCTGGCTCATCGAGAACAGCTGGGGCGACAAGAACGAAGGCAAAGGCTTCCTGACCATGACCGACGAATGGTTCAGCGAATACACCTACGAAGTCGCCGTCAACAAGAAATATCTTTCCGAGAAACTCAAGAAAGTCCTGAAGACCAAGCTCATCGAGCTGAAGCCTTGGGACCCCATGGGCTCTCTCGCCAAGTAACGCGCTTCCGCTAAGTGGTAAAAATTTATCTGACAATAGCTGTCCTGATAATCCTTTCGGCGTTCTTCTCCGGCTCCGAAACGGCATTTTTTACCCTTAGCAGAGTGCAGCTGAAGATGCTGGGGGAGAGGGGAGGAAAAGTAGGCGCCGCCATCGCGAAACTTCTTTCCAATCCCAGGCGCGTATTGAACACCCTTCTCCTCTGCAATCTTCTGGTCAACACGATCCTTTCCGCTTTGCTCAGTAAGATCTTCCTTGATCTTTTCGGGCCTAGCGGACTTCCCATAGCGGTCTTCGTGGTGACCGTGCTGCTTCTAATTTTCGGTGAGATCACTCCCAAGGTCATAAGCCTTGGCAACTACATGACCGTGTCCAAGATCGCGGTCTATCCCATCAGTTTCTGCTGCTACATTTGCGCTCCTTTCCGTTTCGCCCTGCGCATAGTCTCCAACGGCATCTTAAGGCTTATGGGACTTCCTCTCGAGAAGGCCGACCGTTTCACGCGGGAAACGTATCTCGCGGCCTTGATGTCGAGCAAGGAGAAGGGCGCGCTGGAAATGAACGAAGCGGACATGATCCACGCCATCTGCGCCTTCAGAACGATGAAGGCGGTGGACGTCAGGACTCCCAGAACGGAGATGACGGCCATAAGCGAGGAGGAAAATCTTTTCCAGGCGGTCGCATTAGCCGAGCGCACCGGAGTATATTTCCTTCCCGTCTTCAGAGGCAGC
>JAGCGH010000173.1 GCA_017649705.1 bacterium
CAGCTGCAATGGTCGAAGCGCCGCCTCGCCTGCGCGCACGGACGCAAGGCCGGGGAAGTTTTGGCCGCCAACGCCTCCCCCACCCCGGGAAGCGATCATATCGGCGCGACCGCCGTCATAAGATCGTATTGCAAGTGCGACCTCAAGCGGGTGCCAACGGGCGCCGCGCTTGACATCAAACTTCTGCCGTCGCTAACTAAGGGCGAGGAAGGGCTGGGCGCTCTAGTGTCGCTCATGCGCGGCTTCGTAACTTTGGGCGGCTTTTTTATGCAGCCTGACGTTGTGGACGTTTCCGTACTTAGGGAAGCGCAGCGCGAACCCGAGAGCCACCAGAACCTCTCGGTGCGCATTTCCGGCTGGAACGCGCGCTTCGTGACGCTGAACAAAGAATGGCAGGACATGATAATCGATCAGAATGAAAGCGGACGCTAAAGCAAAACTTACAGTAAGCGCGATCCAGCGCTTCTGCATGCGCGACGGCCCGGGAGTCAGGACCACGGTGTTTCTGAAAGGCTGCCCTCTTCGCTGCAAGTGGTGCCACAATCCCGAAACGCAGAACGCTTCGCCGGAACTTCTCTACTACTCCAGATCCTGCCTCAACTGCCAAGCCTGCCTGATCTGCGAAAACGGCGTCCACTCCTTTAACATGGGGGCGCATCACATCGACAAGAGCAAATGCGTATCCTGCTTCAAATGCGCCGGAATTTGCCCCTCCTCGGCCCTGCGGATCAGCGGAAAAGCGATGACAGTCGAAGAGATATGCTCGGAAGCTGAAAAAGACCTCGCCTTCTACGGGGAATCCGGCGGCATAACGCTGTCCGGAGGCGAACCGCTCTTCCAGCCCGCCGCCGTCGATCTTCTGTTCAGCTGCAGGGAAAAAGGCCTCAACACGGTATTGGACACCTGCGGATATTTTCCTCCGGAACTTCTCGCTCCGGCCGTCGCCGCGACGGATCTTTTCCTTTGGGATATCAAGGACACCGACGACGAAAGGCACAAAAAGTTCACCGGCGTTTCGAATAAAACGATACTCGAAAACCTGAGAAAAGCCGACGAACTGGGCGCGAAAATAAAATTGCGCTTCATCCTTGTGAACGGAGTAAACAGCGACGAAAGTCATTATGAAAAATGCGCCGGGCTTTGCCGCTCAATTAGAAGCGGCGTGAAGCCCGAAGTCATCCCCTACCACGCCTTCGGCGGCGTCAAATCCGAATTTCTAATGAAAAGCGGAAGCGGCAGATCCGAATGGATCCCGACGGAGGAACAGCTCGCCAAATTCAGGGAATATCTGGGAATTTAATTCTTCGCGACGTTTTTCGTCGCGGCTTTGTAGAGGTCGGTCTCAAAATTCGCTTCGGTCTTTTTTCCGAAAACGTCCACTATCGTAAGCGTGACCTTGAAAGCGTCGCTCTTCATGGCGGGAAGCGCAAACGAACGAACTTCGGGCCTTGTGCCGGCTTTCTCAAAGACGACCTTGCCTTTGGCGTTGACGGCCCTTACCCGGTAAGCCAGCTGAGGAGTCGATTGCTCCGCGAAGTCCCAGGTGAGCTTCTTCTTCCCGTCAAGGGAGAGTTTGGCGATCTTGGGCTTTCCGAGCTCCGGCTTTTCGGGCTGAGTGATGGTGTGTTTCGCTCTCTTGACAGCGGCTTCTTCGTAGGCGGCCTGGTCCTCCACCCTGCCTCCCGTAAGGCCCCAGAAATGCTCTTCCGTCGCGCCGAAGGTGTGCGCGCCATATTTCTTCTGGTGCTCAAGCTTGCCGCCGCCGTCGCCGTAGCTCAGAGTCGCGGTGTGGATGGAGACCCAGTCTTTCTTCTCGTGGTCGAAGACGTACATGTTCTTGAAGAAAACGTTGCGCTCGACGTTGCAGTTCGTCCTGACGTCGCCGCCGTAGAAGTTTTCCATGAATTGGGAAACGTTCCTTATGAAGCAGGAATTGTAAAGAAGCGTGTTGAAATAGGAAAAAAGATGCCATTTTCCGGTCTTCACGTCCTGGAACCAGAGGCCTGCGAAGGTCCTGCCGGTCTCGATGTCGTCCCAGGAATGAAGCAGCATGCGGTACCACTGTCCGGACACCCACTCATAGGGCTGGATGCAGTTGGTGCCTTCCCCCTCGTGGGCGAACTTGCTGTGCCCTTCAGGATAGACTCTCTGGGCGTGCAGAAGCTTTTCCTCACCGTTTTCTTTGTATTTCGCCTCCCAGAAAGAAATGATGCCCACTTTGCGGTCGGAGTTCTGCACGCCGCAGTATCCGTTCACGCCCCTGATGCCTTCGAAAGCCTTCTGCGTCTTTTCGCTCTTCACGTCCAGCGAGAAGTTGCCCATCGCCCAGTAGGTGGCGTTCGGCGTTTTCTCGGCCATGAAATCGATCAGGAAGGAGTCGAATCTCCCGCTGGTCTCGGACATGTGGGGGTCCGAGTAAAAATTGTAGGCCATGTATTTGAGTTCCTGCTCGCCGAAAGCCGGAAGGCCGGCGCCAAGCACAGATGTCAGCAAAATCGCATAAAAAATATGTTTTTTCATAAAAAGCCGCCTTTATAAAGATTCGATAACACCAGGCGCTATACCTAGCTTATTAAAACTATACCATATATTTGGTCTTCGTTCAACACTGGTTTACCCTTGACTTTCCCGTCTGTTTCTAATAAAATACCCCTCACGATTGTTTATGCCGAAATGGCGGAATTGGTAGACGCGCTACGTTCAGGTCGTAGTAGGGATCCCCCTGTGGAAGTTCGAGTCTTCTTTTCGGCACCAAGAAAAGGTAAAAATCAAAGGCGGCGACTTGAAAATCAAGTCCCCTTTTGGTATGATTATCACACTCTCATCTTTTCCTGCGGGCGTAGCTCAGTTGGTAGAGCGCGACCTTGCCAAGGTCGAGGTCGTGGGTTCGAGCCCCATCGCCCGCTCCATGCAGAAAAGTGAAAACCGCTTGCGGGCGTAGCTCAGTTGGTAGAGCGCGACCTTGCCAAGGTCGAGGTCGTGGGTTCGAGCCCCATCGCCCGCTCCATAAAAAAAACAGGCGCCGTTTCGGCGCCTGTTTTTTGCTTTTAAAAGATCGTTGGTCCCTTTAGTAAACGGAGGGCGCGGGAGATATCCTGGAGGCGGCCTCCTCGACCGCTTTAAGCTCCCTGGCTTCCTCGGCCGCCTTCTGCGCCCTGCTCTCGTCGGCTTTCCGCTTGTTCTCCTCCGTCTTGTCCTTCGGCAGATATTCTATGAGCGAGGAAAGATCGATCTCGATCTTCAGGGAATCCGTGTACCCCATTACGGATCTCTTCAAATCGTCGCTCTCGTATTCGAAGAATTCCTGGATGGCGGCGATATAGTCGTTGATCATGTTCGGCGTGGCCGTCTCCCTGGCAAGGTCCTTGTGAATGGCTTCAAGATTTAGGATTATTTTGCTGTTGCGCTTGTCCCTGTCGGTAATGAAACGCCTGAAATCCGCGCGGGATTTCCTGATCATATCCGTCTTCCTGGCGATCTTGGTGAGCTGGGCCCTGAGGATGGGAATATCCCGCTGGGACATTATGCTCTTCAGATCGGCGCTCATGGCGTTGTAAAAACCGAGATCGCGGTCCAGAAGCTTCAAGATGACTTCGTTGGAATGCATCTCCCGCTCGTTTATGATCTTTACTTGGCGAATGTATTCCGCCAGATCGTCGGCCTTCCTTTTCATGGCGCCCCTGGCGGCGTCCTTGCTTTCTTTCGACTGCTTGCTGTTGGCAATGGATACTCCCCTCACGGCCTCTTCCGCGCTCCGCAGGATCGGGATCAGCTCCTTGAGGACCTGTTTGAAACTTATGTCCCGGTTGAGGAAGGAATCCGTATCCTGCCTGAAGAGCGTTTCCTGCTCTTCCTTGGCAAGCGTCACCATAAGGTCTCCGGAAGTCGCCTCGCGGTCCACCTTGATGTTCACGTTGCTGACGTTCTCGACGTCGTTGGTAACGGAGAGTCTGGCGTACCTGATCTTCATCAGTCGGTAATTTTTGATGGTATCCAGGCAATCCATGTTAGCCACCAGATGCGCCACGATCTTGTTTTCCATAAAGAAGGAAAGCTTGTCGATAACGTAGGCACGCGTGGCGGAAAGGTCGAATTTGTGGGTCTCGTCGAGGCCCTTGGCGGACATAAGGTGGCGCGCGGCGGTCTCCCAGTGTTTGTTGACCGTGGCGACCCTCCCCGCCAGGAAATTGTACTCCGGATCGTCGATGTAGGCGGCGTAGCATTTTTCCAGACGCTTTTCCGCTTCCGCTATGTCGCCCTGCTGGAAGAAGCGTTTGCCGCTCATGTAGTAGCACTCGTCCACCTTCGCCCTTTCGATCTTGACCACGGTGGGAGAAAGGGACATGTAGCGGTCGTAGGACGCCAGCGCGTCGTCGTATTCGCCCTTGCCGAAATAGATCTCGAAGTTGCTGATGAGGCAGTCTTCCAGTTTTTCCTTCATTATGAGGAGCTCTTCCGGCTTTTCGGCAAGAAGATGATCGATCCTGTCAAGGGCGGAGCGATAGTTCTTCTCCGCGATGAATTTGTCGATCTCCTTGTGCAGAAGCGAGACCGTGCAGTCCCTTCTGATCCTTTCCAGGACCTCCGCGGCCCGCTTGTAAGCCTTGGTCTCGCCGCAGCCGTTCTTCAGGAGCGTGATCATGTTGACCACCACAACTTCGTTGGAGAGCGCCACGTTTTTCATGATGTCGGCGATGTAATTCTCGGCGGTCTTTTCGTTCATCTGGGAATTGAGGCGCGCCAGCGCCGTGTCGATATCCTTGGCGGCGGGAGTGTTGGCGTAGGCGTCTTTTATCTGCAGATAAGCGTTGTAGGCTTTGACGGTGTCGCCTTCCAGCTCGAGGTTCTCGGCGGCCTTCAGAAGGTTCATGGCGTAAAGGTCCCTTCTGTCATGGCTCAGTTTGCGGCAGGCGGCGATCTGGTCCTTGAAGTCTCCCTGGCTGAAGGCTTCGGGATATTTATCCTCGATCTTTTTCAGGGATTCCTCCACCGCGTTCCAGAAATTGGACTCGATGTAGGCGTTCGCGAGCTTCAATTCCGCGCTGGCCAGCTCCATGGAAAGGCTGTCGACTTTCTTTTTCGCTTCCTGGGCTGTGCTTGTGTTGGGGAAGTTTGCGGCGATCTCCCGCAAAGTCACCAGCGCCGGATCCTTCCTGCCGGAATTGACGTAGTTCATGGCGTCGGAATAGAGCCTTGCCGCCTTGGCTTCCATCAGGAAGGGCGCGTTCTCCTTCTCCACGGCGTTCAGCCTCGCCATGGCGGAGGAATACGGGAACTTGGTTTTCAGATTGTCCAGTATCTGCTGGCAGACGTCGTATTTTTCATTCTTGAAGTTCTGTTCCGCCGCGGAGAGGATCTTTTCCGAAAGTTCCTTCTCGTAGCGGGCGTAAATGGCCTGGGTCGCGTCGGCCTCCTCCACCTTGGAAAGGGGCGGCTCCTCGAAACGTTTGCCTTTCAGATCGTCGGAAATGATTATGCCCTCTTCGTTCACCCAGTAGGTCTTCCTGCCGGTCACGTTGTAGACTTGCGGCGCGGCTGTGACGGTGAAGGTGTCGGCGCTGATGTTCTCGAAATAATAATTGTAGCCGTCCCGCATGGGGTTTTCGCCCAGCTCCCTGGCCTTGGCGTCTATGCCGGGAACACTTAAGAAGCGGTCGGGGGTCACGTATTCGCCGACCATGTTCATGTCGTCGTCCACCAAAATGGCGTACTTAATGTAATATTCGGACATGCAGGCCTTCTCCAGGCGCGTCACGACTTTCATCTCGTTGTGCTTCTGCGCGTCCCTGGTCATGAAATAGAAAAGGCCCAGGCCTATGACCACGCACCAGAGAAGCGAGATGGCGACGCCGGTCCAGGCCATGACGGTCCCCTTCACCGTGTTGCGGCGGCGGGAAACGGAAACAAGGCACAAAATGAGGCCGATTATCTCGCCGACGCCCAGGAGCAGCGGGCCAAGGACGGAAAAGATCAGCCCCAGCTTCGCCAGGGTGTCGGAAGTCTGCACCACGAAATTGGCATAGGGATCCACGAAGGTCCCCGGCACCGCCATCCCCCACTGCTGGCCTCCCACGGCCACTTGGTATCCCTGCTGCTGCATGCCTCCCGGCATGACCTGCAGGGCGCCGCCTGGGGGAACGACGTTGGGATTCGGGGCCTGTTCCGGTTCGGTTGGGGCTTTGGCTTCCGTGCAGATGACGTCCAATACCAAAAAGTCGACTCCCGCCAAAGAAAACTTCAGGCCGACTTTGAGCTTCAGGCTGCCCGAGCTTTCCCCGCCGCAAATTATCTGTTTATCATCAAGGCTTTCAATAAGCCAGACGCCGTCCTGATAAGTCAGGGACGCTTGGTAATCGCTTACCTCCGGATACTCCAAAAAAATGGGGTTGTCCGGGGAAGAGCCGAAAGTGGCGCTGGGGCCGGTGACCGCAACGACTTGCTTTTGCGGCGTATTGGGGAACAAGACTAGTTTCATATATATTATTTTACCATTTCTCCCAAAATAATGTCGCAAGCGCTTCTTCTTCCTGTTGAACACAATCCCCCCTTTTGGTAGAATTACCCAAATCAAGCTCAAAAAAAGAACACTATGGCAGAACAAATCAAAACTCCAAGCGCCCATTGGGGCGACAAAGCCGTGGACCTCCTGCTCCAGCAGCGGGGCAACGGGCCCTTCCTTATCGCCAGCGGCATCTCCCCCTCCGGACGCATCCACGTCGGAAACTTAAGGGAAGTCCTGACCGCCGACATCGTCTACCGCATCCTAAAGGAACGCGGCCATGAGGCGAAGCTTATCTTCGTGGCGGACGACTACGACGCCCTAAGGAAAGTCTATCCCTTCCTGGACCCCGCGGTCTATGAGAAATACGTGGGCTGTCCCCTCTCCGAGATCCCGGCCCCCGACGGCAGCGACATGACTTACGCGGAATATTTTCTGCAGCCCTTCGTCAAATCGCTCAAGAAACTGAAAATCGACGCCCACGTGGTGAGGGCCAGCGAGCTCTACCGCGACGGCGTATTGAAAAAGCAGATCATCCAGGCCCTGAACGCCAGGGACGAGATCGCCGAGATCTTAACAAGAGTCACCGGCAAAGAGATCGGCGAAGACTGGAGCCCCTTCAACCCCCACTGCCGTCTCTGCGGCAACATGAAGACCACGAAGCTTGTGGCGTGGCATCCGGAAACGGAAGAAATCACCTACTACTGCTCCCAGTGCGACAAGGAACGCACCGTGCCCGTGGTGGGCAACGGCAAACTGACCTGGCGCGCCGACTGGCCCGCCCGCTGGGCGGCCCTGGGCGTGGACGTGGAACCCTTCGGCAAAGACCACGGCGGCAAGGGCGGCAGCTACGACACCGGCAAAGAGATCGTCAGGAAAATTTACGGCGGCACCGAGCCCTTCCCCATCATCTACGAATGGATCAGACTGAAAGGCCTGGGCGACATGAGCTCCTCTAAGGGCAACGTCGTTTCCGTGGACGAAGTCCTGGAAGTGGTGCCCCCCGACGTGCTGCGCTACTTTATCACGCGCCCCGCTCCCAAAGCGAGTTTGGCGCTCGACCTCGTCACACAGCTCCTTAACCTGGTCGACGAAGTGGACGACGAAAGCAAGAAGCAGCGTGACGCCAGAAGCGTCGAGCTTTCCCAGGCCGGCGGCTTCGTGCCCCTGCACATCCCCTTCAATCACCTCGTCAACGTCTGGCAGGTGGCCGGCGGCGACTTTGAGAAGGTCAAGAAAATTCTCACCCGCACCGGCTTCAAATACAGCGACGAGGCGGCTCTATTGGAGCGCTGCCACTACGCCGACGAATGGCTGAAGCGCTACGCCACGCCGGAATTCATCTTCCAGCTTCTCGACGAAACGCCCGCCGAGATCGTTCCTCTCATCTCGGAGGAAGAAAAGAAGGCTCTCGCGCTTATCGCCGACGAACTGGAGAAGGATCCGGAAGCGGACGGCAACGCCATCCACCAGATCATCTACAATATCGCGAACACAACGGGCGTCTCCATGGGCAATCTTTGCAAGGCCCTCTACCGCGTGACGCTGGGCCGCGACCGCGGCCCCAGGGCCGGCTGGTTCGTAGCCATGGCCGGAAATGACCAGATAGCTTCCCGCATCAGGAAATTCCTGGCAAAGTAAATTAGATCCGCTTGAAGCAAAAAAAAAGACCGAGACTCACGTCCCGGTCTTTTTTTGTACCCGCGTTCTCTTAGGAAGCGATGCACACAAGCCCTACGATCCAGAGATACACCACGAAAGGATGGAAGTTGTATTTGTTCACCATCCTCAGAAGCAGCTTGATGGCGAGATATCCGGAGGCCGCCGCCACCAGAACGCCCAAAAGCTGCACCCAGAGCGTTCCGTCACCGCTGTGGAAGGACACCGCCGCTTTGGCCCGGAATTCCGAGGAAAGGAGATCCTTGGCAACCGCTCCCAAAATGATGGGTATGGACATCAAAAAGGAAAAGCGGGCGGCCGTTTCGCTCTTAAGCTTGCAAAGAAGGCCAGCGAAGATGGTGCTGCCGCTGCGGGACAATCCCGGGATGACAGCCACAGCCTGGGCGCAGCCGATTATGAGAGCGTCTTTCCAGGTCATGTCCTCCAGCGCTTTCAAGCCTTTTTCCTCCGCCTCTTTTTCAGAGGGAGAAGCGGCGTTGCGCTTCTTCAGGATGTTGTCCGCAGGAGTAAGCACGAAGTAAGCGCAGGAAATGAAAGCCAATCCCACCAGGCGGTAGGGCTCTATGGGGATCTTGCCGATCATCAGGCCCTTTTCGCAGAAAAGCGTATCCAGCATATCTTCGAAAAGGAATCCCACGATGCCGGCGGGGACCATGGAGACAAGGATCAGAAGGGCGAAATACAAAGCGTACTTTTCGCCCTTGAAAAAGTCTCTCAAAAGCCTCCAGATGTCGTCGTAAAGGGCGGCGAAGATGGAGATCACGGTGCCGAAGTGCAGCAAAACGATATAGGTCAGATCCACATCGTGTATGGGAAGGAAAAACTTCGCCATAGTCAGATGTCCGGAGCTGGAAACGGGAATGAATTCCGTCAGCCCCTGGACCAAACCGAGGAATATCGCGTCAAAAGTCGTCATATTTAAACGTCAATTGAAGAGAACTCCGGCGCCCTGGGCGGGAGCGAAGAGGTACTGGTTGTCGGCGTAGCCGTCAAGATCGTGCGGGAGGTAGTAAGCCTCGTGGATCTTCTTGATGAATTCCTCTCCCTTGCCCTTGGGGATAAGGTGCACCGTGCAGCCGCCGAAGCCGGCGCCGGTCAGCCTGGAGCCGTAGGAACCGGCCGCTTTGCCGGCTTCCACCAGGGCGTTCAGCTCTTCGCAGCTGATCTCGTAGTCGTCGCGGCAGCTGGCGTGGCTCTGATCCATAAGAAGGCCGAAGGCCTCGGCTTTGTTATCGGAGTCGCCGTTCAAAAGCTTGACGGAGTCTTCCACCCTGCGGGCTTCGGAAATGACGTGCCTGGCTCTCTTCTTGACCTGGAAGCCGCCCGGAGGTTCGGGCATAACTTCGCCGGTCTTGGTGAGGCAGACTTCCTTGGCGGCGTATTCTTCCGAAACGCCCAGGGCTTCCGCGATCATCTTGACGGTGTAGCCCTCGTCCACGAGCGCGGTCTCGATCTTGTTAAGAGCGTCGTCGAAGCCTTCCGTCTCGTTGGCGAACCAATCGTAGAGCATGGTGGGTTCCTTGGCGCCCGCTTTGCCGGCCAATTTATGCAGCAGCATGTAGGCTATGCGGCATTCCACCGTGCGCATGTTGTAGGCGATCCTGGCGTTGCCGGCCTTGGCGGCTTTCACGCGGGAGTGGCAGACCAGGATGTCGGCTTCTTTGGGCAGCGTGACAAGCTGCGTCCTGATGGGATAGAAATCGATCTTAAGGCATTTGCCGGCCTGGCCAAGAATTGAGATGGACTGATCCATGCCGCCGGATGCCATGCCCACGTAGTGGTCGGACTTGGCCATCACTTCCGCGAAGACCACCGGATCGATGGTCCTGCCGTTGATGGCCAGGATCGCTTCGGCGGCCGCCACGGTGAAGGCCGCGGAGGAAGAAAGGCCGCTGGCCAGAGGCACGTTGCCGTCTATGACCATCTTGAGGCCCTTGAGTCCTTCCTCGGTGCCCCAGAAATCAATGAGACCCTGCGTGGCGCTCTTGATGTAGTTGCCCCAGTCGCCGCTCTGGTACGGCGGGATGTTGCGTTCTATGGTGAAGGAGCCGCCCTGGAAAGAAGGGATGACGTTGGCGAAGCTGATGACGTTGTCCTTGCTGGCGCCGGCCACGATGAGCATATCTCTCGAGATGGCCATGGGCATCACGGGGAAGCCGTTGTAGTCGGTGTGCTCGCCGATCAGATTGACGCGGCCCGGGGCGCGGACGACGACCACTTCCTCGGAAGCGAAAGTTTTTTCATACACGGTGATGGCGTTGATAAGTCTCTGCCTCGCTTCTTCCGCCACGTCGGCGGCCTGGGCGTTGACGGAGAGAAGGACTTCCAAAACGCTGGGATCTTTGGCTTCCAGTTTGGCTTTCAGGGCTGCGCTGTTCATAATATTTCTCCTAAATTAGGGTTAATTAATTTTCAGTCTTTGGCGGGGCCGGTGATGGCGCCCTCGGGGAAGGTCTCGCCTTCCTTCATGGTGGTGTCCAGAGGCCTGGCGAAAAGCAACAGGGCCAAAACGCTCAAAACGAGCATAAGGCCGACTATGACATACCACGGGAGCGTGAATTTCTGCTGTTCTTCCATAATGCCTCCTATTTCCTGATCGGTCCGAAGATGTTGCCGAACTTGTTAAGGTTCAAAGCTTCCGTAAAGGCGCTGATCTTGGTGAGCGTGCTGCAGGGGTCGGTGGTCTCGTCCAGGCAGTCGCCGTCCAAAACGAGGAGCGGGATGCCTATTTCGGTCAGAGACTGTCTCAGGTACTTGATGAAGCTCGAGTCCGCCATGGAGCAGCGGCCGAACATATGGTTGTAAAGAACGGCGCCTGTGATCTTGGCGGTATTGGCTCTCTGTTTTATCCTGTTGACGCGGACTTCTGGATCGAGGAACCCGACCGTCAGAAGCTTCCTGGCCAGGCTGGTGTAGGGGTCGTTGGGATCCAGCTCTTCCCAGCCGACGAAGTTGACTTCCTCGAAGGCTACCGGCGCGTGGCAGTTCTGCTCCAGGTATGTCATGGTCCTGCTGCTGTAGAAGGGCGGGAGATGCAGCCACAAAAGACGGTGCGTCTCGTCGATATGCGTGTGCTTCTCGACCTCTTTCTTGCGCTCCAAAAGCTCTTCCAGGAAGACCTGCTGAAGATCCACCATCTCCTGTTTGCCCCAAAGCTGAGAGAAGATGTTGGCGTATGATACGGCTTCCGTGCCCGGGATAAGAGGCGGGCTTGTGAAGCGGATCTGGTTGCACTTGATGGCCAGCTCTCTCGCTTTGTTGGAAAGGACGCAGGCCTCGGCCAGGCGGTCGGGGTCCATCTTAAGCCCGAGGGCGTCCTCCATGGCTTCGACGGATTCCTTGAGGCCGTTGGCGATGGTCCTGACGGCGGATTCGCCGCCGCGGCCGGGAGTATGGAGCGTATAGAAGCGGTTTGAGGAGGAGGAGCAGTTGGAGCGCACCAGGTCCGCGAAGATCCTCTCGCCCTGCTGGCAGGGCTGGCTGGTGGTCACGGTGAAGTCGGCGTGGGGCAGATTCTCGTCGCCTTCCAAAACTCGCAAAAACGAGCAGGTCTCGCCGGAGAAGCCCTTGCAGGCCGCGTGATCGAAACACTTCCTGAGGCGTTTCTGGTTGCGGCCTTTCAGGGCGGCGTAGGTTTCCAGCGTCAGGGAGCGGACGCCCAAGGCGGCCAGGATCTCCGAGGGAAAGAAAAGATTGCGCCAGACCAGGGGCTCCTTGCCCCTCGAGAAAAATTCGTGGCGCGTCATCTGCGTGCGCATGGCGGTAGACTTGTTCACCAGGGCGCGGTCGAAAAGCTTGTCGGTGAAGTTTTCCAGCGTCTTTTTCAGCTCTTCGCTCTGCAAAGTCTCCTTTACCTTGCTGATCTCCGGAAAAGTGAGCTTGCTGCTTCCGTCCTCCCCTTTCACCTTCGCGACGTTTTCAAAAACGCGCATGGCTTCCCTTCTCAGGTTGGGATCGGTCACGGCGTCCACGAAATGCTTGAATTCCGGGACCGTGATGCCGGTGCGCTTCGTGTCGACGGTCTTGGGAGCGTCCACCTTGCCCCGCAGGGAGTCGTACTGCCTGGCCAGGACCGCGGCGCCCAGGGCGCCCATGACGGGATGGAATTCCGGGATGATGATGTTGCAGCCGGTGATCTCTTTCAGATAATAGGCCACCGCCCTGTTGTAGGCCACGCCGCCCTGGAAGATGATGTCGCCGTGGTAATTCAGAAACAGTTCGCCCACGCCGGACATGATGGTCCTGGCCTGGGCGCGGCAGGCCGCCGCGATGACGTCGCCCAGAGGATAGCGGTTCTTGAATTTGTTGATGCTGGTGGCGCCCAGGACCGCGCAGACCGAACTGACTTCCAGGTCGGAGTCGAAGTTGCATTTCTGGGCCATCTCGGTTATGGGCACGTTAAGTTTGGCGGAGACGGAATCCAGGAAAGCGCCGGTGCCGGCCGCGCAGATGCCGCTCATCTTGGAGGTCCAGATGTTCATCTCCGGATTGTAGAGCATGGCCTTGGAATCCTGGCCGCCCACGTCGAGGATGGCTTTGCAGTCGGGATAATAATGGCGGGCGCCGGAAACGTGCGCCGTCACTTCGGAAACGAAGTAGTCGAAATTCAAGAAGCGGTGCAGTTCGTCCACCACCTGGCTGCCCGTCACGATGGTGCAGGAGATGTCTTTCTGCGCCTTGCCCACGGAGGAGAGGAAATCGAGTATGGTCTTCGAGAGCGCTCCCACGTTGCACTGCCCGCAGTTGGAGCAGCGGCCGGTGCAGGCCAGCTTGGCGTCTTTTTTGGGAACGGTCCTCTGGTACATAGTGTGCATGACCTTTCCCTCTTCCGTCAAAAGCACCGCTTTTATCGTGGTGGAGCCGATGTCGACTCCCAGAAACAATTTCTTTTGTGCTGCCATGTATCGTCCTTAATTTTTTATTACTCTTTAAAAAGCCCGTCCACTATCCTGCGCATCTCGTCCTCCTGCTCTTCCATGGATTCCACCATTTTGAACTGGACCCTGGCGCGGTCTAAGTTGTGGTTCTCCCTTTCCGTCTGGAAATAAACGTCGCCGTTAAGATGGTCCGCCAGGAAGCGGATGCCGATCTCGAAGGTGATCAGGTTGCCGCAGAAATAAAGGAGCTCTTTCTCTCTTTCGGAAAGCACGTCCTTGGTCGCGGAAACGTAGCCTCTGACCAAGCCTTCGAAAAGCGAGATGTCCATACGGATCTTGTCTAAGTCTCGTTCGTCCTCGTCCCCCGTCCTGGTGGTGGACCTGACGCAGTCGCCAACGTCGTACAAAGAAGAGCCCGGCATCAGGGTGTCGTAGTCGATGACGCAGAGGCGCTTCCCGTTGGCGTCAAGAAGCACGTTGTTGATCTTCGTGTCGTTGTGGGTCACCCTTTCCGGGATGCTGCCGTCCTTGATGCCGTCCAGGACGCAGTTGATGGAATCCTTCCTGGCGTAGCAGAAATCCATTTCCTTCTTTATGCTGGCGGCCCTGCCGGCGGCGTCGTTTTTGAAAGCCTCCTCCAGCTGCTCGAAGCGGAAGGCCGTGTCGTGGAAACGCGGGATCGTAATGGCCAGCGGACCTCCGGGAATGTCGGACAAAAGGTACTGGAACTCGCCGAAGGCCTTTCCCGTCTCGTAAGCCTGGGTCACGTTCTCGGCGTGGTCCACGGAAAAGCCGCCTTTCACGTATTCCATGACGCGCCAAAACTCGCCCTTGTCGTCGATGAAGAAATAGCGGCCGTCGCTGGCCGGCCTGAACTCCAGCGGGATGATGCGGACGTTTTTGTTCTCCCTAATCTTCTTCTTCAGATGGGTGGAGACGCGCCGGATGTTGTCCATCACCTTGCCGGGCTCGGTGAAAACGGAGGTGTTGAGGCGCTGCAAGACGAAATCATCGTACCGTCCGTTGATCATTCCCCGGACATGGTACGTACTGTTGATATGGCCGCCTTTCAAGCGCGTCACTTCCTCGACTTTCAAAGCCGGTTCGAACTGGGTGGCCACGCTTTTCAGACGCCACTTTAGAATCTCAGACATTAAAAACATATTGTTCATTTTAGCATAAAGGGGGCGCATATGCAAAGGAAAAGTCCTCCCCCGGGAGACTTCTTCCCGGAAGCCGGAAAGAGGCTTCCCTCAATTTGACTTAAAAGGGCTCTAAGAGTATAATACCCAATATTTCTAACCTAATAAATGAATCTGTTTTCCATGGGTCAGACAATCACCGAAAAAATCATCGCCAAACACGCCGGGAAGGACTCCGTCATCCCCGGCGAGACCGTTTGGGTAAGCGTAGACCTCGTGATGACCCACGACGTCTGCGGACCACCTTCCTTCGCCATCATGGAACGCGAATTTGGCAGCGACGCCCCCGTCTTCGACAGGGAGAAGGTCGTGCTTATCCCCGACCATTTCATCTTCACCAAGGATCCCGCCTCCCAAAGGAACGTGGATCTGCTCAGGGGATACGCCAAGCGCAAAGATGTCAAATATTTCTA
The DNA here is from genome assembly GCA_017649705.1 of bacterium. GTDB lineage: Bacteria > Auribacterota > UBA3054 > UBA3054 > UBA3054 > UBA3054. The sequence goes on from JAGCGH010000173.1 coordinate 14,672, forward strand.
CGATCCCGCCAACGAGACCTACCGCGGCGTCTGCCACGTGGGCCTGCCCCAGGGCGGCCACTGCCGTCCCGGAGAGCTGGTCATCGGCACGGACTCCCACACCTGCACCTATGGCGCCTTCGGTGAATTTTCCACGGGCGTCGGCAATACTGACGCCGGCTTCGTCCTTGGCACCGGAAAATTCCTTCTGAAAGTTCCGAAACAACTCCTCTTCCTCTTCGAGGGCAGGCTCCCGAAGGGCGTCATGGGCAAAGACATCATCTTAACTTCCATCGGCCGCATCGGTAGTGACGGCGCCACCTACTGCTCCATGGAATTCCGCGGCTCCGCCATCAGCGCGCTCTGCATGGACGAAAGGATGACCATCTGCAACATGGCGGTGGAAGCCGGCGCCAAGAACGGCATCATCGCCCCGGACGAAAAGACCAGGGAATACCTGAAAGGCCGCACCGACAAACCTTACACCGAGTACCAATCCGACCCGGACGCCCAATACGCCGCCACTTACGAATTCAAAGCCGAGGAACTGGTGCCCGTAGTGGCGAAACCCTATTCCCCCGGCAACGTCTGCCCTGTGAAGGACGTGGCGGGAACCAAACTGACGCAAGTTTACATCGGCTCCTGCACCGGCGGCAAGACCGCCGACTTCAAGGCCGCCGCCGAGATCCTTAAAGGCCGCAAGGTGAAGATCAGAACGATCATCACTCCCGCCACCAAGGAAGTGGCCGCTTCCCTGGACACCGAAAAGATCGGCGGCGAAAGCCTGAGGCAGATCTTCGAAGCCGCCGGCTGCGATCCCATCCAGCCGCCCTCCTGCGGCGCCTGCATGGGCGGACCCATGGACACCTACGGCCGCACCATGGCGGACGAAGTGGTCGTTTCCACCACCAACAGGAACTTCCCCGGCCGCATGGGCTCCATGCAGAGCCAGGTCTATCTCGCCAGCCCCTACACCGCCGCCGCCTCGGCGCTGTTCGGCGTTCTCACCGACCCCAGGGAGGTCTTATGAGCCAGGATAAAATCTTGAAAGGAAAAGCCTACGTTCTGGACGACAAGATCGACACCGACCAGATCATTCCGGCCTGCTACCTGACGTTGGTCCCCACCATCCCTGAAGAACGCGTCGCCTTGGGAAGCCACGCGCTTTCCGGCCTTCCCGAGCGCTATCCCCGCTTCGTCAAAGAAGGCGAGACGCAGTGCGAATACGCCTTCATCGTGGCCGGCCGCGACTTCGGCTGCGGCTCATCCAGGGAGCACGCCCCGGTGGCCCTTTCCGCCGCGGGTGTGAAAGCCGTCATCGCGGAATCCTACGCCAGGATCTTTTTCAGGAACTGCATCATGACCGGTTCCCTCTTCCCCCTGGAAACGCCCGTGAAACTCAACGAGCGGATAAAGAACGGCGACGAGCTGACCATCGACCTTGAAAACAACACCGTGATCCTCCCGGATGGAGAAACGATCCAGCTGACGCCCCTGGGCGCCGCCGGCGAAGTCATAGAAGCCGGCGGGATCTTCGAGTTCGCGAGAAAAAGCGGCATGATATCCAAATAAGCATAAATATCAAATCAATCATAAATTATCGGAGAAAACATGTTATACCTGTTCCGTAAATCCCAAAGATGGCTCCTGTGGCTCCTCCTCATAGTGGTGGTGGTCACCTTTGTTTTCTGGGGCACCAAGATGCCCAACATCTTAGGCTCCGCCTCCCCCACCTCCAAGATCTCCTCCTACCAGGGACAGAAGATCACCCTGGAAGACCTCCAGCGCGCCAAAGGCGCCGCCCGCGTCCAGATGGCCATGTACGGCATTCCCCTGTCCGACATGAGCGACGGCTTGCTGACCACCCAGGCGGTGGGCATTATCGTCAACTCCCGCAGGGCTGAGAAAGCCGGCGTCGTGGTGGACGATTCCATGCTCCAGAACGTCATCCGCTCCTTCGTCCCCGCCTCTTTCTCCCAGGAAGCCTATCAGCGCTACGTCGCCTCCAATTACGGCATCAGCAACCCCAGGGAATTCGAGGAAGATCTCCGTCAGCTCCTGGCGATCCAGATCAACAGTTCCGACGCCCAGAGCGCCTTCTTTGAACCGAAGAACGAAAAAGACCTTGATTACGAGACCTTCAACGTGAAAGCGGACGTCAAATACGTCAACTTCATGTTCACCAGACACATTGAGGACGCTTCGAAGGTCGTTAGCTCCAACGATTTCCAGGAGCTCTACGACAAGGATCCCAAAGCCTTCGCCCAGCCTGACAAATACCGCTTCCTGGTGGCCAACTTCAAAGCCGAGACCAACAAAGTGCAGTACGCCGAACAGGATCTCCAGGATTACTTCGACCTCTACCAGGGCGACTTCACCAAGACCAACGAATTCGGCGAGACCGTCGACATGGAATTCGCGGAAGCCCGTCCCTTGGTCCTGGCCGCTTTCCTCCAGGAAAGAGCCAACGAAGACGTTCAGGAAAAAGCCCTGAACTTCAAGGATTCCCTGACCACCAAGGAAGAGCTGACTCCGGAAGAGCTTGAGAACACTTTCAAGGAAGCCGCCAAAGAAGCCGGCGCCCAGGTCCAGGATTCCTACACCCACGCCGTGGGCGATGTTCCTGGCATGGTCGCCAACGGCCAATCCATCGCCAAGGAGATCCAGGACGAGCCCGTGGGCACGCTGGACGTTTTCGAGGCCTCCGACAGCTTCTATCAGGTCTATCTGGTGGTGACCCGCAGCGAAGCCTTCGACCCCACCTTCGAGGAAGCCTTCAATGAAGTGAAGACCGCCTGCGTGGAAAAGAAAGCCTACGAGATGTCCAAGGAAGAAGCGGAAGCTTTCCTGGAAAAAGTCAAATCCGACCCCAAGAATTTCGAGGGTATCGCCACCAACGCCAAATATTACGTTGCCAAGACCACCCAGCCCATCATTCCTTCCCAGACCATAACCAGGGACATTCCCCTGACGGAATCCGGCGCGCTCTTCCGCTATCCCGCCGAGACGCCCAGGCTGCTGCTTGGCAAAAACAACGTCTATGTCGCCATTGTCACCGAGTTCATCGAAGCCGACGCTTCCTTCGACGAAGGCAAACTCTCCGACAGGATCGCCCAGCAGAAATCCGCCGCGGAAAGAGAACTGTATTTCAAAGGATTGGACGATGAAGTCGCCAAGATCCTCTCCGAACTCCAGGGCAACATAATCAAAGCCACAGAAAAAGCGCGCCAGTAGGCGTATTATGAACTCCATCCGCGTTCTTTATAAAAAAGGCTGCGGCCCCTCCAGTTCCCACAGCATGGGACCGAAAAGGGCCGCGGCCCTTTTTCGTCAGACCCTTCCCAAGGAAGTCAAAAAGATCTCAGTCGAGCTGCTTGGCAGCCTCGCCCTGACCGGGAAGGGCCACCTGACCGACAAAGCCGTCTTAGAAGGGCTCGCCTTCCCCAACACCGAAATAATCTGGAAGGGCGAGACAGTCCTCCCCCACCATCCCAACGCCCTCATATTCCACGCCTACGACGAGCAGGGGCATGAGATCGTTCCCCCGAAGACTTTCTACAGCGTGGGCGGCGGCGACCTCGAGGACGAAAAGGAGAATTTCCTGCCCACCGCCGTATATTCCGGCTACCCTCACGATTCCATCACGGAAGTCACGGAATTCTGCCTGAAATACAACCTCACCTACTACGACTACGTCGCCCACTTCGAGAACGACGCCAGCAGCTTTGAAGCCTTTTTAAAGGACGTCTGGAACACCATGAAGAACTGCGTGGAGACTGGCCTTCAAAGCGACGAACCGCTTCCCGGCAGCCTGAGTCTTCCCAGAAGAGCCCATAAGCTCAGGGACAAGGCCAACGACAGGATCGGCATCGTCAGGGACATGAACCTTGTCTCCGCCTACGCCCAGGCCGCCAGCGAGCAGAACGCCTCCGGATCAGACATCATAACCGCTCCCACCTGCGGTTCCTGCGGCGTGCTGCCCGGCGTCTTATATTACTTCTACCGCCATTACAACATCACCGAAGAAAGCATCCTCCGCGCCATCATGACCGCCGGACTCTTCGGCTGCTCTGTTGTCGCGAGAGCCTCTATCAGCGGCTCGCAAGTCGGCTGCCAGGGCGAAGTCGGCACCGCCATCTCTATGGCCGCCGCCGCCACCGCGCAGCTCTGGGGCGGCTCGATCAGCCAGATAGAATACGCCGCCGAAATTGGCATGGAGCACACCTTGGGCCTCACCTGCGACCCGGTCTTCGGCCTCGTGCAAGTCCCCTGCATCGAACGCAACGCCCTTGGCGCCGTGAGAGCCCTCTCCGCCGCTTCCTATGCCCTCGCCACGGACGGCATGCACCTTGTCCGTTTCGACGACGTGATAGACGTGATGTACGCCACAGGAAAAGACATGCAGTCCAAGTACCGCGAGACAGCCCAAGGCGGACTCGCGAAGATCATGCGCGAGCGCTTCAACAACCGCTGATAGCTAAATTCTTCCTTTCAATCCGGCAATTTCTCCGGGATCAAGTTTTGTGAATGCAAAGCACTTTTTCCCCAGGTCTTTTATCGACGCACCAATTAGGAAAAGCTCCTCGTCATCGATAATCAAAAAACGATCATGAAATCTGGAGCTAAAGGAAATCGCCAAAGCTCCGTATTGTTCATTAAACTTATCGATGTCGCTTGCCGACAGTTCGTTACCGCGCTTGGATGTAACTATTTGAAGTCTTACTCCTTTCCCCTTCTTCGCGAGCATTTCAAGAGTCGTGACGTTCACATAATTATCGATTAAAAGAATAGATTTCTTGGCAGACAAAATAAACTTAGTCAAAAACACATCGGCATCGAAAACTTGCCCATCATAAAAAACGCCCTGCCTTGGAGGAAGCGAAGTCTTAACAAAGAAATCAACTTTGTTTTCCAAGTTTTTAATTCTTAAATCTTGTTCACTAAATTCCTTTTCGATCTTATTTTCAAGCAAATCAAATCTATGATTTAAAGCGTATCCCTTTAGAAGAAATTCTTTGAGAACTTTTGTGGCCCATTGACGAAATCTTGTGCCTTGAATAGATTTTACACGATATCCCACAGAAATAACCACATCAAGATTATAAAAAGCGACATTATATGTTTTCTGATCAGCGGCAGTATGTGCAAAATTTGCACATACTGAGTTAATATTCAACTCCCCTTCTTTAAATATATTACTTATATGCTTCGTTATTACACTTCGTTCTCTTTGAAACAATTCGCACATTTGGGCTTGCGTAAGCCAAACGGTCTCATTTTCAAATCGAACGTCAAGCTTTATCGTCTCATCGGGCTGATAAATGATTATCTCGTTTTCCATATTGCAGATTTAAACAGAAGGTTAATCAAATTTACCAAATGTTATGAAAACTTTTCCAAGAAAACAAGATTTTTAGATTATTCTATTTGTTTTAGTAGCAAGTGTAAACAATATAAAACAAAAAAGCCGCGGATAATTCCGCGGCTTTTTCGCTTTTATCGTTTCGCGTTATTACTGCTGGACCAGCACCAGGCGGAATCCGTAGTAGCTGAAGCCGGTGTCCGGGCTGAAGTTCCAGCGGTAAGCGGAGCGGCACTCTTTGCAGTAGTAGGGCCAGCATCCGCCCCTAACGATTCGGTACTCGCCGCTTTCGGCGCCTTTCGGCTCAACAGCGTCGCCTGTGTAATCGCCGAACCAGTCCAGGCACCATTCCTGATTGTTGCCGTGCATGTCGTAGAGGCCCCAGGCGTTGGGAAGATAGCTGCCGACGACGGTGTGTTCGGAAAATCCGCCCTTGCCGTCATTCTGGTTTCCCTCATAGCGGCCGACCTCCGCCATTTCCTCGCATTCCTTTTCATTTGACAGATCTTTGCCGTTGTTCAAAGCGGTGGTCGTTAGGGCCCTGCAGGCGTATTCCCACTGCGCCTCGGTGGGCA
>JAGCGH010000174.1 GCA_017649705.1 bacterium
GCCTGCAGTTCGGCGGCCCGCACTTTCCCGAACAAAAACATAGCCTCCAGCAACAGCCAGGCTCCCCAGTACGGCATCCGTGTCTTCATGCAAATAGAAGAATAGCTGACGTCTGTTTTGGAAAAAAGGCCGCGGTCAAACCGCGGCCTTTTTTTATTCCAAAACGCGGGCTTTTACGGGGCAGAGATTTCGGAAGGCCGCGAGATCCAGCAGGGAGGGAGCGTTTTCGTCAAAGCCCGGGTCAAAGGCGCGGCCGCAGGCGGCGTATTTTCCTCCCGTGACGGGATTGTAGGGGAGAAAATCCACCGAGGTGAGGTTTTTGAGTTCCCTGGCCAAATTTGCGATGGCGGTCAGGTTTTCTTCGCTGTCGGTCACGTTCGGAATTAGGGGCAGCCTGAAACAGTAGGGCGTCGCGCATTCTTTGTCGAGGCGCCTGATGTTTTCGAGGATGAGCGCGGAGCCTTGTCCGGTCCAATGTCTGGCTTTTTCATTATCCAGCACTTTCAAGCCTATGTGGAGGCTTTCAGCTTTTTCCGCCAGGGTTTTCAGCTTTCGGTAATCGCCGTGACAGGAGGTGTCGATGATGGAGGGGAGAGCGCTTTTGGTGAGGTCCAGGACTTCCAGGAGAAAGTCGGCCTGCGAAAGGGGCTCGCCTCCGGAAAAAGTCACGCCGTCCAGAAGCTCTTTTTTGTCCAGGAGATATTCCGCCAGTTTTCGCGGGCTCCAAACTTCTCCCGCCAGCCTTTGTCCGCCGGGAAAAGTCAGAAGCTCAGGAGCGGGGGACTGGCCTTCCGGACTGTGGCACCACTTGCAGCGCAGAGGGCAGCCTTTCAGGAAGACGGTTATCCTGAGCCCGGGGCCGTCGTGGATGGAAGCTTCCGCTATGTCGAATACAAGGCCCTGCATAATTACGCGCCGAAAGCCTGGCGGCCTATGATCTGATCCTGGTAGGGCTTTGAGAGCTCCACGAAATAGCCGCTCCAGCCCCAGACGCGGACTATGAGGTCGCGGTAGTTTTCAGGGTGTACCTGGGCGTCGCGAAGTTTGTCGGGGTTCAGGGTGTTCAGCTGCAGCTGCTGACAGCCAAGTTTGACGAAGGCCTGGATAAGCTTAACGACTTTGAGAAGGGCTTCCTCGTTCCTGAAGTAGGCATCCGATAGCTCCAGCGTGATGGGGCCGCCGTTGCAGAGAGGTCCGTAGTCTATTTTGCCGTAGGTCTCAAGTTCGCTGAGAACTCCCCGGACTTTGACGCCGGGGGAAGGGGCGAGGCTGGAGCCGATGAAGTCGCCGTATTTGCGGCCGTCGGCGGTGGCTTTCAGTTTCTGGCTTTCCTTTTTCTCGGTCATGAGAACGTAGTGCTGGGCGGAGCCGGTGCCCGGCCTTATGCGGCCGCCGCGGCCGTTGTCCTCTATCTTCGACAAGGTGTTGGCAAAGATCTCGAACAGGCGTTTCATGAGGGAATCGGCGTAATCGTCGTTGTTGCCGACCTTGTGGGGGACGTCCTTTATCATCTTTCTTAGCTCCTCGTCGTTCTCGTAGTCGCTTTCCAAGGCGGCTAGGAGCCTTGCGGGGGAAACTTGCTTTTTCTCGAAGATAAGGTATTTGACCGCCGCCAGGGCGTCGGCGGCGTTGGCGGAGCCGCAGCCGTGGCAGCCGTAGTGGTAGTGGCTTCCGCCGCCGTTGTTCAGGTCGCGTCCTTTTGCGAGCGTGTTTTTGGAAAAGAGGGAAATGAAGGGATCGGGAAGGAAATACCACTCTCTTTCGCAGACGCGCCTGAAGCCTTTCGCCTGTTCTTCGAAGGATTCTTCCAGGCGTTTCATTATGCCGTCGAAATCATCGCCCGCTTTGAGCCCGGATCTGATGGCGCGGTCGGCGGCCAAGGGGAAATTCATGGCGAAGAGGTTCGGCGTGTCGCGGCCGTCCTCCACCACGAACTCCCAGCAGGCCGCGACGGTGTAGTTCCTGGCGGCCTCAAGGCCGTAGCCGAAGCTCACAAGACTATCTATCACCACTTCGTCGTTGCTGTATTGGGGGAAGCCCAGGCCTCTGCGCGTCAATTTGGCGGCGGCCATGAGGAGGTCGTCCGGAGTGTTTGAATCTATCCTCAGGTTGATCTTGGGGTCGATAAGCCCGATATCCTCCGAGGCCTCGAGGCACATGTAGGTCAGGGGATTCACGGCGGGTTTTCCTAACCTGTCGCAGCCGCCCAGCATCATGCTCTGTCCGTTGTCGCCTAATTGTACGCCTTTGTAAAGGTCGGCGTCCCTGGAGAGGGAAATGAAGAATTCCTCCAGAAGCTCGAAGGCTTCTTCTTTTGTGAGGACGCCTGTCTCCAGGTCAGATTTTAGATACGGCCACATATATTGGTCGAAGCGGCCGAAACCTATGTGCTGGCCGCCCGCCGATCTGATCACGGAGGATATGAAGCGAAGGGACTGCAGGGCTTCGTGGAAACTTTCCGCGGGAGAGAGGGGGACTTTTTCCAAAAGGGCGCGCTGAAGTGGTTCTTCGGCGGCTAATGAGTAACGTTTGGCAAAGCTTGCCACGGCGTCTATGGCCGCGATGGCGTTGGTTAAGAAATCGACCGCCTCGGGATCGTCACTTTTCTTTTCCAAAGCTTTTTGGCAGGCGGCTCTGCGGCCGAGGAGACCTTCTTTTAGGAGAAGAGACCAATCCGGGGTCAGGTTTTCTATCACGTCGGTGTGCCTGGTCTCGTCCAGGCCGGCCATGGGAAACTCTAGGTTGCCTTCTATGGTCCTGGTGAAGATGATCCTTTCCCCTGGGAAGACCAGCGGGGTCTCCCTTTCCAGGATATACTCGTAGACGAGGCGGCCGCGGGCGTTCAGGCTCAGGCCCACCGATCGGGCATCCAGATCGTTTGCGATCTCGGAGGAGGAGATTGCGCGCCGGAACCGGTGGTAATAACCGTTGCGGACGGCTTCTCTCAAACTTTGCGTTCTCGGGTTCATTTGAGAATATTGTAGCATAAGCGAAAAGCGGTTCCGCAAAGCGAAAAACGGGTCTTTTGAACGGCTTTTTCACAGGCCTTTTATGTGTGTTAGCTTACTGAAAACCAAATAGTTATATTAGGTAGGGGAGAGGACTCTGAAAGCGGTGGTTGATTTTAAACACCCTTTCTGATATCATTGTTCTCACCCATCGTAAAAAAGCGCGGAAAGCATTTTCTACGGTGCTGAAAAAAACATACCCCATACGCGTCGCGAATAGATGCAGACGCTAACGAAGATCTAGACACCGAATAGATGGATGTCTTGTCAGAAGTGAAAATATGTGGTTAACAACATATAAAAAATTTTTTTAATTCATTACATAATCCAAACCATTGGAGAAATTTTATGGCTAAGGAAACTTACAACAGAACTAAGCCCCACGTGAACGTCGGTACGATCGGTCACATCGACCACGGCAAATCCACGACCACCGCTGCCTTGACGAAAGTTTTGGCTGAGAAAGGTCTGTCCAAATTCGTGCCCTACTCTGAAGTCACCAAGGCTTCCGCCTCCCAGGGCTTCCGTAACGAA
>JAGCGH010000175.1 GCA_017649705.1 bacterium
CTGCAAGATCGGCCTCGGCGCCCAGTTCGGCGGCAAGTACTTCGCGCATGACATCCGCATCGTCCGCCTCCCCCGCCACGGCGCCTCCTGCCCCATCGGCCTCGGCGTCAGCTGCTCGGCGGACCGCAACATCAAGGCGAAAATCAACCGAGACGGAATCTGGATCGAGAAACTGGACGACAATCCCACCCGTCTCATTCCGGAGGCTCTCCGCCAGCCCGGCGAAGGCGGCGGCGTCCGCATCGACCTCGACCAGCCCATCCAGAACGTCCTCGCCGAACTCACCAAGTATCCGGTGAGCACCCGCCTCAGCCTGAACGGCACCATCATCGTCGCGCGCGACATCGCGCACGCCCGACTGAAGGAGCGCCTGGACCGCGGCGAAGACCTCCCGCAGTACTTCAAGGACCACCCGGTGTTCTACGCCGGTCCCGCCAAGACTCCCGCCGGCATGCCCTGCGGCTCCATGGGCCCGACCACCGCGCAGCGCATGGACCCGTACGTGGACCTCTTCCAGTCCCACGGCGGCAGCATGATCATGATCGCGAAGGGCAACCGCACCCAGCAGGTCACCGACGCCTGCAAAAAGTACGGCGGCTTCTACCTCGGCTCCATCGGCGGTCCCGCGGCCGTCCTCTCCTCCGACGGCATCAAATCCATCGAATGCGTCGAATACCCCGACCTCGGCATGGAAGCCATCTGGAAGATCCGCGTCGAAGACTTCCCCGCCTTCATCCTCGTGGACGACAAGGGCAACGACTTCTTCAAGACGATCGGGCTGTAAGCTCTCTGCCAGGCGCCACCCCCTCGTGGCGCCTTTCTTATTGATTTACAGAGCGTTGAATAGGCATGCCCTGTGATCCCAGTCACAGGGCATACCCATTAACACACGATGAATCAACGCTTTATCCGCCAAGGCCACAAATCATAAAAAACGCATAATCTGGATAAGAAACATTAAAACATGCAGACCCCGCTTGCAATATTGGCCGGAAAAGAATAGCTTCGCTGAAAAGTGGGAAAGAGTATGCGGGTCAGGAAAAGAAGAATCAAGGAAAAAGCATTTCAACACATCTACCAAAACACCGTCGGCGGTGTATTGTTATTCTATGATGACATGGACCGGCTGGTCTATTGCACGGCTTTCGCCGTGACTGCAAGAAAGTATCAGGCGCAGGTTCTGGCCTTCTCATTGATGTATGACCATACGCATTCGTCTGTTCGGCTGGAGGATCCGTTCAAGCTGGGGGACTTTGTCAGGGACTATACATCGATTTACGCAATGGAGTTCAACCGAGACATCGGACGCCACGGCCCTCTGTTCCAGTGCGCCTACGGGAACGCACCCAAAGTCGGCGCGAAAGCGATCCGAACCAATGTCGCCTATATTGACAACAATGCCGTCGAAAAGCAACTCTGCGTGAAAGCGGAGGAATACCGTTGGAATCTGATCGCCTATCTGGACAGTCCCCATCCGTTTTCAAAGAAGATTGACAGAGGCCATGCTTCCCGAAGACTGCTCCGGTCGTTGAAAAGAGTCGAGGCCTTCTCCAAATCCAACGCCCATCTTACCTACCCTATCCTACGCAGTCTGTTTGACGGTTTGACCGAGGAAGAAAAAGAACAGCTGACGGATTTCATTCTCCTTACCTACCTGCCGCTCGACAAAGAAGAACGCATGTCCTTATATGGCAGTTTTGAAAACATGCTGACGGCCATCAATTCCAATACCGGCAGTGAATACGACATCAAAGAAGATTTTGACACTTGCCCGCACACCATCTATCGTGAGTTGCTTCAAGCCTGTCAACACTCCTCTTTCGCCACGAATCCGAAATCGCTCTTGGTCCTCCCACCGGCAGAAAAGAAAAGTATCGCTTTCTCTCTTCAGCAAAAAACCGGCGCGAGTCATTACCAACTCAAAAAGTTTCTCGGCCTATAGTCCCCTTGCGGTCAAACAATTGATTATAAGCAAAATAAATAGTTATGCCCTGTGTAAAAAAGCACAGGGCACCTCCATATAAAAAACAGATTATCAGCAAGTTGAGCGCCAGAAGACTCAATCCAGGTCATCATCCACGTCGGTGACGGCGGCGCCGTTGCCCATCAGGAAGGTCTTCATAAACTCGTTGAGGTCGCCGTCCAGGACGCCCTGGGTGTCGGCGGTGCTGTAGCCGGTGCGGAGGTCCTTCACGAGTTTGTAGGGGTGGAGGACATAGTTGCGGATCTGGGAGCCCCATTCGATGCGCTTCTTCTGGCCTTCGAGTTCGGCCTGCTTCTCCTGACGCTTTTTGAGTTCGATGTCGTAGAGGCGGGATTTTAGGATGAGGAGGGCGCGCTGGCGGTTGTCCTGCTGGGAGCGCGTCTCGGTGTTTTCCACCATGATGCCGGAAGGGATGTGCCGGACGCGGACGCCGGTTTCCACCTTGTTCACGTTCTGGCCGCCATGGCCGCCGGAGCGGAAGGTGTCCCATTCCAGGTCGCCGGGGTTGATTTCGATATGGATGGAGTCGTCGACAAGCGGATAGACGAAGACCGAGGAGAAGGTGGTCTGACGCTTTCCCTGGGCGTTGAAGGGGGAAATGCGGACAAGACGGTGGACGCCGTTCTCGGCCTTCAGGTAGCCGTAGGCATAGTCGCCCTCGACTTCGATGGTGGCGGACTTGATGCCGGCCTCTTCGCCTTCCAGCAAAGAAGTGACGGTCATCTTGTAGCCGTTGCGCTCGCCCCAGCGGAGGTACATGCGCATGAGCATGGACGACCAGTCGTTGGCCTCCGTGCCGCCGGCGCCGGAGTTGATGGTGAGGACCGCGCCGAGGTTGTCGCCCTCGTTGCCCAGCATGTTCTTGAGCTCCAGGGCCTCCACGGCTTCGACGGCCTTGGCGAAGGTGGCGTCGAGTTCGCGGGTTTCATCGGTCTCGACGGTTTCTTCCTCGGAATCGCTGACGCTGTCTTTCGCAAAGTCGTACAGCACGTCCAGATCGTCCACCAGGGTGGAGGCCTTCTGGAAATCGGTCACCCAGGCTTTCACGCCGGCGAGTTTCTTGAGGAACCCCTCGGCGGCCTTGGGGTCGTTCCAGAAATCCGGCGCCAGGCTTTCCTGCGTCTTCTGCTCCACATCTTTCCGCTTCCCCGCGATGTCCAGGCACTTTTCGAGCGTGTCC
>JAGCGH010000176.1 GCA_017649705.1 bacterium
AAGCTTGGAAACCACGGTGCAGACGCCCTTGAAGTGGCCAATTCTTCTGGCGCCGCAAAGGAAGCGGGAAAGGCTCTCCTCGTTGACCCAGGCGGAGCGGTCCTCGAAGTACATGTCCTTGGGCTGGGGCGCGAAGACGGCATCCACCTTTTCCCTTTCGCAGACCAAGAGGTCGTCCTGAAAAGTTCGGGGGTATTTGGCGAAATCTTCGTTAGGGCCGAACTGGGTGGGGTTGACGAAGACCGAAACGATGACGATGTCAGCCTTGGGTCGGGCCTGGCGCATAAGGGAAGCGTGGCCTTCGTGCAAGGCTCCCATGGTGGGGACCAGCGCGATGGTCTTGCCGGCCTTCTGCTGGGCTATGACGTAGGCTCTTGCGGCTTTTTTATCGCGCAGAACTTTGGGCTTCATTGCTTCGGCTCCTCTTCCTTGCCTTTATCTTTGTTCTGGTCTTCAGCGGTCTCGGCGTAGTTCATCTGCAGCATGGCGATCTGGTCGTTTAGAAGGTCAGATTCTTCCTTGGAGAGATTGCCTTTGGATTTTTCCCTCAGCATGACCAGGGAGTCGATGAAATAACGCGCGCCCTGAAGGTCGACTTTCGTTTCCTTGGTCTCCGGGTTGGCGATCTTGCCAAGGTTGACCATGGCCAGCTGGGCGAAATTGAAGATCAGCATCACGAAAAGATGACTGTTGTGATCGTGTTCGTGTTCATGTTCTGCCATAAATGCTCCTTAATGTTGTTTTGCCTTATGAATTATAGCATTTGCCCAGAGTATAAAAAAACACACGCCCTGCGCTCACGGATCACGTTGGCTTAGGGGCGTGTGCTTTTTTGGCCTATGCGGTCAGATCATTCCAGGCCGTATTTTTCCGCGGCGGCCTTAAGAGATTCCTCGGTCACCGGGAAACGCCAGAGCTGATAGTACTTGATGAGATTCTGGCCGACGGCCTTGTTCAAGGCGGCGAACTGGAAGTTGACTTTCTCTTCCGGGGTCGTGGGGGCGGGGATGCCTTTGTCCTTGACTTCGCCGATCAGTCTGTACCACTTCTTGATGGGATCCCAGCCGTAGACTCTCACGATCCTCTGGTAGAAGGACTGGAGCTCGTCGCTGTCCAGGGTCTTCCAGGATCTGGTCTTGTCGGCCAGGTAGCCTTCGCCGAAGAGGAGGAAGAAGCGGTCGCCCAGCTTGGTGATGGGGATGCGCTCGTCTTTGTCTCTGGGCAGAAGGTCGGTGCCTCTCCAGCGGATGCTCAGGTATTTCCTGGAAGGCATGTGGTCGAAGGCGTAGAGGACCTTGATGTTGGCCTGGAACTCCGTGGAGTCGTGGTCCCAGCGGAGGTAGTCGGTCAGGTCGCAGTCGAAGTTGTGGCCGACTTCATGCGCCCAGCCCCAGCTCATGAGGCCCTGCTTGAACTCGCTGATGGTGTCGGGAACGTAAAGGCCGGTCAAAGTCACGGGGTTGCCGGCGTAGGCCCAGGCGAAGCGGTTGGGGGACTCTTTCATGCCGGTTATTTTGCCTTCAAAGGGCTTGCGGCCCACCAGGTCCACGTAGCATTCGTAGCATTCGTCCATCCATTTGAGCATGTCCCTCTGCCAGAGGCCGCCGTCGAAGCGGGATTTCTGGAAGGAGACGTAGATGTACTGCCCGGTGATGGCGGCCAGGGGTTCCTCCAGGACGGCTCGCTTCGTTTTGAGCTCGAAGGGCAGGAAAGTCGCTTTGCCTTCCCTCTTCACTCTGAATTTGCCTTTCATTATGACTTTGCCGTCGGGCATCTTCTCGAACATGTCCTTGGGAAGATAAGTGTCGTGCAGCCATTTGGCCTCTTTGCCGGGGGCGACGGTCACATTGACTTCCTGGGTCCAGGGCTCGGAATTCTCGCTGCCGATCCACTGGGCTTCCATTTCCTCGATGGTCCAGTCTTTTTGGCCGGAGTTTTTGAAGACGAATTTGGCTTTGTTCCAGGCGCCGACGTCGAAGCCGATGTCAAATTCCGGTCCGGCTTTGACGGAGAGGGCGGTGGGGGCGGCCGGGTCGGCCAGGAGGGAGAGGGCGCCTAGGGCGGCCAAGAAAAGAGCGGTTCTTAACATAAATATCCTTATGGGCGGAGATTATTAAAAAATATAAATTAGGTCATTAAAATAATAACACAAACGGGGCCCCGAAGAAATAGACAAAATAAACAGGGCGTTTTGGGCGCGGGGAAACCGGCGGCGGAGGGAGGCGGTTCCGGTTTTTTGACACGTCTTTGATTTTAGGGGCGGGTTTGGTATAATAACTAAACTTATTTCAAGTAAATTTCTCTTTAACCCCATTCATACTTAGGTGCTATGAAAAAACTCTCCCTGGCCGCTTTGGCCTTGGCTTGCGTCTCTCCGGCTTTCGCCGGCGAGTGCAGCGCGTTGCAGTGCGCCCCCTTCTTCGCGGTGGCGGCTGCTGTTCTGGCTCTTTTGGTGGCGTTCATCTGCTATAAGCTCATGGTGAAGGCTCCGGAAGGCTCTCCCCGCATGATCGAGATCGCGGCTTACGTCCGCGAGGGCGCTATGGCTTACCTCCGCCGCCAGTACAAGGTGGTGGGCGCCGTCTTCGCCATCCTTTTCGTCATCTTCACGATCCTGGCCATCTTCAAGATCCAGAATCCGTTTGTTCCCATCGCCTTCTTAACGGGCGGCTTCTTCTCCGGTCTGTGCGGCTACATCGGCATGAACACGGCCACGAAAGCCAGCTCCCGTACCGCCCAGGGCGCTTCCGAGGGTTTGAACCGCGGCCTGCAGGTCGCCTTCCGCTCCGGCGCCGTCATGGGTCTCTGCGTGGTCGGCCTTGGTCTTTTGGACATCTCCCTTTGGTGGATCATCCTCGACAAGCTGATCTTCACCGCTGACAACATGGCCAACGGCCTCTCCATCTGCGGCCTCGACCTGGTCCACGCCGGCACCGACAACGCTCACAAATACATTGAGATCACCACCACCATGCTGACCTTCGGCATGGGCGCCTCCACCCAGGCCCTCTTCGCCCGTGTGGGCGGCGGCATCTCCACCCAGGCCGCCGACGTTGGCGCCGACCTGGTCGGCAAAGTGGAAGCCAATATTCCTGAGGACGACCCCCGCAACCCCGCCACCATCGCCGACAACGTGGGCGACAACGTGGGCGACGTCGCTGGCATGGGCGCCGACCTCTATGAATCTTACTGCGGCTCCATCCTGGCCACCGCCTCCCTGGGCGCCGCTCTGGGCACCGGCGAAGGCGCGGTCGAGAACGCCCTGGCCTTCGTTTTGGCTCCTATGCTCATCGCTGGTATCGGCATCCTGCTGTCCATCGTGGGCATCTTCCTGGTCCGCTGCAAAGAAGGCGCCACCCAGAAGAACCTGCTCCTGGCCCTCTCCACCGGAACCTGGACCAGCACCGCTCTCATTATCATCGCTTCCTTCGGCGTCATCAAGGGTCTGGGACTGCCTCTGGGCATCTTCGGCTCCGTGGTGGCCGGTCTGGTTGCCGGCGTGATCATCGGCCAGGCGACCGAATATTACACTTCCGATGAATATAAGCCCACCAAGGGCATCGCCAACCAGGCCAACATGGGCGCCGCCACGACCATCATCGACGGTCTGGCTGTCGGCATGTTCTCCTCAGGCATCCCCGTGGTGACCATCTGCGTCGCCATTCTGGCGGCCTTCGGTCTGGCCGGCGGTTTCGCCAGCACCAGCCAGGGCCTCTACGGCATCTCCATCGCCGCCGTCGGCATGCTGGCCACCCTGGGCATCACCCTGGCCACTGACGCTTACGGCCCCATCGCCGACAACGCCGGCGGCAACGCCGAAATGTCCGGCATGCCCGCCGAGGTCCGTACCAGGACCGACGCCCTCGACTCCCTGGGCAACACCACCGCCGCCACCGGCAAAG
>JAGCGH010000177.1 GCA_017649705.1 bacterium
AACCGAGGTCATAGTGTTCAAATTCTTCACCGCCAAGTATCATCCGGAAGTCAGGTCCGAGGAAGGAATGATCAAGCCGGTCGTCAGACCCGACGGCAGCTGGACCGCGGCGGTCTTCCAGGACGTGCACAGCCAGAACGATATGTACGAGCCGCTTCTGAAACTCGCGGGCGAAGATGTTACGCTGGCTGTTTCCAACGGCGATCCCTGCCACTACTTCAACAGCGAAGAGGATATCGTCAAATTGCTTGGCAAGCCTTTGAGTTATTTCGCCAAGAAAGGAATTATGGCCGCTTTTGTCAGGGGCAACCACGAGACGAGAGGCTCCCACGCCAGGTACCTTCCCAATTACATCACGTTAAGGAACGACCAGTATTACGGCACGGCCGACTTAGGCTTCGCCCGCGTTCTGTTCCTCGATTCCGGCGACGACAGGGCGGACTTTAACATTCAGTACGGCGGCTCCATCGACTTCGATCCCTACATGCTCGAGGAAGGCGAATGGCTGAAAAAAGAAGTCGCTTCCGAAGAATACAAGAAGGCTCCCTGGAAAGTCGTCATCATGCACATTCCGCCGCAAACGGGCGAAGACACCTGGGAACGGGCGAAGCCCCACTTCGAGGATCAGGTGCCGACGCTCGTGAAGGCTGAGCCGGACATCGTCCTCTGCGGCCACGACCACCGCTACCAGTACTACAACAAGGAAGACGCCAAGAAACTGGGCTTTTCCTTCCCCTATGTCGTCGGCGACACCAAGCCTTTGGAAAGGGCGACGGTGGAACGCCTGGACGTCAAGGAAAACGAGCTGGCGCTGACGGTCTTCAGAGGCGACGGCACGACGCTGACGAACGAGGTCTGGCGAAAGTAGCGCATACTCTCGCGAAAAAAGCAACACACATCCCTAAGCATTCCTCACGGAGGACGCGAATCACGGTCATGCACGCTTAGTCCGTGAGCGAGGGATATGTGTTATTTTTTCACGAAAGCAACTACGCCAATGTGCCGGAGGCTTGGAAGCGCTCGGAACCCGCGTCGTCCTTGGCGGCGACGTAAAAGTTCGCGTTGTCTGTTGCCGCGAACCAATGCAGCGTTTCGCCGCTCTTGGTGGCTTTCGCGAAGTTGACGGTGAGGTCCTTGAAGAGCGGAGTCCGGCCTAAAATTTCGGCCACGGCGCTGTGAGTGTAGAGCGCGTATTCCGAATTGTTCATGTGGCGGTTCAGGTCTATCTGGGCGTCGCGGGTGGTGGAAGTGAAAACTTCCTTGAGCATTTCTTCAGGAATATTCGGCTTGTCCGGAGTTTCGAAAAAGCCGGGAAGATCGCTGTTGTCCGGCATCTCGCAGCTCAAGTTTTCGGCGGGCCTGAGGATCCGGCCTTTCTCAATATCCAAGAGCAGCCAGGCGGAAAGAGCCTTGACGATTGGTTCGCCGGTCTCGGCTTTTATGCAGAGCGGACGCAGGGCGAAGAGCTTGTCGAAACCTCTGGGGTAGGTGAGAAGCGAGAGTTTTTCTCCCAGGAGCAAGGGACGCTCGAAAGAGACGCGCATCCTTGAGAGCACCCAGATCTTCTTTTCCTTGGCCAAAAAGCGCATGCCGCAGCCCAAAAGTTCCGCGTGCTGGGCGGCGGCTTCCTGGAGGTAATCGAATACGGCTCTAAGCTTCACATTGCCGTTAATGTCGACTTCGGAGTGGCGGGGAACGATCGGGATGGTATGGGTGTTCATAAATTTCCTTAGATTTGGCTTCCGGCCAGATATCCTGTGCTGAAGGCGGCCTGAAGGTTGTAGCCGCCGGTGTCGGCGGCGAGGTCAAGAAGTTCCCCGGTCAGGAAAAGATTGGGAACAATTTTGGAGCGCATGGTGGTCGGGTCCACTTCTTTTAATTTCACGCCGCCGGCCGTGACGATGGCTTCCTTAAGGGGCCTGGTGGCGGAAACCGGGAAAATTAGTTCCTTCAGCCAGGAGCGCAGGGCCTTCCTGCTCTTCTGGTCGAGTTGGGAAACGCGTTTGTCTTTAGGCAGCGCGAGATCGGTCATGCAGGGCTCGATCATTTTGGCAGGCAGAAGTTCCTTCAAGAGCGCTTTGACCTGCTTGGAGCCGAGGTTGGCGATATCCCGCAGCAGGCGCAGCTCCAGCTGCTCCATGGTAAGGGCGGGCTTGAGATCCAGAGAAACAGAGACCCGGGCGCCTTTTTCCAAATAGATCCCGGCTTCCTCGGAAAGGGAAAGAATGATGGGACCGGAAAGGCCGAAGTGGGTGAAGAGCATTTCGCCAAAAAAACTTTTTTTGCTTTTGCCGTTCACAAGAAGGGAGGCCCTGACGTTTTTCAGGCTGACGCCCTGGAAGCGGGAGGCAAGGTCGCCCTCCACCACAAGGGGAACCAGCGCCGGGCGCAAAGGGGCGACGGTATGGCCGAGCTTCTGGGCCAATTTTGCGCCGTCTCCGTCGGACCCGGTAAGCGGATACGAGGCGCCGCCGCAGGCAAGAAGATAATTTTTGGCGCAGTATTTCGTTCCGTCCTCCAGGAGGAGGGCTTTGATTTCTTTGGTCTCTTCGTCCTGGAGAAAGGAGGCGCAGCGGCAGTTGGTCTTGATGTCGACGCCCAGATCCCAGGCGCAGTCGAGCAGCGTTTTGAGAACGTCGCCGGCCTTCTGGCTCTCGGGGAAGACTCTTCCCCCGCGCTCGGTCACGGTCGCAAGCCCCAGACGGCGGAAGAAAGCCTCCAGCGCCTTGTTGTCAAGGGTTTTGAAAGCGTCCTTGAGGAAGAGGCCGTTCTTGCCGAAATGGGCGTAAAAATCATCGATAGGCTCGGCGTTGGTTAGGTTGCAGCGGCCCTTGCCGGTGATGGCAAGTTTGCGGCCGCAGCGGTCCTTTTTTTCCAAAAGAAGAACGGACCGGCCTTTTTTGGCCGCGGCAATGGCCGCCATAAGTCCGGAGGCGCCGCCGCCTACCACGATAAGGTCAAGCATTTCTCAGGGCGTACATGGCCACGCCCGCCGCCACCGAAGCGTTAAGGGAATTGACGCGCCCTTTCTGGGGAAGCCGGACCACATAGTCGGCTTCGTTCAGGATGAACTGCCCCACGCCCTTGTCCTCGCCGCCTATCACCAGCATCAGTTTTTCGGGGGCGTTGGCGGCCAGCTCGTCCAGCTCGACTTTGCCGGCGCCGTCAAGGGCGGCGATTTGATATCCGCGCTCCTTGGCGAGCTTCAGGTACTGGTTGGCGTTGCGGTCCTGAGCGATGGTTAAGTGTTCCGTGGCGCCCGCGGAGGCTTTGACCACGGAGGGATAGACGCCGGGCGTGCCTTTCAGGGGAAGGAAAACTTCGGAGAAGCCGAAGATCTCGGCGCTCCTTAATATGGCGCCCACGTTCTGGGGATCCTCGAGATTATCCAGGAGAAGGATCCTGGAGGTCTGGCCCATTTCCCGGGAGGGAGCGTAAGGATAGGGGGAGCAGTAGACGACGACGCCCTGGTTGTCGCGGCTGTCGCACATCTGGATGAGCTGGCCTTTTTCCTTCCACTCGTAGGGGATCTGGCGCTTCTTGCACAGCTCCTCGATTCTAGCCACGCGGGGATTCTTTTTGGCGCTCTCGGAAAGGAAGATCCTGGTGATCTCCCGCCTTTTGGCCTTCATCAGTTCAAAGGCCGGGTTTATGCCGTAAACAAATTCGGCTTCGCTCACTTCAGGTACTCCACCTTGTTTTCGCCGTTTTCCCTGTAAGCCACGATGATGGGGACGCCGCGGTAATTGACGGTCACCTGCAGAAGAATGGGCTCCGGCATGGTGTCCAGATCGTCCACGATGGCGTAGAGAAGCTGGGAAGTGTTTTCCTGGGCCAGGAAGAAATTGCGCTTGGCCTTGTCGGTGACCACCAGAAGAATGCCTTTTTTCCCGCCGGCCACTTTTTCTATCAGGCCGGTCAGCCTGGTCTCGAAAACTTTTTTCAGCCTGGCCACGTAATCCTGCATGACGGCGTAGCCGTCGGCGGATTCCCAGCCCACGGTGTCGGTGTAGGTCTCGATGCCCTTGGTGTCGCGGTCGGCCTTGGCCATTTCCCGGTCGGCCCGGCGGTCGTCCCTGGCGTTGAGCTCTTTCTGGACGGGGTTTTCGTCTTTGTTGGGGGCGTCCACCTTTTTCTCCGCCACGGCGGGCAGAGCGTTGGTGGGCTCGGCTATTTCCCGGGCCTCAAGGGAGAGGGCTCCCAGAAGGAGCGGAAAAATCAAAAGCGGGAAAAAGTTTTTCATCAATTGCCGCCCTGCTTCAGGGTCAGTTTGCGCTGCTTGCAGTTCTCCCAGATCTCGCAGTTGTTGCCGTAGTAGGGTCTGTGGCGTTTGCCGGGGATCTTCATTTTCTTGCCGGAGACCACGATGGAGTTGACCATGGCGGCCACCCGGAATTTCTTGATGACGCCCTTGGCCGGGATCTTGGAGTAATTCTCATAGGGATCCTCGCTGCCGTGCAGGTCGGGGACGCCCGCCCTGATCTGGCAGTCGTAGATGTTGGCCACGAAGATCTTGTTAATTTTGCCCTTGAGGTAAACGTTGGTGGCGCTGGTGCCGGTACTGGGATCGTCCTCGCGGCAGCCGACCCTGATGTGTCCGGTCAGATTGTAGGTCCTCAAAGCGCGGATCTTCCTGTCGATGTAAAGATGGGAGATGGAGGAGGCGCGGATCGTGCCGATCTCCTCGGCTTTGATCTGGCTGACCCAATGCTGCTTGTATTGGTTGAATTTCAGGGTCTTGATCTTTTGTATGGAGCGGAAGACCACGCAGCTGTCGGGGATGTCGTCTTCATAGGAAGTGTCCGCCTGGTCGAGGTCGCCGATGTACTGCGTCACCTGGATGAAATTGACTTTGGCGTCCGGGGCGTTGGCTTCGGAAAGGCCCGGGTCGGCCTTGACGGTGCCGATTTTAAGCCCGTCGGAAAAGATCTTCAGGTCGCAGGTCGTGGTCTTTATTGTGCCGATGTTCTTGGCGGTCACGGAGACAGAGCCGGTGGTGCCCTTGCCCATGTCCACGGTCAGCTTCTTCAAAGCGGCGGCGCCGCAGTTGACGTTTATGGTGTAAGGCTTGGTGAGGCCCTTGATTCCCTGGGCGGTCTTGAAGGCGATGGTCGCGGATTTCCCGCCCCTTATGGTCATGTCGCAGGTAAGGGCGTCGTCAGTCTCGTTGATCTCAAAAGAGGCGGAGTCGTCGCAGGAATATTTGCAAAGGAGATCGCCCACTTTTTCCTGGAGGGCGCCGAAGGCCGCGCAAGAGAAAAGACAGACGGTCAGAACGACCGCCGCGGAGTTGAAAATTTGTTTTTTGGTATTCATGATCTTAATGTCAGGACTAAAAATAGGGGATAAAAAACCATTTTATATTATACGCTAATGCCCATTGACGGTCAACACGAATAATTTTGGGGAGGCGGTCCGCGGGAAAGATCTCGCCGAAGAAGGGCGGGCGGCGCGTTTTTTTAGTATAATTTTCCCGATAAATCTTTAATAATAAAATCAAGGGGAATCATGGGAAAATCATCTGTGTTTTTCGCAGTTCTTATTCTGGCGGCCGCCGCTTTCTGCTTCGCTGAACCTCAGCCCTACCCCACGGGGCGCATCACTTTGAAGACCGCGGTCGTCGTTTACAACCCAATCGTCACCAACACCATCGAGAATGCCCACGGCGGCATCTTCTCCGAGGAGATGGGCTGGGGCAACGCCACCAACACCGTGGAGAACATCGTGAACTGGTGGCGCCAGTGCTCCCGCGGCATGGTCAATCTGGAAGTGGTCTACTGGACGAACCTTTTCCAGGTCATGAAGAACATGCCCGACAGAGGCAAAGCGGCCTACCGCCCCTCCATAGAAAAAGTCTTCGAGGCAGCCAGAGCCAGGAAAGAGTTCAGCGTCGGCCACCAGGACGAGCAGTACTGCCTGACCAACGACGTGCCTTACGTTTGGGAAAAGATCAAGAATAAGGAAGTCGATCTTCTGATCCAGGTGGTCTTCCCCTTCGCCCCGGGCGGCTGGGAATCCCTGATGCAGGGCGAAGGCGCCTCCTGGTGCAACAGCTGGGGACGCCACGCTCCCATAGAGCACTGCTTCATGTCTGTCTATCCCACCACGGAGCGCCAGGACACGCCCATGGAGAACTTCGGCCACGCCTTCGAATCCCTTATTTCCACTTACTACAGCAACAGCACGGACTGGAACTACAATCCCCAGGGCAACGAGTGGACGCTCTTCACCAGGCAAAGCGCCAACACCAACGCCAACTTCTGCCAGGTGGGATATGTGCACTACGCGCCCAACACGCCGAGGGACTATCTCTGGGGCGAAGACACCATCGTCTACTCCTACGCTCCCGGCTGGCTCAGATATCCCAACATGCTGAAGTATCCGCCCGTTGCCATGAACACGCGCTACTGGGGCGGCGGCGTGAACGCCAACCAGAAGCAGTGGCTCTTCTACCACGCGCCTCAGCGCTACGGCCTCTACAGGGGACACCTCATGAACTGGCTGACCATCTTTCTGAACCTCAACACCGCCGCTTATCCCATGACTCCCGGCGAGACGCTGACTCAGGAAGTCGATCCCAGGGGCTGGTTCACCTTCCAGGTCCACGCGCCCGCCGGCACCACCGCGGTGGTCTTCCGCGCCGAGAGCCCCCAGTGGCCCCTTCACAGCGGCATCAGGAAAGAATACATCCCCAAGCGCTACCGTTTCGGCCAGGAGGATACCGGCAAAGCCTACGCTGAATTCACGGAGCCTAAGGAAAGGACGACTGACAAGACCTGGGTCATCACGCCGGACAAGGAATACGCCAAAGAGATGGAAGGCAACTGGTTCTTCATCTGCGGCGGCGGCGACCCCACCAACTCGCCCCTGGGCCTCTGCGAACTGAAAGTCACGGCGGAAGTTTTGCCCAAACCGGAAGCGGAGCCGCTGGAAGTCAAAGTCACCATGCCGGAAAAAATCGAGGGCGACGAAGCCCAGATCAATTGGACCGCCACCGAGCCCAAAGTCGGATTGCGGGGCGTGGAGATCTCCTTCAGCGCGGAGGGGCCGTCCGGGCCTTTCGAACCGATCTGCCACGATTTCGCTTTCGAACTCACTTCCCCCTACCGCTGGTTCCTGCCGGAAGGCTCCTATGAAAGAGCCTGCGTGAAAGTCGAGATCGAGGACTGCTACGGCAGGACGGCTTCCGCCATATCCAAGCCTTTTTCCATCAACACCGAGAACGAATGGCAGATGTACGACGTCCCGAATGCCGACGACGCCTGGGGCGACAGGCTTATCTGCACGAAAGCCGGCACCGACGGCAAGGACTACTACTTCTCCAAAGGCAACGTGAAGATGAGCCCCTTCTTCCGCCGTTCCGGCAACGCCTGGCAGCCTCTGGAAAACATGCCCTGCGGCAGAAGAGACGACATGACGGAGCTCGTTCCTTACAACGGCGGCCTTATCACCTCCCTCGGCTACACCGTTATGGACGCCGACTCCAACCGCTTCACTGAAACAGGCCTGGCCTTCTTCGACCCCAAGACCGGCAAATGGGAGGAAGGCAAGCACGTAAGGGGCGCGGCCAGCGGCGCGGCCATGGCGGCTGTGGCCGACGGCTCGCTCTTCATAGCCGAGGAAGGCTCCGACCACGTCTCCATTGTCATCGACTGGAAGAAGCGCCTCGTGAAACCCTTCTCCAAAGCTCCGGGCGGGCCCTCCTACCAATGGGCCGCGGCAAGCGACGGCAACAGCGGAGCGTTCTTCCTCAAGTTCGACGGCAGCGATCCTAATAAACCCAAGGGCATTGTCTTTGTGGTCAACAAAAAGGGCGAGCAGATGCTCTTGGGCGAAACGCCCTACCCGCCTGGCGTGGGCTGCTCCATGGTCTTCCTGCCCTCCAAATACTCCAAGGAAAAGCACGCGAAACTGCTCATAGCGAGAGGCGGCCAGGGCTACCGCCGCCCCTGGGTCGAACACGAGGACGGCAGACGCTTCAACGTGGACTGCCACAAGAACAATTTGATGATCCTCGACCTCCACACCGGAAAGTGGGAAGTTAAGACGCTGCCCGTTCCCACCGACGAAGGCAGCCGCCTCACCCTGGTCGGCGACAAGCTCTACCTCCTCGGCGCCTCCAACATCCATATGCCGCTGAGAGTAAAAACCCTCAAAACTTACTGACAAGCCCGCCGGAGGGCGAAGCGAAAAGGCCGCGGATCTTCCGCGGCCTTTTTTTCAGACAAAAAAAGAACCGCGCTTTCGCGCGGTTCTTTAACCTTTAACCAACAACCAATAGAGAAAAAACTTGTTTTAGAAGCCGGCTATGGAGTGGACGGTATAAGTTCCGTAGCACCCGGGGATCCGGCGATACTTGCAGCGGGGACAAAAGCGATTAAAAGGGCTGACCGATTTGAAAGTATGTCCGCACTTCAGGCATTTCTTTTGAGTATGAACTTGACGGGCTTTCATGTTATTCCTCCTTATACTTATCGGTGAATCAGACGATTTTGATCACTGCCTTATATAAGCAAACACCGTGCCAAACTTGTTAAGGGCAACGAAAGCAGAAGTTTAACTTTTAGGAGGCGTATCCGATTGGGCAAAAATTTAAAGGAGTTTGGGAAGCCGTTGGGCAAAATCTTTCCCAAAGCGCCAAAAAAAGCCCCGCCGGGACTCTTCGAGGCCTGGCGGGGCTTAAAGGCTAAAAAGCCGCTATTTAGGCGTTGGCCGGTTCCGGCAGGGGAAGGATGGCCGTTTCGAAAACGAACTCCCCGTCCTTGACCTTGACGGTCAGGGCGCAGTTCTCCGGAATGACGTCGCTTAAGATGGCCTCCGCCAGGCGGTCTTCCAGCTCGCTCTCCACGACGCGCCTGATCTGGCGTGCGCCGTAGCGGGCCGTGTCCGCCATATCCCTGAGCTTGGCTTTGGCCGCCGGGGTGACTTTAAGCAGGATGTTCTTTTCCCTGAGACGACGGGCGACTTTTTCTATCTCCAGTTCCGCGATGCGCAGAAGCTCTTCCTTCTTAAGGGGGCGGAAGATCAGAATGTCGTCCAGACGGTTGACGAATTCCGGGCGCAGGGTCTTGCGGGCTTTTTCAAGAAGCTTGGCTCTCAGGTCGCTGTAGCCCAGATCCGCGCTTCCGGAGCCGAAGCCCAGGGTCTTTCCTTCCAGGAATTCCTTGGCCCCCAGGTTGGAGGTCATAAGGATTATGGTGTTGCGGAAGTCCACCTGGCGCCCCTGGCTGTCCGTCATGCGGCCGTTTTCCATGATCTGCAGCAGCGCGTGAAGCACATCGGGGTGGGCTTTCTCTATTTCATCCAGAAGAATGACGGAGAAGGGATGGTTGCGGACTTTTTCCGTCAGCTGCCCGCCGTCTTCGTGCCCCACGTAGCCCGGAGGCGAGCCGAAGAGGCGGGAGACGTTGAATTTCTCCATGTATTCGCTCATGTCCAGGACTATGAGGGAGTCTTCGTTGTTGAAAAGGAACTTGGCCAGGGCGTGGGCCAGGAGCGTCTTGCCGACGCCGGTGGGGCCCAGGGCCAGGAACGATCCGATGGGGCGTTTGGGATCCCTGAGATCCGCTCTGGCCCGGCGCAGGGCGTTGGAGAGGGCCAGGACTGCGTCGTACTGGCCGACGATGGTCTTGTGCAGCTCGTCCTCCATGCGCTGGAGTTTCTTCCGCTCCTCTTCCTCCAGGTTTTCCACCGGGATGTTGGACCAACCGGAGATTACCACCGCCACGTCGTGAGGCGTGACGGGCATCCTTTCCTCCGACCCCAGCTCCAGTCTGCGCAGCTGCGCCATGGCGCCCGCTTCGTCCAGGACGTCGATGGCTTTGTCGGGGAAATGCCTGTCGTTGATGTAGCGGCCGCTCAGGCGCACGATGTAGCGGAGCGTCTCCTCGCTGTAGGAGACCTGGTGGAATTTTTCGTAACGTTCCTTGATGCCTCTTAAGATCTCGACGGTCTCATCGTCCGTGGGCGGCTCCACCTTGACGGGCTGGAAGCGCCTTTCCAGGGCGGAGTCCTTCTCCACGTAGCGGCGGTATTCCTCGCTGGTGGTGGCTCCGATGACGTTGATCTCGCCGCGGGAAAGGGCGGGCTTCAGCATGTTGGCGATGTCGTTGGAGGAATCCTTCACGGCTCCGGCGCCAAGGATTGTGTGCATCTCGTCGATGAAGACGATGGTCCTGCCGTCCGCTTTCAAAGCGTCCAGAAGCTGGATGACCTTTTCCTCAAACTGCCCGCGGAAAGAAGTCCCGGCCAGAAGCCTGGAAAGATCCAGGGCGAAAACTCTTTTGCCTTTCAGGGGAGAGGGCACGCGGTCCTCCACGATGCGCCGGGCCAGGCCTTCCACGATGGCGGTCTTGCCCACGCCGGCCTCGCCCAAAAGCACCGGGTTGTTCTTCTGACGGCGGCATAAAATAACGGAAAGGCGGTCGATTTCTTTTTCCCGGCCCACCAAGGGATCGAAGCGGTCCTCCCTGGCCATTTCGGTCAGGTCCACGCCGAAGCGGCTGAGCACCTTGGCGGGATCTTCCGTTTCAGGAGCAAGCGGATCCGTATCGTCGGGGATCTGGTTTTCCGCGCCCGGGGGCAGGAGCCCGCGCTTGCGCAGTTCCTTGAAATATTTGAAATCCTGTTCCGCGATCTTTTTAACATCCAGGGGAATGAACTCCACCCTGATGCGGGGCTGGCGTTCTTCCTGGTCTTTTTCCTGCTTCAATTCCGCGCCGAAGCGCTCCTCTATTTCTTTCTGAACTTTTTCCTCCGTGAGCCCGGCGCTTTCCAAAAAGGCGCAGGCCAGGGAGGAGCCCTCGTGCATCAGGCCCAAAAGCAGATGCAGGTCGTAGATCCTTTTATGGCCGTGCAGCTTCACGAACTGGCCGGCGTAGGTGAGGGCGTTTCTGGCGGGGGCGGAGAAGATCGGTTCGCCCATGACCTGCTCGTCGCCGTCTTCCGTGTATTTGCCGGCGATGGCCACGCGCAGTTTTTCCACTGAGACGCCCAGGGCGGTCATAAGCTCCCAGACTGGGCCGTTGGGAAGATCCATCAGCCCCAAAAGGAGATGTTCCGGCTCCACGAAGCAGTGGTTGGAGCCCAGCGCCTCTTTTTTGGCGTTGGCTATGGCCTGCTGGGCGCGGGGAGTAAGATTGTTATATATCATAAAAAATCACGTTCAAAAGTTACTGTTCCCGCGGAGCGTCGTATCTTTTCAGCTCATCCGACAGGAACTTTTTCCATTCCTCAATTTCTTTTTTCACCATCTCGGGATTTGTGCTGCCGATGGTCTTCTTGGCTTCCACGGACTGCTGGGCGGAGGCGATCTTCAGGATGCCCTCGTCCATCAGGGGGGAGATCTTGCCGAGCTCTTCTTTGGTCAAGGCGGTCAGCTCGCAGCCTTTGTTGACGGCCAGCGCGACGGCTTGGCCTACGCA
>JAGCGH010000023.1 GCA_017649705.1 bacterium
CGGGGGGCTCCGGGCAATGGCCCTCCTCCCCGGCACGCTTGTTACCGGCCCTGGCGGATCCGCCGACAAGATCCTCCTATGAGAGGATTGCAAAAAGAAGCTAAAATGCGAGTGTCTCGGCGCAATCTAAGAAGGAGGCTTGCAAAGGCGAAGGAGCTTGAAAGTGTCTCAAAGAACCAACTCCATTAAGCGGCTGATTTATAATTAATTCTTTTGCAACAATACCCAACAACAAAACGCATATTAATTTAATCAAAATTATAAAAGACGCAAATAACGAGTAAAAAGGGCGTATAGAAGGGGCCCAAACGCTGGTCCACGCAGGACGCTCAGAACCGCCCAAAAACAGCCCTCAAAAAACCGCGAACGCAACACGTTGATTTTCAATTTGTTACAAGCGCGAGATTTTTGTCTAAAACACGGGCGTCGTAAATGCTTGATAATCAGCACCCATTTGAACCACCGTTGAGAGTTTTCAAAAGGCCGAAAATTTGGCAGGGGGCCCGTTCTGGTTGTAACTTTGCAACAGGGAAAGGGGATCGTGCACACCGCCTTTTCCGGTACCACTGATAACTGAACGGAAGAAAGCGAGCGGCGAGAGGAAATGATTACCACTAACTAGAATGCCTTATGGAACAGAAGAAGACTGTTGCAGCCAGCCTCGAAAACAAAAGGCTGATGTTTGCTGAATTGGGATTGGCCACAGCCCTGGCCGTCGTACTGGGAGCCTTTGAAATCAGTACCGCCGAAAAAAGCGTGGCACTCCTGGACACCGGATACAGTACCATTGATATAGAAGAGATGGTCCCGATCACCCAGGAAGAAGTCCCCACCCCGCAGCAAGCCCCCGTCCTCCCGGTGATTTCGGAGGACATAGAGATCGTTGACAATGATATTCCGGTAGACGATTTTGTCGCCAGCTTCGAAGACACGGATGAACCCATCCAGATTCTTCCCTATTATGAAGAGGTAAAGGATGAAGTCATCGAAGAAGAAATCATTCCGTTCGTCCTGGTCGAGCAGAAGCCGACCTTCGAAGGGAAAAACGCGAATGAGTTCAGCCGCTGGGTCAACACCAAACTGGTCTATCCGGAGATCGCCAAGGAGAACGGCTCGCAGGGACGGGTCTATCTCTCCTTCATCGTAGACAAGGACGGCAGCGTAACCGACGTGAAGGTTCTCCGCTCCAGTTCGGATGCTACGCTGGACAATGAAGCGGTCCGCGTCGTGAAGAGTTCCCCGAAATGGGAGCCGGGACGGCAGCGGGACCGGGCGGTCAAAGTCACCTACACTTTCCCGGTCGTCTTTACGCTCCGCTAAACGGACGGGAAGGTCCCGGAAAGCCCCGCGATCCGGACAACGGAAAATCCGGAGGCCCGCAGCCTCCGACAAGAAAAGAAAATTTGTGTTTTGAAATAATAATGTGTGTAACCACTAACTGAAAACGACCGCATTATTAATGGCGTCTGAATGGCCAGAATATTCAGGAACCGGCGTATGACATTTTTGGTTTGCAGGTCATACGCCGGTTTTGTATTCATCCGCCACGGAGAGTGTTACTTATTGAAATATTCCAGGAACCGCTCCTTGTCCGGTGCCTCTGAAGCAGCGATGCGTCCTTTCAGGCGCCAGATCCGGTTATAGACATATTGCTTGTCGCGCTCCAGCAGCGTAGAAAGGGTCGTCGATGAAAAGCCCGCCGCGACATAAGCGAAGAGCCGCAGGTCATCTTCCTTGAATTTGGGGAACTGCGCGCGGAATGCGCTCATCACGCCATCGTGCTCCGCATCCAGCAACTCCTCCAGCCCCCGCGTATCCGCCCGGAGCCCGTCAATCACCGACTTCGCCTCCTTCAGGACCTTCGCCTGCAGGTTCTCCGTCCCCTCATAAATATAGAACTGCTCGCAGAGCCGCTCCAACACGCTGAAACCGGACTTCTCCAATATCTTGGACGAACCCGCCTTCTGCAAGCGCGCCTGGAGATCCTCCGCAATGCTCATCACCCGGTCGGTCTCCGCCCGCTCTTCCGCCAGCCGCTGCTCGGCACGCAACCGGTGCATCCGGTAAATGAACCAGCCGGCAACCAGACCCAGCACCAGCAGCAAGGCCAGCACCCACTGGCGCATCCGGGCACTCCGCAAACGCTCCGCCGCAATTTCGCTCTGCTGTTGGAAATACTCCTTCTGGGAAGACAACGTGATATCCCGGGCCGCCTGCCGCTCCGCCTCCTCGGAAGCCGCCACGACAGACTCCAAAGCTTTCAGCGCTCCCGCCGCATCCCCGGCACGAGCCTTGACCTGATACTCCCGGAAACGGATCTTGGTTTCCTCATCTTCGCTCTCCGCATCCCGGATCGCCTCCCGGAGCCAACGGTCGGCCTCCGCCCGCTCGCCCAGCAAGGAATACGCATAAGCAGCAATACCCTTGTCCGTACAGGAAAGCGGCGTATCCAGCTCGTCCGCCACGCGGGACAGCATCTCGAGGGCCAGGATCGGATCCTGCTCCGGTCCAGCCAGGCACAAGGCGGCATAAGACTGCAAGGTCCGGACTTCCAAAAGTGTGTCCCGGTCCTGCCGGGCACCGAACAAAGCCGACTTGTACAGGCTCTCCGCCCGCTCGAAATCATCGACGTTGTACCAGGCCTGGCCGGTCTCCAGCAACGCCCGGTTGCTCTCCCGCGTCTCGCCGGCCATCGCAAAGGCTTCGGCCGCACGCTCCATATAGGCAGCCTCCTGCAGATGGCTGTAAGAAGCGTTGTAAACGCGAGCCATCTCCCTGTAAATCATGGCTTTGGTCAAGTTGTCGGTCGCCAGCGCCTCAGCGCGTGACAGCGAAACGGCGGCTTCATCGTAGTGCCCGTCCCGGAACTGCCCCTGGCCCAGATCGAACCAGTACTGCGCATTGACGGAATTGCCAAGCCCCGGCCCGCAGCCCGTCAGAACGGACAGCAGCCACAAAAGCACCGGTATGACCCAAAACTTCTTCATTCAACCGATAAAGATACGAAAAAACTCCGTATGTCCCTCTTTTGCCTTTTAAGAACATTTTTTCTACCTTTGAGCGTTTTCACGCAAAAATGAACTATAATAATATAACAATGGAAAAAATCCACTATGAAGAACCCGTGGCAGAGATTCTTGCACTGCGGTTCGAAATGAGTATTTTATCGCCGAACATAGATAATGGCTCCGGCCCTGAAGAAAGCGACGAATACTAACCTAACCCTCATGTCCCAAAAATGAAAAAGATTGCAAAATGGGCGATCCCGGCCGTCGCAGCCGTCGCTCTTTCCGCCTGCGCCCAGCAGGAACAACTGGCACCCTCGCTCGTGCAAAAAGGGACGCGGGTCCATTTCTCCGCCGCGCCGCTTCAGACGAAAACCGCCTTCGGCGAACCGACCGCAGAAGATGGCATCTTGTCATACCCGACCCTCTGGACCGAAAACGACACCCAGGTCGCCATTTCCCTTAACCTGACACCGGCCGTTCAGGCAGCTGTCGTCCCCTCCGACGATTTCACCCGCGCAGATTTCGAGGCCGACTTCGCAGACAGTGAAACCTCTGCTCCTTATACCTTTTACGCGCTGAGCCCCGCCTCCGCCCTGGAAGGCGTCAGCCCGAGCCGCAAAGCTTTGACTTTCAGTGTCCCGGCCGTTCAGACACCGCTTCCGCTGTCGGCAGACGAGGCCGCCCAGTTGCTGGTCGCCAAAACAGAAGCCGCAGACGCGCTGCCGGAAAACGTTGACGTACATTTCTCCCACCTGACCGGCTACGGCCGCCTTACCCTGAAAAACCTGCCGGAAGACGCGGAGATTTCCTCCGTCACCCTCATTTCCCCCGCCCAACCCTGGGCCGGAACCTGGTACTACAGCACGGAAGACGGAACCGTGGAGGCAAAAGAAGCCTCTTCTTCCATCACACTCAAGACCAACGCCACGGAAGATCTCTGGTTTGCCTGTGTTCCGGTCGATATGAAAGGCAAAACCCTGAAAATCTCCGTCGCGACCCCTACCGGAAAATATGAGCGCGAGATTACCCTCAACGGTAAAAATGTGGATTTCTCCGCCGGACACGTCTATAAATTCTCCGTCAACATGGAGGATGCGACCTTTGTCGAAAACAAGAAAGACATTTATTATGAGCTCGTTACCGATGCTTCTTCTCTGAAAGCCGGCGACGAAGTCATTATCGCGAATGTCTTGGGAGATAAGATTTCCGGGAATTATGCCATATCCACAACCCAGAACAACCGCAACCGCCCCGCCACGGAAGTAACCCTTGAAGACGATAAGATTTACGATCCTTCCGACGAGGTCGAGATCTTTACCATAGAAAGCGGTTCAACTTCCGGAACATGGTCATTTAAAACCCATGACGAAAAATATATCTCTTGTGCAACCGGGAACTCGAACCAGCTGATTTCCAATACAAACAAGAGCGGCTATTCCAGCTGGACGCTTTCCATTTCCGGAGGAAAGGCGACGATGAAGGCCGCCCAAGGAAGCCGTCCCTATCTGCTTTACAACGAGAACAACGGATCTCCAATATTCAGCTGCTATACGGGAACATCCGTCACTGGCACAACGACATCCCTCGTCGCTCTCTACCGCAAGACGGAAAGCGAAGCCTCGCCCGCCTCGGATGATCCGATCCTTAAAGAGGAGGTCTTCGGGGCCTATCTGAACGGCGTCAACACGCTCTATGAAAAAGGTATCCACCAGCTGAGCCGCGAATATACGGGGAACACGGTGACCTTCGCCCTGCTCGATCATGCCCAGAACACCATTTATGAATTCATCGGCATCCCAGCCGCGGCCGCACAAGGCGACGCATTCACCCTTACCTTCAAGGAGCGTCACGGCGCAAAGGCGACAAGCTCCGCAGATTACCCGGTCTCGGTCGTCGGCGAAGCCGGTGCGAAACTCTGGCTCTCCGATGGAGCTGGCAATGGATTCATCGTTAAAAGGTAGAAGACTATGAAAAAGAATATCCTTCTCGCAGCCGCCGCGCTGCTCCTGAGCCTGAATGTCTTTGCCGCCCCTGTCA
This sequence comes from bacterium, assembly GCA_017649705.1. Lineage (GTDB taxonomy): Bacteria > Auribacterota > UBA3054 > UBA3054 > UBA3054 > UBA3054. The sequence goes on from JAGCGH010000023.1 coordinate 5,046, forward strand.
TTCCCGGCCGCAAGGTCGTTTATACCCAGCCGGACGGCTCGACTATCACCCTGTTTGCCCATGGGGATGAATATTTCCACTATGTAACCGACGACGCCGGCAATATCATGAAAAAAGGCACCGACGGCTTTTACCACACGGTGGAAAAAACCGCGGCGACCTGGACAACCAGCCTCCAGCGGGCAACAACCCGCCGCAGCCAGGCAATGGCCACCGTCAAAGCAAAAGCCGCTTCCGC
>JAGCGH010000178.1 GCA_017649705.1 bacterium
GAGTACTCTGACGGTGTGAACAAGCTTGCCACTACGCCCGGCTCCCTTAAGTTCAACGGCGAATACGTCTACTACACCCGCATGCCGGATCAGTCGACTGTCGAGGGCATCTGCTACGACCACTACGGCGAAACTTCAGTCTGGATCTCTTTGCTCCTTAAGCCCTACGAGGAAGACCACGGCAAAGTTTACCTTATGTTCCTCGGCAACAACGCCGGCATCACCCACGATGATCTCTACGCCGTCAACTCCTACGATCCGGACAGGGAAGTCCATCCCACGAACGGCAAGACGGACCTTATGCTGCTGCGCTACGATCTTAAGGACACCGGCACCTTCAAGGTCACGATCTGGATCGATCCCAAGCTCGGCGAAACGCCAAACGACGCCGACGCCGTCACCAGTTCCGAAATAGGCATCTACTACACCGGCTACAAGGACCTCAGCCTCTACGCCAACTACGCCAAATTCTACGTCGACGAACTGAGGATGGGCTTCTCGGCCGAGAGCGTCCTCCCCACGAAAGCCCCCAACATCACCGCCACCCAGGACGAGTCTAATGAAAACGTGACGGTCAGCTGGGATCAGGACAGCGCCCAGCAGAAAGTTGTGATCTACCGCGCCCTGAAGAGAGACTTCTCGGAAGCCGCGAAGGTCGCCGAACTGACCAGCGGCAATTCCTGGGTCGATACTGACGTGGAAGCCGGAACGCTCTACTACTACTGGGCCGAAGGCACCTACTCCGATTGCGAAGCTACAAGAGTCGTCGGCGCCGCCCTCGGCTACGCCGGCACGCCTAAGATCACAGCCAACGCCGGCGGACCATATGTTATTGAAAAAGGCGATGACGTCATCTTCACGGCGGATGGATGCCTCGGCGAGAACCTCACTTACTCCTGGTCCTGCTACAAGGACGTCAGCGACTTCTCGCCCTTCTACAAGGATTTCCTGAGGACCAACAACTTCGCTCCCGGCACTTACGATGTCACGCTGACAATTAAAGACCTCAGGCTCACCAACGCCGAGCCCGCCGTCGCCACCACCCAGCTCATCGTCAAGAACGCCGATCCAATCATCAACTTCGAGAAGAGCGAATACAATGTCGTTTGCGGCGTTCCTTCCGTTTTCCACGCCGTTGTCAAAGACCCGATGCCGCAGGATAAGTTCCAGTACTGCTTCAGGACGGACGACGCCGCGGAATTCAGCGAATGGACCGACTCCTCTTATTTCACCGCCACCTACGACGAGCCGGATTCCACCCACACTATGACCTGCATTGTGGCCGACAACTACGGCGGCACCAACTCCTGCACGACCACCGTCAAAGTAGGGGAGAGAGCCTCCATCATGTCCGCCTATCCCGACACTCTTGACTTCAACAAGGGAGATACTCAGATACTGAGGATCACGAACGCCGGCGCCGAGCCCTACGCCCTGTCGATCACCAACGCTCCTTATGGCTTCACGGTCTATCCCGTGGAGACCATAGTCAGCAACGGCACCGCGGTGATCGCTGTCAGGATCGACCGCGAGAAAGTCCGCGAAGCTCACACTTTCCCGTACAACGGACTATTGCATTTGGGCTTTGGCGACGTTAATCTCATAGCGAGATCTTTCATCCCGAAAGATATCATTGTCAACGCCAACGGCCCCTATACAATCAAGAGGGGAGATTCGGTCCTCTTCACCGCCGACGGCACCTTTGCCCCCGGCCGCGCTCTGACTTACCTTTGGAGCGTAGACGGCGGGGAATACGGAGCCCGCGGTTGGGAGAACTACCTCCAATACTACACTCCCCAGGAAATAGCATCCGGTGAGCATGCCGTCACGCTTTCCGTCTGCGATGAAAACGGAAGCGTTCTGACGAACGCCGCCACGACGCTTACGGTCGTGGACGCTCAGCCCGAACTGCTCTTCTCCGTCAGAAGCATAGCGGAAAACGAAGTTGAACTGAGGCTTTTCTACGAAGGCTACGGCTTAGTCAGGGCCCGCACCCCGATGATCAAGAAGGGTTGGTTCAACGACGAGGCCATAAGGCTCACTTTCTCCGACGATGACTGTTACCGCGAGATCTTCGAAGTCAGGGACACTTTCGTCAACACCAACAGTTACTTGATCATCTTCGATCTCAGAAAGGAAGTCCCCAGGTTAATTCCTCGTATTAAAGTTAACGGGGGAGAGGATGAAACCATTGAGATCGGTTTCAACGAGGACGTTGAACTCTTAGGCTCCGTTGAGACCGACTATGCCGGTGAATTGCGCTACTTCTGGCGAGAATGGAGCGGCAACCCTACCAAGGACGCCCTCGAAGATCCAAATGCCATCCAGACAAGAACGACCAAACAGCTGCTTCCCGGAACGTACTACTTCTCTCTCTACGCCGCCGACGAGGAAGGACACTTGAGTCTTCCCGCCACCGTCAAGATCATAGTCAGCGGCTGGAAAGGATTGCTTTACACCGCCGGAGACATTCAGTCCTTCTTCCTCAACGACGCCAATATCTCTTGCGGCGGCATCGACACTTTGAGCTACCCAAACGGCACCTTCGCTGCATCTGACAACTATCCCGTCTACCAGCGTCTCAATTCCGAGTCCTTGAGACTTGAACTCCTCCCGGAAACTTCCTGCTTGGCTCAGACCACGCGTCTGACGGTCGACAACTGGCATATCTTCTCCGGCACGGTCGTCACCAACTTCCCCTGGGGCGAAGGGCCTATGGAAGGCGTTCAGGTGGCAGCCATAAGAAACGGAATGTCCCAGATGACCGTTACCGACAGCGACGGCGCTTTCGCTATCCTGCTTCCTGAGGACGAGGGACCCGTGACATTGACCTTCGCCAGGCAGGGCTGCAAATTCCAGCCCGTTATCACTGAGCAAACGTCCACCCTGAAAGTCATCCCCGAACAGGCCGAAGGCAACGGCAATTCTTACCTCTACCTGACCGTCGTTGACAACGAGTCCGCCTTCTACATGGAAGGCGTCACGGTCAGCTGCTTCGGCACGACCGGGCATACCAACTCCAAGGGCGTCACCTCGAACCTTTCCGCCCCCAAGGGCGTCAACTCCGTATTGCTCTCCATGGACGGCTACGACACCATAGCTACCAACTTCTCCTTCGCCGGCACCTCCACCATGCGTAAGGTCGCTCTTCAGCGGTCCCAGGGCAGAAGAGGGGACAGCCTTGACATAATCGTCCGCGACACCGATGCCAAACTTGTCAGCGCCGACCAGATCAGGCTTGTGGCCGCCGCCACTTCCAGCATAATCGTAAACTTCGTCAACGATGTTCCGCCTCTGCTCAGCATTCCTGTCATGGCGGATCAGAAGGTCATACTCCGCGCCCAGAAGAAGGGCTACGACAACATCGCCGACACTTTCGTGCTTGACAACTACAACTCCCGCGACCTCGTCTTTATTCCCGAGCCCGCGGCTCTGACGCTTCTTTCCATACTCCTTACCCTAGCCCTCATGAGGAAGAAAACCGTATGACGCTCTTCTTCGACTTTTGGGAAAAAGGCGGCTTTTTCGTCTATCCCTTGCTTTTCTGCGCCTTGGTCTCCATCTGGATCTTCGTGCAGCGCTACTTCCATTTCTGGCGCGCCACCATCGACGTCAGGGAATTCACATCGGGCATCAGGAACCTGGTGAGAGCCAACCGCATCGCGGAGGCGGTCTCCTTGTGCGCCACCACCCCCGGGCCGGTGGCGGCCATTCTGCATTCGGCGCTCCTTTGCTACGGCGAATCGAAGGCCCAGATCCTGGAAGCCCTGGACAGGACCGCCCAAATAGAGATAAACAGACTGGACCACAATCTTTCGGTACTGGCCTCCCTGGCCCGCATAACGCCTCTCATAGGCCTTCTGGGGACCATCGCGGGCATCATAAATCTTTTCTACACCATTCAGATCGAATCGCCCTTCGTGCAGCAGGCCTCCTTGGCCAAGGGCCTTTGGCAGGCCCTCATCACCACGGCCCTGGGGCTCATCATAGCCATACCCGACCATTTCGCCTTCGATTACCTGACCTCCAGGGTCAGGCACTTCGTGGACGACATGTCCCTGGCCTCTTCGGAAATAACCGAACTTCTTCTGGAAAAGGAAAATGCCTAGACCCTGGTACAAAAAGACCCTGGAAAGGACCCACAAGCGCCACAGCCGCATCATGGCCCTGGCGGACCTTTCGCCGGTGGTGGACATATTGTTCATCCTGGCGGTGACGCTTTTCGTCTGCAGCGGCCTTGTCTACCGCCCGGGAGTGGCCGTGTCACTTCCCAAAAACGCCGACCCTGACAGCATCAGGGGAGAAGTGATGACGCTGACGCTGACGAAGGAAGGGGACCTTTACGCCGAAGGGGACGATCTTTTGCCAGTCAGCCATGACAGGGCGCTGGAACTTATGGAGCAGTTCAGAAAAAACTGCCCCTCCGGGACCGTGCTCGTGATGGCGGACGAGGACGCCAGGCAAAAAGACATGACGGAGATACTAAAACTTATAAGGGAGGCCGGCATCCGTAAAGCCGCGTACGCCACTTCCCAAAAATGAACGAACATATAATTTTCAAAAAGGAGGTTTTTATGTTTAAAAAGATCGTGAACGACGCTCTCAATTTCGGCATGGGCGTTACCGCCACCGGCAAAGACAAAGCGGAACAGCTGGCCAAGAAACTTCAGGACAAATGCGGCGTCACCAAAGCCGAGAGCCAGAAGATCGTCAAGGAAATGATCTCCCGCGGCGAAAAGATCCGCATCCAGTTCGAAAAGGACTTCCTCTCCACCCAGGCTGAGCTCTTCGACAAGCTTGAAACTTTCGCCAAAGCCAACAAAGAGAAGGCCCAGAAGAAAGCCGCTCCCAAAAAAGCAGCCCCTAAAAAATGCTGCAAAGCCAAAGCCAAACCTAAAGCCAAAGCGAAAGCGAAACCCAAAGCCGAGTAAACTATGCCCGACCGTTCCCGCAGCATACTTGAGACCTACAACTGTCTCGTCCGTTACAAGGAGATCCTTACCATACTCGTGAAGTATGGCTACAGGGACCTCCTTATGAAGATCAATTCCTCCGAGAACAAGGATCTCAACGAAGTGCTCAAAGAAAACGGCCCCGTTCCGCCGGAGAGCGTGCAGGCGCTCTCCGGCGCCGAACGCTTCCGTCTTCTTTTGGAGTCCCTGGGCACGACCTTCATCAAGTTCGGCCAGATCTTAAGCACCAGGAACGACATTCTTCCCGAAGAATACTGCGCGGAACTCAAAAAGCTCCAGGACAAAGTCCCGCCTTTCCCGGACGAGGAAGCCAAGGCCATAATAAAAGAGGAGCTGGGAAAAGACGTTGCAGAACTTTTCCGATCTTTCTCCGATAAGCCCGTGGCCTGCGCTTCCATCGCCCAGGTCTACAAAGCCATTCTTCCCAACGGGGAAGTGGTGGCCATCAAGATCAGGCGTCCCAACATCGAGAAGAAGATCCAGTCCGACCTTGCCATCATGGAGGATCTTTCCCGCCTTCTTGAAAAGCACGTTCAGGAAGCCAGAGCCCTGCGCCCGACCGCTCTCGTAAGAGAATTCGGCCGTCAGCTCCGGCAGGAGATGAACCTTCTGGTGGAAGCAAACAACCTAGAGCGCTTCAATATTCAGAACCAAAACGAACCCAGGCTCAAGCTCGTAAAACTCTACCGCGAACTCAGTACCTCCCACATCCTGACGATGGAGTTCGTCACGGGCACCAAGATCTCCGACGCCGAAAAACTCAAAAGCCTTAATTTAGACCTTAAGGCCATAGCGAAGAACGGCGCCTCGGTGATCATCTCCCAGATCTTCGATCAGGGCTTCTTCCACGGCGACCCGCACCCGGGGAACATCCTTGTCCAGGATGACGGCAGGCTCTGCTTTTTGGATTTCGGCGCCATGGGCAAGCTCACCAAAGAGCAGCGCATGCTCCTGGCCGAAGGCTTGGTCGCGGTGGTCCGCCGCAAGGACGACGAACTCTTAAGGGCCGTCCTTAAGCTCTCCGCCAACGGCGACGATATCAGGGACACCAAAGAGCTAGGACGTGACATTTCCGACTTTGTCGACACCTACGCCTACCTTCCCCTCAACCGCATCAAGGTCGACGAGATCCTAAACGATCTCATGAAGCTCCTCACCAAGCACGGCATTCTTCTTCCTCCGGAGATCTCCACTCTAGTAAAAGTCCTAGCCATGCTTGACGGCACCTACCTTGCCATAGACCCTGAATTCCAGGTCATGGAAGAGATCAAGCCTTACGCCCAAAAGCTCGTCCTCGAAAAGTACGATCCCAAGAGGCTTGCCTCCGACATGACGCACACGAGTGCCGAGCTCTACCGCCTCTTGAGGGACCTTCCTGACGAAGCCAGGGATCTCATCAAGACCATCAAGAAAGCGGAAATAAAGCTCTCCTTGAGCTCCACGAATCTTAAACAAGTCCTGCGCACCTTCGACAAGGACGCCAACAGGCTTTCCTACGCCCTTATTGTTTCGGCCTTACTTCTTGCCTCCGCTCTTCTCCTTCACACCCACACTCCGCCTGTCTGGCACGAAGTCTCCATCCTGGGCATCGTGGGCCTAATAGTTTCCGCCACCATGGGGCTCTGGCTTCTCATCGCCATAGCCAGATCCGGACATCTGTGAGACGTCTTGAAAATCCTCGACCCCTTTGCTAAAATCCCTCTTCCAAAAAACAATTTAAGTTAAAGCAATGAAAGAAGCCATCGCCAAAACGGAAGTCCTCATCGAGGCTCTTCCCTATATCCAGAAGTTCAAGAACCGCATCGTTGTCATC
>JAGCGH010000024.1 GCA_017649705.1 bacterium
AACAATACCCATGTTTGCTCCTTACTTGGTGCCGAAGCGATATTCGGTCGTGGTCTTGTAGACCTGGCCGGGTTCAACGATGGTGGAGGGGAAGTTCGGCTGGTTGGGAGAATCAGGATAATGCTGAGTCTCGAGGGCCAGGCCGCCCCTGAACTGATAGGCTTTGCCCTGTTTGCCGATCATCTTGTCGGTCAGGAAGTTGCCGCAGTAGAACTGAATGCCGGGTTCGGTGGTCCAGACTTCCATGTAGCGGCCGGACTTTTCTTCATAGAGGGCCGCGGCCTGGGACAGTTCGCCGCCCTTGGAAGGATTGGTCAGGACGAAGTTGTGGTCGTAGCCGTTGCCGTATTCAAGCTGCTTGTCGCCCTTGGTGTCGACTCTCTCGCCGATCTTGTGCGGCGTGGTGAAGTCGAAGGGGGTGCCGGCAACCGGAGTGATCTCGCCGGTGGGGATGAGGCCGGCGTCCACCGGGGTCATCTTGTCCGCGAACAAGGTCAGGTCGTGATCGAGGATCGTGCCTTCCGCTTCGCCGTGGAAGTTGAAGTAAATGTGCTGGGTGAGGTTGATGGGGGTAGCCTTGTCGGGAACGGCTTCATATTCGATCCTCCAGACGTTTTCCGGAGTGAGCGTGTAGGTGACCTTCGCCGCGACGTTGCCGGGGAAGCCCTGGTCGCCGTCGGGGCTCGTGGTGGTGAAGACTACGCCCACGGTGTCGCCGTTCTGGAAGGGCTCGGCGTTCCAGATCTTGGTGTCCCAGCCGGCAGCGCCGCCGTGCAGGCAGCAGGGAATGCCGCCGGGCTCGTTGTTGGTGGGCAGGCGGTAGGTCACGCCGTTAAGGACGAAGAGGCCTTCCGCGATGCGGTTGCCGTAGCGGCCGATGATGGAGCCGAAATAGGGATCCACGGTCTCGTAGCCGTTGACGTCGTTGAAGCCCAGGGTGCAGTCCTTGGCTTCGCCGTTTTTGTCGGGCAGATAGAGACGGACGACTTTGCCGCCGTAGTTGATGACGTCCATGACCACGCCGCCGGCGCCCTTCAGGGTGTACTGCATGACGGTCTGGCCGAGTTTATTCTTGGCAAAGAATTTTTGGGTTACGCTGGCTTTGGAAGAGGGGGCCGTCTGGACCTCCTGGACCTCCGGGGCCTCCGGAGCTTCGGCGGGAGCCGGAGCTTCGCTTTCGGGAGCGGTGGCGCAGCCGAAGGCTAAGAGCGCCAGGCCGCAGCAAAGAGCGCCGTAGATGTTTTTCATGTTTTACTCCATTTTAAGTTGTTAAAGCGTCCGGAACGGGGCCCGGACGCAGAATATGTTTTTTAGCGATTAAATTATAGTGAAAGCCAATTTTTTTTACAATTACTTGACCCCGAACCGGTACTCCGTAACGGTCCTGTAAGTCTCGCCCGGACGCACGATGGTGGAGGGGAACTGGGGCTTGTTGGGGGAGTCGGGATAGTGCTGGGTCTCCATGGCCAGGCCTCCGTTCTCGGCGTAGGGAACGCCGCTCTTCCCTTTGATGTGCGGGCCTAAGTAGTTGCCGCTGTAGATCTGGATGCCGGGCTCCGTGGTCCAGACTTCCAGATAGCGGCCAGTGGTCTCCTCGTAGAGTTCCGCGGCTTTGACGGGGACGCCGTCCTTACTGGGGGAGGTCAGGACGAAGTTGTGGTCGTAGCCCTTGCCGAATTTGAGCTGCTCGTTTTCAGTCCTGATCCTTTCGCCTATCTTGTGCGGCGTGGTGAAATCGAAGGGGGTGCCCTTTACGGAAGCGATCTCGCCGGTGGGGATGAGGCCGGCGTCCGTGGGGGTCATCTTGTCCGCGAAAAGGGTGAGGTCGTGGTCGAGGATCGTGCCTTCCGCTTCGCCGTGGAAGTTGAAGTAAACGTGCTGGGTCATGTTTATTGGCGTGGGCTTGTCGGTCACGGCCTCATATTCGATCCTCCAGACGTTGTCGGGCGTCAGGGTGTAGGTGACTTTCACCTTCACGGCTCCGGGGAAGCACTGGTCGCCGTCGGGGCTCTCGAAGGTGAAGACCACGCCCACGTCGTCGCCTTCCTGGAAGGGAACGGCTTTCCAGGCGAAGGCGTCCCAGCCTTTCGTGCCGCCGTGCAGACAGCAGGGCAGGCCTCCCGGCTCGTTATTTATGGGCAGCTTGTACTCCACGCCGTCCAGGGTGAATTTGCCGTAGGCGATGCGGTTGCCGTAGCGGCCGATAAGGGAGCCCAGGTAGGCGTCCACTTTCTCATAGCCCTCCACGTCGTTGAAGCCCAGGATGCAGTCTTTCATATTCCCTTCCCTGTCGGGCAGAAAGAGGCGGGTGATCTTGCCGCCGTAGTTGTTGACGTCCATTCTGACGCCGCCGGCGCCCTGCAGGGTGTAGGTGTTGATGTTTTCGCCGGAACTGGTCTTCGCCAAAAACTGCGAAGCGACGTAAGCTTTCGATTCTTCCATAATTTTTCCTTTTATTATTGATTATCGTTGTTTTCCTGTTCTTTTTCTTCCGCGCGCCTGGCTTTCATCATCTTGGCGAAATCGGTGTCGGGGGCGGCCTCCAGGGCCATGTCCAGGTATTCCCGGCTCTTCTCACCGTCGCGGACGACGGAGTAAACGATCGCGATCTTGCGGAGGATCTCCTGCTTTTTTTCGCCTTCCAGGCTGAAGGAATCTATAAGCTCCCGGTACTCGGAGGCGGCCTGCTCGGCCGTTTCAGGAGTCGCTTGGGTGGGATCATATCCTTCGCCTATTTGGTATTTTTCGCCGATCTCGGCAAGGCGGGCGGCGACCTTTTCTTCCTTTTCCAGCGCCTCGTCTATTTCGGGAACTTTTTCCCGGCAGACGTCGTAGTGAACTTTTTGGCCTTCTTTCACGCAGGGGAAGGTTATGTATTTGCCGCAGTATTCTTCCAGGATTGAATAGAGTTTTTTGGCCTCCTCCGCGCCGCCCTCTTTCAGTTCTCGGGCCTTGGCGTCCAGCTCCTCCTTTTCCGCGATGAGGCCCCGGAGCATCTCAAGGTAGGGGCCTTCGCCGCCGGAACTGTACCCGCAGACGGCGAAGGCGTTCCCTTCGGCGTCGGAGAGAATAACGGTGGGGAAGCCCCGGATGTCGTAGCGCTCCATCTCGGCTTTGTAGCTTTTCCTCACGGCTTCAGGGAATTTCACCTTGCTGGGAAAATCAAGTTTGACGGGCACGAAAAGCTTGACAACTTCCTGCTCGAACTCCGGTTTGGAAAAAACTTCCTCGCTTAGTTTTTTGCACCAGTGGCACCAGTCTGATCCGGTGAAAAGGATAAGCAGCTTTTTGCCGCTTTCTTTTGCGCTCTTTTGCGCTCTTTTAAGATCCACGGTCCAGATGCCCTCGTCCTCGGGCATAATCTCGCCTTCCTTGAGTTCCGGCGTCTCCTCGGCCGCCGCGGCTTCCTCTGTCTCCTGGACGGCTTCCTGCCGGACAGGGGAGGATTCGTCTTCTTTTCCCTTGTTCTTGCCGATCTCGCCGGCCAGGAACATCAGGGCTATGCTGACCACGATGGTCAATATGATCCAGAAGCGGGCGCTTTTCGAGGCTTTAAGAGCGTTCATTTTGTCTCCCATGGCTATGTAACGGTTGCATTGAATGGCGTAGTATATGGCTACGAGCCCCAGGGGCTGGCAGCAGATGATGGTAAAGATGATGGCGGCGAGCAGGCTGTTGGGAACGTAGATGTCCCTGCCGGGATTTTTGGGGTCGACCACGATGACTCTTTTCAGCCGCTTTTCTTCCAGCTGTCGATGATAGGCCCTGTCCCGCTCGGAAAAGTATTGCTCGTTCGACTCCTCCTCGTCCTCGCGATCGTGGTAGGTCTCTTTTTCGGGATCAAAGGTCAGGATGCCCTCGTCGTCGCAGAGGTCCTTGTTTTTGGCTTCTGGTCTTTCCGGGCTCTTCTTGTTGGGGTTGGCTTTTTTCCCGCAGCTCGTGCAGTAGGCGCTGTTGGGAGCCGCTTCCTTTCCGCATTTCAGGCAGCGCATATGTTTTTCCTTAAAGTAGGGGCTTAACGTTTTAAATTTTACAAAAAAAGCCCTTCGGTGGAAAGACCGAATCGCACGGATTATGCTAAAATGGTCTATATATGGCTAACTTATTTAAAACTTTCGGCGCCTTGGCGCTGCTTTTGGTTTTTTCCCTCCGCGCGCTTGGCGCGGAAGGATATCCCGTTTCCTTTTCCCTGGTGGGGGAAGAGACTCTTAAGGTCGAGATCAAGCCGGGGGCCTACCTCTACGCTGACTTCAGTTTGAGCAACGGCAGCGTAGATTTGCCGGCGCCCGCCAAAAACGACCTGGGAGAGGCAGTCTACAAGAAGAGCTTTTCCGCTCCCTGCACGGCCGAGCTTCCTCTGGAGATCTCCTTCCGCTGCTGCGACAAGGATATCTGCTATCCGCCCCAGACGGTCACCTTGGGCGGCGAAAAGTCTTCCGAACTTCGCATCGGCTCCAGCAAACTGCCTCCGGAGACCGAAGGTTTCAAAGAAACTAAGCGCGCCTACGGATACATGTCGAGCGCGGACTTCAAGGCTTTCCTCTACGGCAAGGAAGAGGGGAAAGCCTCTTCCGGTTTCGGTATCTGGGCGCTCGTCATTCTCTTTTTCGGCGGCCTTCTGCTGAACCTGACGCCCTGCGTGCTGCCGGTCATCCCCATGACGCTGGCGGTCCTCGGCGCGAAATACGAAAAAGCCGGGCCAAGGCGCGGCGCGCTTCTGGGCGCGACCTACGGGCTCGGCATGACGCTGACCTACGGGACGCTGGGCGCCATCGCGATCTTCATCGGCGGCAGCTTCGGCCAGTGGTACGACCTCTGGTACTTCAGGGCCGCCCTGGCTCTGCTCTTCATTGTTTTGGGCCTGGCGATGCTCGACCTCTTCATCCTGGACTGGAGCCGCTTCATAGGTAGGCCGCAGAACGTGTCCGGCAAAAAGGGCAGCGCCTTGCACGCTTTCTTTTTGGGCGTTCTGGCGGCGCTTTTGGCCGGCGCCTGCGTGGCCCCCGTCATCGTCTACGCCCTGGCGCAGGGCGCGGAGCTTTACAACAAGGGCAATTACCTGGGCTTGCTGCTGCCTTTCGTCCTGGGACTCGGCCTGGCCTCGCCCTGGCCTTTCCTGGGCGCCGGGCTTTCCTTCCTCCCGAAGCCGGGCGGCTGGATGGTCTGGGTGAAGCGAGCCATGGCCGTCGTGCTCATCGGGCTCGGCATTTACTACGCCATAGCGGTCCCGCGGCTCTTCCGCGCCGAGAACTACTCGTACTCCGAAACGGAGAAAGTTCCGGGCTATTATTACAACGACAGCATCAGCGCCGCTTTCAAAAAGAGCCGCGCGGAAAAGAAACCGCTTGTGGTCGACTGTTCCGCCAGCTGGTGCGCCTCCTGCAAAAAGATGGAGCGGAAAACTTTCCGCGACCCCGAGATCAGGAACATCCTGACCAACGACTTCGTCTTCTTAAATTACCGCGTGGACGCTGACGCGGAAAGCAAGTTGCTTAAAATGCGTTTGGATCTCCTTCAACCCAAAGGCCTGCCGGCCGTCATAATTCTAGAGCCATGAAAATAATCAAACGCCTCCTTATCGTAGCGCTCATCCTGATCGCGCTTCTGGTCGTTGCCTTTTTCGTCGCCACCTCGTCGCCGTTCATCACGAAGGTCCTCATCCCGGCCCTGCAGACTGACGAATACACCTTCACCCTGGACGACATCGACCTCGGCTTCGGCGAAACGTCTTTCAACAATCTGAATTTCGTTTGGAAAAATCCCGCCGGCGAAACGAACATGACGCTCTTCATCCAGAGTTTCAAGACCGGCTACGAGCTGGCCTCCTTAGGCGCCGATCAGAAGAAGATCAAGACGCTCTCCATCGTGGGCCCCAGGCTGGCGATCTTCCCGACCTTCTTCGAGAAGCGCGAGGACGAGCCCGAGGAGGAGAAAAAAGAAAAGGAGGATTTCGACCTTAAGAAAAAGATCGAGGAACTGAAGCTGCCCGTGGATCTCGGCGCGCTCCACGTTCCCGGCGCCTCCTTCTCCATCACGACCTCCGAGGAAAAACTCTGGGGCAGCCTGTCTTTGGAACTGATGGAATTCGCGCCGGAAAAAGAAGCGGTCCTGAAAGTCAACGGCAACGCCAAATACGTCAAGGGCGAGGACGTCGTGGTGGAAAGGATGCCCTTCCTGCTGGACGCCGCCTTCACCTTCTCCGATTCCCTCATACCCACCGGCGCAAAAGGCTCGCTTCTCATAACGAACCTGACCGGCCGGGCGGGTGAGATCGATCTGGCGAACTGGTACGTCCTGGGAAATCTCCAGGCTGAATGCGAGAACGTCGGCCAGGCCCTCCTTATCAAGAATCTCTCCCTGGCGCTGAAGCAGGGCAAAAACGACGTGGCAGGTCTTACCAGCAACGGCCGCTACGACGTTAATTCCGGCAGCGCCGAGGCGGCCGCCGCGCTGCAGGTCATGCCCTCCCGGCTTTGGGAAAAGCTTCTGGGCGACCGCGTGCCGTTGGCCCTCGGGAAGCTCGAGACCTCGCTTACTACCAGCGCGCGCTGGGACAACACCGCCAGCACGCTTTCCGGCACGAACCATATTTTCCTGAGGAACCTTTCCTACTCCGCCTATCCGCACCTGCCCTCAGTGGACTGCGAGCTGGTCTCCACCACCCGCTTCGAGGCCGCCAACAAGAAGGTCTCCTTCGACCGCTTCGACCTCTCCGCCCGCCGCCGGGACGGCAGCGTCATGCTGCTAGTGAAAACGCTCTCGCCGCTTTCCTTGGAATTCGACAAGCTCTCCCGGGGCGAACTCTGCTCGGCGAACGTTGCCTACGAGCTCAGGGACGCCGAGCTGCAGTGGCTGGCGCCCTTCGTCAAGGGCCAGGATATCCAGATCAACAAGGGCACGGTGTCCCTCGCTGGCAAGACCTTTTTCGATCCCGCCAAAAAGGACCTGACCGGCGCCTGGCAGATCTCCCTTAACGACGCCGACCTGGCCATGAAAGATAAGCGCTACCGCAAGCTCAACGGCGAAGCGGTCGTGGAAGGCTCTTTCTCCGACAACGACCGCTTCCTCTTCACTGTGAAGCGCCTCACCGCCGCCCTGAACGACAAAAAATTCCTTTCGGCCGGCCTGAAAGGGGAAGGCACCATCAGCCAAAACAATTACGCGGTGCGCTGGGATATCGGCACCCTTTCCTCCCTGGCCTGGGATCCTGAAAACATTGAGGGCCAGCTCTTCTTGCAGAGCGCCGGCAGCGCCGGCGTCGTCCTGCCGAAGATCACCCTGAACCCCACTTCTCTTACTTTGCAGAAGGGCGCCAACCCGAAGCAGGGGCTCGATCTGAACGGCGAGTTTTTCATCGAGCCCACCGCCGGCAAGCAGAAACTTAACCTCACCTCCAACCATTTCGACATCCAGGCTCTGACCGCCTCCTCCGAGGGCAAGGCAGCAAAAGATCAGAAAGCCCCGGCGGAAGAGCCCAAGCAAGGCGGATCTTCCGAGCCGCCCAAGGGCATCGAAAAATGGCAGGCGGAGGCGACTCTGGACTTCAAGGAACTCTGCTACGGGAACTACGTGCTCTCGCCCTGCAAGCTTTTCGTGGAGCTCGTTAACGGCGTGGCAACGCTTAAGGGCCCGAATCTGGGCTTCGCGGAAGGCACGCTTGACCTGAAGAGCGTCTGCGACCTGAAGATCCCGGGATACGCCTACACGCTGTCCCTTCTGGGCACCAACATCTCCTGCATGGCCGTCTCCAAGGCCGCCATGCCGCAAGGCGACACCTACATCTCCGGCCTGGCCGGCTTGAACCTCCAGGCCCAGGGCCGCGGCACGGACGAAGCGGCGATCAAAAAAGATCTGACCGCGCAGTTCAAAATGGACGTCCGGGACGGCGAGCTTAAGAACATCAAGATCCTGAACGCCCTGGCGAACGTCATTCACTACAGCCGCCTGAGCGACCTCCCGTTCCGCGATTTCGACATGAGCGCCTCTCTGACCAACGGCGTTCTCGCCATCGACGAGAGCGAAGTCACAAGCGCGGTGGTGGGCGTGAGGACCGAAGGCACCATCGACATGGACAAGAACATCGACATGGCCATCAGCCTGACTCTTACCGCCCAGGCCGTCAAAGAGATCGTGCTCTCCATGGCGCCCAAATCCATTTTGAAAGACAACGACGAGCCCGGCAAGACTTATCCCTTGCCGCCCATCGTGGTGACCGGGACCCTCGAGAACCCGCAGATCCTGGGCCCCGAAAACGTCTTCAAATCCCTGACCAAGACCTTGGGCGCGCACTGGGAGATGTTCCTGGACGTGGTGCCCACGGACAAGGTCAAGGAAGGCGTGCAGAAGGGCCTCGAGAAACTGGGCGGCGTCATCAAGTCTGACAAGAATTCCGACGCTTCCCAGAAGGCCGACCAGCTCATAAAGGAAGGAAAGAACCTTCTGAAAGGCCTCTTCAAGAAGTAATGAAGCAGAAGACCTACTCCACGGAGATCCCGAAAGAGCAAGCCTTCCTCATCGGCTTTCCAGATGACCAGGAAGGCTTGGACGTCAGCTTCGAGGAGCTGAAAGCCCTGGCCGACACGGCCGGACTCGAAGTCGTAAGGACCCTGGAAGTCAAGCTCAGGGACATCAACCCCGCCACCTACGTGGGCTCCGGCAAGGTCAAGGAAATAAAGGAACTGGGCGCGGAGCATCCCGATTTGCATCTCTTCATCTTCGACACGGAGCTTACGAACGCCCAGCACAAGAACCTGGAGGACGCGCTGCAGGCCAAAATAATGGACCGCACCGGCCTCATCCTTGAGATCTTCGCGCAAAGGGCCAGAACCAGGGAAGGCAAGCTCCAGGTGGAATGCGCCCAGCTGGCCTATCTTCTTCCGAGACTGACCGGCATGTGGTCCCACCTCTCCCGCCAGTACGCCGGCGCGGGCACCAAGGGCCCCGGCGAGACGCAGCTGGAACTGGACAAAAGGAAAGCCCACAAAAGGCTGCAGCACTTAAGGGAAGAGCTGGAAGCGGTCAGGAAAGACCGCACGCTCCAGCGCAAGGCCAGGCAAAAGAGCCGCGAGACCGCCGTGGCTCTGGTGGGCTACACCAACGCCGGGAAATCCACGCTCATGAACGCCCTGACCGGAGCGGACGTGCTGGTGGAAAACAAGCTCTTCGCTACCCTTGACCCGACCTCCCGCGTTTATCTCGCCCCTAACAACGAGCGCTTCATCTTCATCGACACCGTGGGCTTCATCCGCCATCTGCCCCACACTCTGGTGGAGGCCTTCAAAGCGACCCTTGAGGAAGCCGAGAAGGCGGATGTCATCGTCCACGTGGCGGACGCCTCCGCCCCCGACACCGAGGAGCAGATAGAGGCGGTGGAAAAAGTCCTGGAGGAAATAGGCGCCCAGAACAATCCAAGGATCCTGGTCCTTAACAAGAAGGACAGGCTCTCCTTCGCCCGGGGCCACGAGCTCCGGAGCAAATACCCGGAGGCGCTTTTCCTGTCCGCCTTGGAAAAGGACGGCTTCCCGAAACTTCTTCAGGCCATACAGGAAAAAAGGAAAGCCCCGCACCCCTGGGCCAAACTTATTCTTCCTCCCGACCGGGGAGATCTGGTCGCCAAGCTCTACGCCCGCTCCACGGTCAGGAACCTCACCTACGACGAGGACGCCATAAGATTGGAAGCGGAGATCCCCAAGGACCTCAGGGCGGAATTTTACCCCTTCCGGGAAAAGGACAAGGAAGCATGAAGATCTGCCACGTCATAACGCGCCTCATCCAGGGCGGCGCCCAGGAGAACACGGTCTACACCGCCTTAGGCCAGGCCAAGCTCGGCCACGAGGTGACGCTTTTGCACGGCCCCGAACTGAACGGGGAGAGCCGCTTTTTAGCCGACCTT
>JAGCGH010000025.1 GCA_017649705.1 bacterium
AAAAGGAGAAACACTATGCCTACTGCTAAGAAACCCGCTGCGAAACCGGCTGCCAAGAAAGCCCCGGCCAAGAAAGCCGCCCCGGCCAAGAAAGCCGCCCCGGCCAAGAAGCCCGCTGCCAAGAAAGCCGCCCCGGCCAAGAAAGCCGCCCCGGCCAAGAAGCCCGCTGTCAAGAAGCCCGCTGCCAAGAAGCCCGCTGCCAAGAAGCCCGCTGCCAAGAAGCCCGCTGCTAAGAAGCCCGCTGCCAAGAAGCCCGCTGCTAAGAAGCCCGCTGCTAAGAAAGCCCCGGCCAAGAAGCCCGCAGCCAAGAAGTAATTTTTAACTTCTTAAAAAAAGAGCGCCTCTCGCAAGGGAGGCGCTTTTTTTTATTGATAAAAAAATCCCCGGGAAGATCGGTCCCGGGGTTTTTGTTTTTTTATCCGCGCTTTATTTGATGTCGGCGTGGTATTCCTGGATGCTCTTCAAAGGAGCGGAGCCGTGCAGGAAGGCCTTGATGCCGAGGGCGGCGTTGTGAGCAGCGGTCATGGTGGTGATGTAGGGGACCTTGTATTTGATGGCGGTCTTCCTGATGTAGGAGTCGTCGTCTTTGGAACGGCTGCCTATGGGAGTGTTCACGATCAGGTGGATCTCGCCGTTGGTGATGGCGTCCACAAGGTTCGGGCGGCCTTCCAGACGTTTCTTGACCGGTTCGGCGGCGATCCCGTTCTCGTTTAAGAAAGCGCAGGTGCCTTTGGTGGCGAGGATCTTGAATTTGAGTTCCGTGAAGAGCCTGGCGGTCTCAAGCAGCATCTCGTCGTGATCCGCCACGGTCATGAGCACGGTGCCTTCCGTGGGGAGCTTCTGGTTGGCGGCCACCTGGGACTTGAAGTAGGCAAGGCCAGGGGAAGTGGAGATGCCCAGGACTTCGCCGGTAGAGCGCATCTCGGGACCGAGGACCGGATCCACTTCCGGGAACATG
This sequence comes from bacterium, assembly GCA_017649705.1. Lineage (GTDB taxonomy): Bacteria > Auribacterota > UBA3054 > UBA3054 > UBA3054 > UBA3054. The sequence continues at coordinate 959 of JAGCGH010000025.1, forward strand.
TTGAAGGGGAAGACGGCTTCCTTGACGCCGTAGTGGGGGATGGCCTTCTTGGTGATGCCGAGTTCCTTCAGCGTCTTGCCCAGCATGACCTGGGTGGCGATCCTGGCCATGGGGATGGAGCAGACTTTGCTGACGAGAGGCACGGTGCGGGAGGCTCTGGGATTGGCTTCCAGGATGTAGACCACGTCGTTGCAGATGGCGTACTGGACGTTCATCAATCCAACCACGTGCATCTCGAGAGCCAGTTCCTTGGTGTAGCGCTCGATGGTGTCGATGTGCTTCTGCGGAATGGTCACGGGCGGGATGAAGCAGGCGGAGTCGCCGGAGTGGATGCCGGCCTGCTCGATGTGCTCCATGATGGCGGGGACAAAGGCTTCCTTGCCGTCGCAGATGGCGTCGGCTTCCGTCTCGGTGGCGTTCTCAAGGAACTTGTCGATCAATATGACGTTTTCGCCCGCGGCCTGCAGGGCGTTGTTCATATACTCAACCAGCATCTCGTCGTTGTGCACGACTTCCATGCCGCGGCCGCCCAATACGAAGGAGGGGCGCACCATCAGGGGGTAGCCTATCCTCTTGGCGGCTTTGAGGGCGTCCTCCACGCTGTGGGCCATGCCGGCTTCCGGCTGGGGAATGCCGAGTTTCTGCACCACCTCGTGGAAGAGCTCGCGGTCTTCCGCCAGGGCGATGGTCTTGGGCGAGGTGCCCAGGATCTTGACGCCGTTGGCTTCCAGGTCGTGGGCCAGGTTGAGGGGCGTCTGCCCGCCGAACTGCACGATGACGCCCAGGGGTTTTTCCTCGCGGTAGATGGAAAGGACGTCCTCCAGGGTCAGGGGCTCGAAGTAAAGCTTGTTGGAAGTGTCGTAGTCGGTGGAGACGGTCTCGGGGTTGCAGTTGACCATCACGGATTCCAGCCCGGCGTCTCTTATGGCGAAGGCTGCGTGGACGCAGCAGTAGTCGAACTCGATGCCCTGGCCGATGCGGTTGGGGCCTCCGCCAAGCACCATGATCTTGGGTTTGTCGGAAACTTTGATCTCGTTCTTCTTGTTATAAGTGGAATAGTAGTAGCAGGCGTCCTTCACGCCGGAGACGGGGACGGCGAACCAGCTTTCCTCCATGCCGGCCGCTTCCCTGGCGTTCCTGAGCTGGTCCTCGGTGAGGCCGAGGATCTTGGCGAGGTAGCGGTCGGAGAAGCCGTCCTTCTTGGCCTGGACCAGAAGATCCTTGGGCGGGAGGCTTCCTTTATATTTAAGTATCTCTTCCTCCAGTTCCACCAGCTCCTTCATTTGGGAGAGGAACCAGCGGTTGATCTTGGTGGCTTCGAAAAGCTCGTCGATGGTGGCGCCTTTCCTGATGGCTTCGTAGAGCATGAACTGGCGGGTGCTGCAGGGAGTGTGCACCGCCTCCACCAAAGCCTCTTTGCTCCAGGTGTCGTAGCCCTTGAAGAAACCGAGGCCGTAGCATTTGTTCTCCAGGGAGCGGATGGCTTTCTGGAAGGCTTCCTTGTAATTCTTGCCGATAGACATCACTTCGCCCACGGCGCGCATCTGGGTGCCCAGCTTGTCATAGGAGCCGTGGAATTTCTCGAAGGCCCAGCGGGCGAATTTCACCACCACGTAGTCGCCGGAGGGAACGTACTTGTCCAGGGTGCCTTCTTTCCAGTAGGGGAGCTGGTCCAGGGTTATGCCGGCCGCCAGATAAGCGGAGATGAAGGCGATGGGGAAGCCCGTGGCCTTGGAGGCCAGGGCGGAGGAGCGGGAAGTTCTCGGGTTGATCTCGATGACCACCACGCGGTCGCTGACCGGGTCATGGGCGAACTGCACGTTGGTGCCGCCTATGACTTCGATGGCGTCCACGATGTCGTAGGAATATTTCTGCAAGCGTTTCTGCAATGATTCGGGCACCGTCATCATGGGAGCGGTGCAGTAGGAGTCGCCGGTGTGCACGCCCATGGGGTCAACGTTCTCGATGAAGCAGACGGTGATCTTTTGTCCTTTGCTGTCCCTGATGATCTCCAATTCGAGCTCTTCCCAGCCGGCCAGGCATTCCTCGATCAAGATCTCGTGGACCAAACTTTCGTTGAGGCCGCGGTTGGCGATGGTCTGGAACTCTTCCATGTTGTAGCAGAGTCCGCCGCCGGTGCCGCCCATGGTGTAGGCCGGGCGGATGACCACCGGAAGCTTGATGTCTTCCAAAACTTTTTCCGCTTCCTCGTAGCTTCTGGCGATGGCGCTTTTGGCGCATTCCACGCCGATGCTTTCCATGGTGTCCTTGAAGGTCTGGCGGTCTTCGCCTTTTTTAATGGCGTCGAGTTTCACGCCGATGATCTGCACGTTGTATTTGGCTAAGATCCCTCTCTCGGCAAGGTCGGCAGAAAGGTTCAGGGCCATCTGGCCGCCGAGGTTGGGAAGCAGGGCGTCGGGTCTTTCCTTGGCGATGATCCTTTCCAATGATTCCACGTTCAAGGGTTCGATGTAAGTGTGATCGGCCATATTCGGGTCGGTCATGATGGTGGCGGGATTGGAGTTCACCAGAACTATTTCGTAGCCCAGGGAGCGAAGCGCCTTGCAGGCTTGGGTTCCGGAATAGTCGAATTCGCAGGCTTGTCCAATGATGATGGGGCCCGAACCGATGATCAAAACTTTCTTGATGTCCTGACGACCTTGCAACATAAAAATTTATACCTCCGGGGATGTTGTAAATTCTCTTTTATCATGATCTTCGGCCCAATTTTCCCGCATTACAGAGGACAAAGGGGAAAAATGCCCCAAAAATCGGTAAAGTTTATTAAAAAGCAGAGGAAAAATCAAGGCATTGCGGAAAAAAGTTTCCTTTCTGCGGCGGAGTTGAGTTATATTTCCATTCCCGGAGAGTTTGTCCGAAAACCGCCCCTCTTTTATGCTAAAATATAAAAAACAATGGAATATTGAAAATACTTTAAGGAAAAAATGAACACATTTCTCAAGCATTCGCCAAAGGGTCCCACCCTTAGGGAACTTTACACGAGACCTTTGACCTACGGGCAGACCGTGGGAGACATGACCTTTTCCGCCGACGGGAAGATCCTCGCCTTCTTATGGAACGAGAAGGGAGGGGCGGTCAGGGACCTCTTCGTAAAACTTGAGGACGGCAGCGTAAGAAAACTTACGGACGCCGCGAAAATACAGAAATTCCCCTGCGAGGACGACTCCAGGGATCCCAAAGACGTCGCCTACGCCGAAGAGATGTACACCGGCGTCAGCGAATTTTCTTTCGTCAACGACACCTATGATCTGGTCTTCCTTTGCCGCGGCAATCTTTTCATCTGCGACATCAGTGGCAACGTCGAACGCCTGACGCTGACCAGCGGGGGACAGTACAACCTCTTCGTTCCGGAAAAAGCGCCCAAGGCGTTCTTCGTGAAGGGCGGCAATCTCTATTCCTACGATCTCGACCACGGCACGGTGAGGCAGCTGACCTTCCTTAGCAAGGCGCACACCTCCGTCTGCGGGTACAGGATCTCTCCGGACGGCAAATACGCCGCGGTGCTCGTGGAGGATTCCTCGACCTACGAAGACATCAGGATGCCGGACTACACCCCCGAAAAGGGAGTCAGGATCAACAATCTGAGAAGGAACAACGTGGGGAAGCCCCTGGCGCTCTTCCGCTACGGTTTCCTCGACCTCACAAAAGACAGCTCGCTCTTAGAGTATCCCGAGCTTCCGAACTTCAAGCCTGAGGAATGCAGGAAGGGGACGACGGTGCGGCCGCATGCCGCGGCCTGGTCGCCGAACGGATCATCTTTCGCTTTCGCCTACGTCGAGGACGACTACCGCACCTACCATCTCTGCGAAGCTTCCCTTAAAAAAGGCTGGAGCGTCAAGGAGCGCTTCAGCGATTACCTTGAGCCCTGGATCGAATGGTCGCCCATTGCTTATGACAAAGCCGGGACCATTTACTTCCTCTCTTACCGCGACGGCTGGCTGCAGCTATACGCGCTGAAAACCGGAAGCAAAACTCCGAAACGGATCACCGCCGGCGGCTACGACATCGCGAGCTTTTCCGTCTGCGAAAACGGCAGGATCTATTTCACCGCCCTCAATCCCGATCCCAGGAAGGCTTTCCTCTACGCCAAAAAGGATGCCGCCGATCCCGAAAAGCGCGTGAAGTGCTCAGAGCGCTGCTGGGAAAGCTTCACCGTAAGCCGCGACGGCAAACAGCTGGCGGTCCTGGCCAGCTCCCTTATGGAACCGCCCGTGCTTCTTGTCACCGGCGCGAAGGGCAAATTCACCCAGATACTGGACACCGCCTCTCCGCTTCTGAAAAAGTGGCCGCGCGCCATCATAAAGGAATTTTCTTTCAAGAACAAAGAGGACGGCCTCGAGATCTACGGGACCTTGACTCTGCCACGCGATTTCGACCCGAAGAAAAAATATCCCGCCGTGCTGCGCTGCGTGTACGCCGGGCAGGGGAAGATGGGCTTCGGCCGCTACAATCTTTTGGACAACTACATGGCCAACGAGATGGGCTACATACTTGTCGGCATAGACCTGAGGGCGAGCCACGGCTACGGGCACAAGTTCGCCCAGGGCTACTACAAGTCCCTGGGCATAGTCGATTCCAAGGAGCTCGTCTCCTGCGCCGAATACTTGAAGGCGCAGCCCTTCGTGGACGAAAAGAGGATCGGCGTCTGGGGCGGCAGCTACGGCGGCTTTTTGACGCTCATGGTCATGTGCGACTTTCCGGGTGTTTTTAATACCGGCGTTTCCTGGAAGCCTGTGACTGACTGGCGGAACTACTGGGATTCCTATACGGCCCCGCGCCTTGGAAGGCCCAAGGACGATCCGGAGATCTACAAAGCCACGTCTCCCGTTTTCCACGCCGCCGGCTTAGAAGGGAACCTTCTCCTCATCCACGGCATGCAGGACGACAACGTGCTTTTCCAGGACGCCGCCTGGATGATCCAGCAGCTAATTGAGAAACAGAAATATTTCGACCTCATGATATATCCCAAGGACAACCACGGCTTGGACCTCAGGTACGAGAGCCTTCCCGACTGCATGGAAAGGATCGCGGCATACTTCGAGGAACACATGGGTCTGGGACCTAAGGAGCAAAAATGAAGAACGCTTTGATGAGACTGATCCTTTTAAGCTTTTTGCTGACGGCTGCCGTTAATGCGGACGTTGTCATCAACGAGATCAACTACAATCCTCCCGGCTCCGAGGACTCCGCGGAATTCGTGGAGCTATACAACAACTCCAACAAGGAAGTTTCGCTGGCCGGATGGGAGTTCGCCAAAGGCTTCGACTTCGTCTTTCCCGAGGGCGCCAAGATAGCCGCCTACGGTTTCGCGGTGGTGGCCCGCTATCCCGACCGCTTCAAGATCACTTACCCGACGGCGCCGGAACCCTACGGCCCCTTCGAGAGCGGCAAACTCAGCAACAGCGGCGAAGAGGTTGAGCTGAGGGACGCCAGGGGCGCCACAGTATCCAAAGTCTACTACCTCGACGGCGGCGAATGGCCGGAAGGGCCGGACGGCGACGGACCGACGCTGGAACTCAAGAACCCCAATTATCCTCTGGACAATCCCAAAGTCTGGGCCGCCTCCACCGTTCAGGGCGGAACGCCGGGAGCGGAGAACTCCGTCAAAGTTCCGGACGGAACCTTGCTCCTGGAAACGAGAAGAGATCCCATATCTCCCATAGTCGGCGAAACCGTCTCTGTGGGCCTCAGGGCCAATTACGGCGTGATATCTTCCGCGACTCTGACTGTTGGCGAAACGACCGTCACCGCTCAGGAAAAGGACGGCTGGTTCATGGCTTCTCTGGAAGCCGGATCAGTCGGCAGCAAAATTAAATACACCTGGAACGTCACCGGAACTGAAAGCAGCGCGACCGTTGAAGAGACCTTCACGACTTTGGAAAAACGCCTTCCCAGAAGCTGCGTCGTAATAAACGAGATCATGCACGACAGCGGGCTGGCGGCCAGTGACGACGACTACCAGTACGTCGAACTTTACAACCCGACGACCGAACCTGTCGACCTTAAGAACTGCATGATCAACGGCGTGGTTCTGGACACCAAGTCAAACGTTCTGGAACCTGGCAAATACATCGTCGCGCCTTCCAAGAAGAAGACCATTACCGCCGTCTACGGCAACATCCCGGTCCTCAACTGCAAGCTCAAGCTTTTCGGCAAGAGCGGCAGCGTGAAACTTACCGACTGCAACGGCTACGTCATCAGCTCCGCCCGCTACGGCAACGAAGCTCCCTGGCCGACTCTGGCTTGCGGAAGCGGCTGCTCTCTTGAACTCCTTGACCCCGGAATGGACGGCAACGAGGTCGCCAGCTGGGCCGCCTCCAAGCTTTACGGCACTCCCGGCAAAGCCAATTCCGCTTCCGGCGACGTCCCGGCGCTTTCCGTCATCTGCTATCCGCCCGCGGAGCCCTTGAGCGATTCGCCGCTGGATTTCTCTTTCGCCATATCCGGCGACAACGTTCAGGAAGTGACCATAAATTACGGCATGGACAATTCCACGCTGCACTCCCAGCTGATCGAGCGCGATCCCGAGACCGGGCTCTACAATATTACGCTCGCTCCCAGGAACGCTTCCGGGACCTTGCGCTACTCCCTGACCATCAGGAAGGACGGGCAGTATTACGGCTGGCCGCAGCAGGACGTCGAGGAAACGGCTCCTCCCGCCACCATGACCTCCAGGCTCTCCTACGAATCGCACACCATTACGGTGGAGCCCACCACCGAGTGGCAGAAGGCGACCATCACCGACAACGCCAGCGATCCCGCCAAGATGTACATTTACATGGACGCGGCAGGGGAGATCCTCATAGACAATTTCGAGATGCGCGACGGCAGCAACAAGAACTACATGGCGAACAGTTATTTCGACAGCAACATCGACAACTGGGTGCCAAGGGGCAATCACGTCGGCACTTTCTGGGACAACACCGAGGGCTACAACGGAAAGGGCTGCCTCCACGTCGTGGCCACGGGAGCCGGCGGCGGCAACTCTTCCGGCAGCTATGTCAGGCCTTATTTCTCAGAGGACCTGACCACTGGCAATTCCTACACCATGAGCTTCTACTACAAGCTCCCGCCCATGGCCGCCAGCTCCAGCGCCGTCTTCAAATATCTTGCCATCGGCCTTCCTTCCGACACCGTCGCCATTTCCGAAATCAACTACCACGACCTGCACAACGCTTTCGGAAAGCAGGAGTACATCGAATTCAAGAACTACGGCACGCAGACGGTGGATCTGGCGGGCTGGACGCTTGAGAGCAAAGAGAAAGGCAGGGTCTCCATGCCGAAAGTAAAGCTTCCGGCGGGCGAGTTCCTCTATCTTTGCGCCGCCACCAACGCTTTCCACACCGCCTTCCCAAACGCCGAGTATTATTACGACCTGGGCTTCAATCCCGACCACGGCTCCGACACTTTCATCTTAAAGAACAGCAGCGGCAAAATAATCGACACCGCGTCTTACCGCGACGACGGCGAATGGGGCGGCGACGCCGACGGCATCGGCGCTTCGCTTGAAAGGCTCGACCTTACGAAGAACGGCACCGACCCCTCCAACTACCGCCTGGCTTTCGGAGGTTCCGTCGGCAGGGGCGCCGATGATCCGAGAGTCATAGACGCTATCCACAATCCCGCGGTGCCCAAGTCCTCTTCACGAGTTTACTTCTACTGCTATCTGGACAACGTTTCCGCTCAGCCTACCGGCAATCTCTATTACCGTATCGGCAATTACGGGTCCTGGAATTCCGTTCCTCTTTCCTACAATTCCGCGCAGAAGAGAGTCTATTGTTCAGTGACGGGCTTCTCCGACAACGACCAGGTCTCCTTCTATTACGACATCGATTGCGGCGGCAAAAAGCTGACGTTCCCGGTCTGGGGCGCCAGCCGTCCCTGCATGCTGGAAGTGGACGACATCACGGACTACCAGCTCCCGGTCTACCGCATTCTGATGACCAGCGAGAACTACAACAAGCTTTCAAGCAAGCGCCTTTGGAACAACGACAATACCGACGGCACGCTGATCATCGGCACGAACATCTACTACAACTGCGGCATCCACTACAAAGGCAACTACAGCCGCCAGTACAGAGTCGCCCACAACATCAGGCTCAACTACGGCAAGAAATACCATAACCACAACAAGGTCTCCAACACCTACAACTGGGAGGACGGCTCGCCATTCCTGGCCGTGGCTTACGCCCAGAGGATATACCGCGCCTCCAAGACTCCCATCTACGATTCCGAACCGCACCTGGCCCGCCGCATGGGATCTTTGCAGGGCTTGATGCATTCCGTGGAAGGCTACGATGACGTTCATCTGACGAAACTCGGCTACGACGGCAACTGCTACAAAGCCACGGCGGCCTCCGCTCAGCAGGCCATGTTCAGCTACGCCGACTACAAGAAGGAGACCTACAAGGACTGCTACGAACCTCTGGCGGAAATGAATCCCGACAAGCATTACAAGGATATCGCCGCCGGCATGGAAGCTTTGTACATCTTCAACAACAAGGATTACAATTCCTGCGTGACGAACTATTTCGACGTGTCCGCCGCGGCCAAGGAATGGTGCATGACAAAATTCCTCAACAACAGCGACAGCTGGACGCAGTGGGGACAGAACTACATCCTCTACGGCGACAAGAAGACGGGAAGAGTCCAGCTCTGGCCCCAGGACATCGGCAGCTGCGTTGTCTGGGGCAACGTGCAGCTGTATCCCATTACGGGCGGCATCCAGCGCTTCTGCCGCCATCCGGCGGTCATGCGCGCCTTCTACGCCCACATGACGAACATGGTGCGCATTATCCCTGTCTCCAGGTGCCTCGACATCTTCGACGACCTGAGGGATGAGTGCTCCTACGACGCCAGGAGAAGCGACGGCAGCTACACTTCCGAAGCCAACAATCTGCGCAACACCATATCCAGCTGGCAGAGGACCGTCAACAGTTCCGTCGGCTCTCCCACCTACATCACGAACTTCACTTACAGTTTCGTCTCGCTTCCGCCAAGAAGCGCCATGGTAGGGGAGCCCTATTACTACCGTCCCTTCGCCTTCGATCCCAGGAACAGGACGATATCCTATAACGTGCAGGGCTGCGATAATCTTAAGATCGATTCCACGGGACTAATAAGCGGCGTCTTCACCGAACCTGGCTCCTACTCCTGCTCCGTTAGGGCTAACAACGGCGTCAAGACTCTGACGCAGTCCTTCACCATCGCGGTGCAGTACCCCTCCCTTAGGCTCAGCATTCCCATGGAAGAGGGAAGCGGCACCACCGTTTCCGACAAGGACGGCAAGATGACCGGCACTTTCCAGGGCGAAGTCAAGTGGGACGATGACGGCCGCTACGGCAAGTGCCTGGCCTTCGGTCCTTCCAACGATGACTATGTCCAGATGGGCTCTCACTCCGATATCAACATCGCCGGCAACTTCACGGTGGAAGCCTGGGTCTTCTTCACGCAGCGCAACAGGCGTTACTGGGGCCGCATCTTCAAAAAATACGAAGAGCTCGGCTGGCGCCAGGACGGCGACTCCGGAACGCATCACGGCGGCCGCATCGCCTGGGGCCCCTTCGACAACGGCTACTCCTGCACCTCGGACGGCTTCCCGGGAGGCGACTCCTGGATCATGGACCGCTACAACACCGACGACAACCAGCGCATCATGGAGCCCAACCAGTGGCACCACTTAGCCGTCACCCACGAAAAGGACAAGTGCGAAGCTTACGTCTACGTCGACGGCAAGCGCGTTTCCGGCCTTGTCTGGTCCGGCAACCTGCTTGGCTCTTCGCCTCTCTTTCTCGGCGGCTACCTTAACGGCAAGCTCGACGAACTGAAGATCTACAGCTTCGCTAAGAGAGCCTACAACATGGGCCTCAACATCGAGGCTGTCCAGACCGTGCCCGGCAGCCAGTACATCCAGTTCCACACCTTCGACAGGAAGGACGGCAAGGAAACGAACCTGAAATACTACGCCTTAAGGGTAATGCCCGGCGAAAAATGGTACGTTCTGCCCAGCGAGAAGATCGCTCCGGGAGGGGACATGGTCATCTACGCCGAGGACATCGCTCCCGATTTTGAGCTCGCCCCCTCCGGTTCGCTTTCCCTCTATCCCTTTGAACCTGACTCTCCCTTCCCGGAATACTACCTGACCAACGACTACACCAAGATCCTGGACTACGTAGCCTGGGGCGACGCCTCCGCGCTTCCCGATGAGAAGGAGCCCGCCGTGATAGCGGGCCTTTGGAAAGCCGGCTCCATCGTTATGCCGAAGGACCGTTCCTTCAGGCTGAAAGAGCACGGCCAGAACGTCAACGGCGCCGCCTCCTGGGAAAACGCTTACTCCAAGGAGCCGCCCGTCATAACCTACTACACGCCCACCAACTACTACAACTATATAGAGGGCAGCTGGACCAAGCCGGAAGGCGCCTACACCTTCAAGGTGCAGTACGCCAACAATCCTTACTTCACCGACAGCCGCACCGAGACCACCACCAAGACAGACGCCAAGATCCTTATTCCCAACGGCACCTGGTACTGGCGTGTCCAGGCGGTCTACTCCGACGGCGGCAGCGTCTTTTCTTCCCCGGTCAAGACCTACGTCACCCCAGAACCGATAGTCGGCGGATTGCTAGCGCTTTTGCTAGCGTTCTTCTACCAAAGGAAGAACAGAGCAATCTAAAAACCTAACGCTAACTAAATCAACGAGTAACAGCCTCCGGACATCCGGAGGCTGTTTCTTTTACGCATTTCATGAGTATTCTTTAATGATTGTTTTATAGCCCACTTTTCAGTACACTTGCTATAAAATTAAGGATACTTTTAACCAACGAGGGGACGTTTATGAAACGATTCTTAATTCTTGCGACCGCCTTCATGTTCATGGCTGCCGCGTATGTTAACGCCGCCGAGACCAACGAAGTCTTCAGGATCGACTTTGAGCAATCAGAAGGCTATCAGTTAGGCGACATCTTCGATCAGGGAAAAGGCTGGGCGCCTTATTCCGCAGCCAACTCCAACTGCTATGGCCGCGTGGTCGATACCGAGACTTTCGCGTGCATCAAGAGCGGCACGCAGGCCCTTTTGGCCGGCGTTCAGGACACTTCCTACGCCATGGCCAACTTCTGCGTCGATTTTGACATTTCTTCGATCGACATCGACAAGAACTACGTGCAGTTTGAAATGCAGGTGAAGCCCAGTGAAGCTGGCTCCGGCGCGTACACATCCCGCTTCCAGATCAACTCCACCAACAACGTTTCGCTTATCAGCTGCCTGGTCTTCAACAAGGGTTTCTGGTGCAACGCTTATTCTATGAAAACATCCGCCGGCGCCTGGGCCTTCAACCCCAAGACGATGCAGGGCGGTCCGGAACAGATCGAAGGCGTGCCGCCTTCAGACGAATTCACCACCGTCACTTTCACCTGGGATCTTGGCAAGCAGCAGCTGCTCTCTATCCAGCTCGGCTCCGAGATGTGCTACTACACCAACCGCTGGGATCCTGAGACCGGCGCGCAATACGAAAGCAACGCCAACCTTCCCTACGGCATCAATCCCACCTTCAGCGGTCTGCCCGGCCGTCTTGTGATCATCGGCCAGAACGAATGTCCGGAAGCCGGCTATGACGCTTTTGTGGTCAGGACCATCTCTAAGCCCCAGACCTCCAACCCCGGCAAGATGAATTGCGCCGCCACGACCTTGGTCAACAACTACAAGTCCACCGCCACTGCTTTCACGATCACCAACGACGGCGACGAGCCCTTTGATTTCACGGTCTCCACTGACGCTGAATGGCTTGTTCCGGTGGCCACCAACGGCACCTGCACCAGTACCGCCACCATCAACCTGACGCTTGACAGGGAGAAGATGACGGAGAACAAATACTACCGCGGCATCGTCAGCGTTGACGCCGGCGACGCCGGCTCCTGCCAGGTCAGAGTCACCGCCCAGGGCCCGTACATTTACTTCTCTGAAGATTTCGAGAGCCCGTACATGATCTACGGCGGCGTCGTGGCCACCCAGGACCGCTGGGACAACAACATGCAGCCTCCCACCACCTACAACATCGTGGTGACCAACGCCTACGACAGGGAAGGCATCGGCTTCATCAACCAGACCAAATGGTATGACGGCCAGACCATCTCCGTGGATTCCAGGGAGAATGAAATAATCCATGTGGGAATGGATATGTTCATCCCCATGGAATCACAGACTACGGAATTCCGCTTCAAGTCCAGCTACTGGTCCTTGGCCTGGGATCTCGTCTTTGCCTATGAACCGGGCAGCGGCGTCTTCCGTGTGAAAGAACTCAACAAAAACGAGCTTATCTTCGAGGATTGGGAAGGCTCCATGGACGAGTGGATCCGCGTGGAACTGGTCATTGACTATCAAGCTCAAATCATAAAGAGCGTAACGCTGGGCGAAACTGTCTTTGATAATCTGGGAATAGAGCTTATGAAGGACACCACGGGTGAAACTCCCAAGGAAGTCACCAGCTTGTCCGACCTTTCCATCTTTGCTACTCCGGAGGATAACCTTGCTCTCATCGGTCTCGACAATATCATCGCCGAGGAAGTGGAACGCACCGGCGATCCTCAGCTGGTAGCCCCCGCTTTCCAGCAGTTCGGCGCTGAGAGCAAAGGCACTTTCGTCATCCGCAACGCCGGCGCCGGCTCCTTCGAGTACACCGTAGAAGCCATTGACAACACGGATTGCTTCACCTTTGATCCTGCCAGCGGAAGTGTGGAAGGCAAGAAAGAGATCAACGTCACCATCAATCGCGAAGACCTCTCTCCCGGCTTCTACCGTTCCCGCATCGTTTCCAACGGCGGCGATGCCGGCTCAGTAACCTCCATCTTCACCTTCGCCTGCGGCGGCGTTTACTACACCTGCGACTTCGAGCAGCCCTGGTTCCGTAACGGCTCCATCAGAGGTCAGGAGACCTGGTCTTACGACCCCGACGTCCTGCCCGAGAATTTCGAGGAAGGCGTCGATGACGGCGTCCTTAACATTATGACGGCCCCTGGTTACGCGGGACTGCGCGCCGACGTGGTCGCTCCCAACGCCGGCACCGTGACCGTCCACACCGCGGTCTTCTGCCCCAGCGAGGGCGTTGACGGCGGCACGCTCTACTTCAAGCAGAACGACGCCTGGCCGTACGCTGAATTCGCCATCACCCGCGATTCCGAGAACAATCAGATGGTGCTGAGGAAGACCGACGTCGAACCGGAAGTCTTCTCCATGACCGCTCCTCTGGACGAGTGGGTCGACTTCTCCTACACTATCTGGTTCGACGACCAGACCATCAGCGAGGTGACCTTCGGTGATCTGACCGTGGAACCCGCCGAGCTCTTCATCACTGAAGAGACGAAGAGCTTCACCCGCTACATTGTCTGCTCCTCCCAGGAAGCCAACTTCCAGATCGACGACGTTATGATCAGCGAATACGGTATTGTGCCGGAACCCGCTATGATCGCGTTGGTCGCGCTGGCGCTGGCGGCTTTCCTTCGCAGAAAGTAAGCCTAACTGACTGGTTCAACAAAGAGGCTCGCGGTTTTTGCCGCGAGCTTCTTTTTTTGCGCCGAACTACTATATGTTGTATTCAGCGGAGCGTTTTGATACAATTTGTGCGTATTTTGTTAAAACTTTAATTAGGAGACATCCATGCGAAAATTCCTCCTCGTTCTGCCGCTGCTGCTTCTCTGCATCGGTTTCACGAAATGCGGGACCGTTCCCCAAAAAGAGGCCAAGAAGGGCCCCCAGGCCGCCTACGGCGTTTTGCAGCGCGTTTGCGGAGAGACCTCGCGTTTTAAACTGGAGTACGCGCCCAGCATCGACACGAACAAGTTCGACACCTTCACCTACAGCTGTAAGGACGGCGTGGTCACTGTGAAGGGCGAAACGGATCTGGCGATCTGCCGAGGCATCTACGAGTATTTGAAGAAGCACGTGCACGTCATGCTGACCTGGGCGCAGAGAGAGATAAAGCTGCCCGCGACCTTGCCGGATTGCGAGGAGACCGCGGGCGGAACGCCGCATGAATTCAGGCTCTACTACAACATCTGCGCCTTCGGCTACACCACGCCGTATTGGGATTGGAAAAGGTGGGAGCAGGAGATCGACTGGATGGCTTTCCACGGCATCAACATGCCGCTTGCCATGAAGGGCCAGGAAGCGGTCTTGCAGAAAGTCTGGCTCAAACACGGCGTAAGCCAGAAGGGCATCGACGAGATGTTCTGCGGCCCGGCCTACGGACCGTGGCAGTGGATGGGCAACATCAACAACCACAACGGACCCCAGCCTCAGGAATACATCAAGAAAAATTCGGAACTGCAGAAGCAGTGTCTGAAGAGGATGTCTGAACTGGGCATGAGCCCGGTGGTACCGGGATTCTCGGGCTTTGTTCCCCGCGAATTCGCCGAGAGCCACAAGGGTCTCGACATCCACAAGAGCGCCGGCTGGGCGGGCTTCAGGGACGACCAGAAGTCCTGGTGGCTGTCTCCGAAATCAGATGAATTCAAAGCCATCGCCATCGACATGGTGAGAGAGTATACGAACTTCTACGGACCGCAGAAATATTTCCTGGTGGACAGCTTCAACGAACTGGCGGTGCCCATAACGGGGGACAAGAACGAGGACCTCAAAGAATACGGCAGGAAGAGCTATGAAGCGCTGCACGAAGGCTTGGAGGACGCCATCTGGCTCATGCAGGGCTGGCTCTTCAGTTACAGCCGCCACTTCTGGACGCACGAGGCTACGGAAGCGTTCCTCTCTGACGTTCCCAACGACAAGATGATCATAATAGACCTCGGTACCGAGCGCTACAAAGGCTGGGAAGACCACAAGGCCTTCTACGGCAAGAAGTGGATCCAAAGCTACATTCACAACTTCGGCGGCTACGATGGCATGTTCGGCAACACGCCCCGTCTCATGCGTCTTTCCTTCCAGCCTTTGAAGAGACCTGGACGCGGATGGCAGGTTGGCTTGGGCTACTCTCCGGAAGGCGTCTGCCAGAACGAGATCGTCTATGAGGAAATGACCGACACCGCCTGGCTGGCGGACGAGATGAAGATAGAAGACTGGCTCAGGGAATACCTGACGGCCCGTTACGGCTCCTGCTCTGACAAGATCTGGGAAGCCTGGCAGATCATATTTAAATGCTTCTACAGTGGCGGGGGAGGCGGACACTTCAAGTATCAGGTCATCCCGCAGCTCTCCACGGATCCGCATCACCTGAATCCCGACTGGTTCAAGGCGCTGGATATTTTCCTCTCCTGCTCCAACGAATACGCCAGCTGCGGCTGCTACTGGGACGACGCGGTTGAGTTGGCCAACCACATCGGAAGCTCTACGGCGGACAACATGATCGCCATGACCATTTTCTCCCATCAGCTGGGAGCCAGGGAAGACGCCAAGAAATTCCTGGGCTGCTTCACGGAAATGCTCACTGACGTGGACAAGCTCAATTCTACGCGCTATCAGTTCATGCTGAACGAGTGGACCGGCGCCGCCGCCAAGTGGAGCGACAATCCGGAACTGCAGAAATATTACAAGATGGACGCCAGAAGGCTCATAACGGTCTGGGGCGGACACCTTGACGGGTATGTGGCGCACCACTGGAGCGGACTTATCGGCTGCTATTACCTGCCGCGCTGGCAGCTCTATTTGACGGAGCTTTTGAAAGGCACCGAAATGGCGGAGATCCAGAAGAAAGTCAGAGCTTTCGAGCAGGACTGGGTCAGCAACGGCCCGGACGGCGCCACGGAACCTGACAAGGATCCGGCCAAATGGACGGCCAGGACTTTGAAAGACGCCACCCAGCTAAAAGAGATCTTCGAGAAGCGCAACAAAGAGATGGTGGAAAAAGACAGGGGCGTTTTCCTGGGCACCTGGAACGCCAGCGAAAAGCATGTGCTGACCAACGTGCACTTCCTGGTCTCCAACAACGTGACAGGCCCCGGCAAATACCAGGTCATGGTGAAGGGCGGCGGCTACAAGCGCCCCTGCGCCATCGCCATCGCCATGAACGGCAAACCGGTGGCCAGGGCCAAAGCCCTCCCAATCGACAAGACGAGAAGGGAAGAGGCGCGCTACGAGATCAACCTGAAGGAGCACAGCCCCGGCGCCAGCTACACCGTCGAGATCTTCTTCAAGCCCCCCTGCGACGGCAACGGAGCGGAGATCTTCCTGAAGAAAATGGGTAAGTGAAGAACGCCTGAATAAAGGAAGCGCGGATCAAAGCGTCCGCGCTTCTTTTTTGATTACAGGCGCTATTGTTTTTAGTAGAATTTTTTCAATCCAATTATTTTTTAAACGCGGATCATCCATATGAGCAGAAGAGGAAAAAGACGCAGTGGCAGATCGGGAAGATCACTGTCCCTTTTGTTTTTCGTTTTGGCGGCGGGCTTTTTGATCTACACCTATTGCAGGCAGCACAAGGAGTTGTTCTCGTCCCTTTACAAGCCGGCTCCGGCCAACGCCTACGCCATGCCGGCTTCCTCGAAGGTGAGCTTCGATTCCCAGGAGGCGGAAAAGCCGCTTCTCTCCATCCGCTCCCTGGACGTAGGCCAGGGAGACTGCGCTTTCATAACGCTCCCGGATCAGAAATATATCCTGGTGGACGGGGGAGATCTGGATGCCGGCCCCAAGGTCAGGTCTTATCTCGAGGAGAACGGACTGACGAACATCTTCTGCCTGGTGGCCACCCACCCCCACGCCGACCACATCGGGGGATTAAACGAGATCCTTAAGGGCGTCAACGTGGAAAGAGTTTACATGCCGGGGGAAAAGTCCGGGGCGACAAGCGAGACCAAGACTTACCGCAATCTTTTGAAAGCCCTGAAAAAGAAAGGACTTTCCATCAAGAACGCTTACGCGGGAACTCTTTTGTACAGCAACGATCTTTACGTCTGCCGCTTCCTGGCTCCGGAAGAGCATTCCTATGAAAGTCTCAACGACACCAGCGCCTGCCTTTTCATCGTTTACGGAAACCACAAGGCGCTGCTTTCGGGAGACGCGGAAAAAACTTCCGAGCTTGAGATGACGGAAAAATATTCCGACGAGCTGCAGGACCTGACTTTCCTGAAGGTGGCCCACCACGGCTCCAGGACTTCCTCCACGGAAACTTTTTTAAGGATCGCCAAGCCGGAGGTGGCCTTCATATCGCTCGGAAAACTGAACGAGTACAACCATCCCCACAAGGAAGCCATGAACAGACTGGAGCGCTGGTGCGGCGCCATCTACCGCACGGACGAGGAGGGGAGCCTGGAGTTCGTTTCCGACGGCGAAAACTATGAAGTGAAAACCAACTGAGGAGAGCGCGGCGCCCGCATCCGTCGCTCTTGCGTTTGAAAGGGAGTTGTGGTAGCATATTAAAAAATGCGTCGGAGCGTAGCGCAGCCTGGTAGCGCACTTGACTGGGGGTCAAGTGGTCGCTGGTTCAAATCCAGTCGCTCCGACCATTTTTATTTTAAGGCACTTTTTCTATGCATCTAAACCGCGTCCTGAGAAATACTTTTTCTCTATTCACCGGCAAAGCCGCCTCCCACGCCCTGACGGCTGTTTTCAATATCTATCTGACGCGGGCCCTGGGCAAGGAATTTTACGGCGATTTCACCGGCGCGCTCTCCTGGATCGTGATGTTCTCCATCGTGGCGGAGTACGGCCTGGGAACGCTGATGACCAGGATGATAGCCCGCGAGCCGGAGAGAAGCGAGGAGCTTTTCTGGAACAGCGTCATCCTTAAGACCTTCTGCTCCGTAGCGGCCGTCGCGCTGGCCATCGGAGCGCTGCTGTTAAGGAAGATCTGGGGCTTCGGCGATCAGAGCGGCGACATACTTCTCATTGCCCTTTTCTGCCTCTTCCTTTTCGCCAACGCCTGGTACATGTCCATGGCGGCGGTCTTGAGAGGGCATCAGGACAACCATCTCGAGGCGGTGCTTTTCCTCATCGGAAAAGTCGTTTACGTGGCGCTGGGCTTCGGCACGCTGCTTTTCCTGAAGTGCGGGCTGGATATCAAGACCAGGCTGATGGCGGTCTATTTTTCCCTGGGCGCTTTCGTGCCGCTGGTTTTGGGCGTCATAGAACTGAAGAGGCGCTACGGACTGGGGCTTCCCAAGCCATCAGTGAAAGTCATCTGGGAGATGCTCCGCCAGGGCTGGCAGTTCTTCACCATCATGTTCACTTCCACTCTGCACCTGAAGTTCGACCACGTCCTTTTGTGGTGGTTCGGCTACAAGGCGCAGCTGGGAGTTTACGGCGCCGCGTACAATCTTGTGCTTATTCCTCTTTTCCTGACCAATTCCTTCACGGAGTCCATGTATCCCGCCCTGGCGGCCTGCAAGGAAGGGGAGGAGGATTTCTGGCAAAGGGTCATGGTGAGCCTGCGCTGGATAGGCTGCTTGGGCTTTCCCTTCCTTTTCTGGGCCACATTGGAAGCGCCCCGCATTCTTGAATTTGTTTACGGAAGCGAATTCAAGGAGGGCGCCCTGGCGCTGCAGATCCTCATCTGGGGCCAGGGGCTGGATCTTTTCTGCCCCTTTTTCGGACACGTTTTGTACGTTATGGAAAAGGAGCGCCGGGTCTTCTTCATCAACATGGCCAGCCTAATAGGGAACATCCTTTCCAACATAATTCTTTTGTGGTTCTTGTGCCTCAGGAGAGGGAACGATCCCACGCTGGCGCCCATCGCCTCGGCGCTTTCCATGGTCGTCAGCCTTTCCATTATGTTCGCGGGCTATGTCATCAGTTTCGGCGCCTTCGGGCGGGCCGGGGAAAGCCTCCTTGCCCTGGCCAGGCCGGCCGTGCTGGCGCTTTTGACTCTGCCAGTTGTCTATTTAATAAGCGGGCATGTTCCGGTCTATCTTACCTGGATTATCTACGGCGTCGTCTTTCTCGCCCTGGCATTGGCTCTCAAAGTCGTAAGGCTCCAGGACTATAAACGCTTTTAAAGCTAGACCTTTCGCTTCGCACTTTACAGACGCCCGCTGGGTATGCTAAAATCTGTATATGAAAAGTGTGTGTTTCTAAAAATTTAGCGGAAGGGCATTATGAGCATTCTGAAAAGAGGTTTCACGGAAGAAAAACTTTCCGGGGAAGAGATCGGTCTTTTAAATGAGCAGCTGAAAGTCAGCCGCGGCGCCATAGTCAAAATGACCACCTTGGCAGGCTGCGGGCACCCCGGCGGCTCGCTTTCCTCCCTGGAAATGTACACCCTGCTCTGGCAGGGCGCCAAGGTCGATCCCAAGGACCCCCAAAAACCGGACAGGGACCTCATCATAGTGAGCCACGGCCACACCTCTCCCGGCGTCTACGCCGCTTTGGCCGGCGCGGGCTTCATCGACCTCAGGGAAGCGACGGTCACCTTCCGCCAGGCCGGCGGCTCCTTCCCGGGCCATATCGAGCAGTGCGTGCCCGGCGTGGAATGGGACACCGGCAACCTGGGCCAGGGACTTTCCGCCGCCTGCGGTTTCGCCATGGCGAACAGGTTGAAAGGCATCGAGTCCAAAGTTTTCTGCCTGATGGGGGACGGCGAGCAGCAGAAAGGCCAGATCGCGGAAGCCAGAAGGACCGCCGTCAAATACGCTCTTCCCTTGGTCGCTCTCATAGACTACAACGAGCTGCAGATCTGCGGCGACATCCACGAGGTCATGTACCAGCCCCTCAGGGCCGAATGGGAAGCCGACGGCTGGGAAGTCAAGGAAGTCGACGGCCACGATCTCCAGGCCCTGTACCAGACCATCAGGGAAGCCTACCTTGGCGACAAACCAGTCATGATCATGGCGCACACCGTCATGGGACACGGCATCTCCTTCATGGAGAACCAGGCAAAATACCACGGCTCCGCCTTGAAACTCGACCAGTGCCGGGAAGCCCTCAAGGAACTGGGCCTTCCGGATGATCTGGACGAACTCGCGGCGGAACGCAAAGCCAAGGCTCCCAGGAAACCGGAGCGCCCGCCCAAACCGAAATTAGACCTTCTGCCCGGCGAACCAAGGCTCTACACCGAGAGCACGGACTGCCGCAGCGCCTGGGGGACCGCCCTGGCCGACATCGCGGCGCTCAATAAAGAACGACAGGGTGCCACGCCCATGGCCGCTTTGGACTGCGACCTCAAGGGCAGCGTGAAAGTGGCGGACTTCGAGAAAGTCTGGCCCGAGAATTTCTTCCAGATCGGCATCCAGGAGCACAACGCCGCGGTGATAACGGGCGCCATGAGCGCCAAGGGCGTCCAGACCTTCTGGGCCGACTTCGGCGCCTTCGGCGTGGACGAGACTTACAATCAGCACAGAATGTCCCTTATGAACGGCGCCTTCCCCAAGATCGCCTGCACTCACTGCGGGCTTGACGTGGGCGAGGACGGCCGCACTCACCAGTGCGTGGATTACCTGGGCCTTTACAGGAACCTTCTGGGCTTCGAGGTCATAGTGCCCGCGGATCCGAATCAGACCGACAGGGCCGTGAGATACCTGGCCGTAAACGACAAGCCCACGCTTCTGGTCATGGGCCGCTCCAAAGTCGGCATCGTCACGAAAGAGGACGGCACGCCCTATTACGGCACGGATTACAAGTTCGTCTACGGCAAGGCTGACAAACTCAGAGCTTGCAAAGATCCCAAGGCCGCCATCCTTGTTTCCGGCACGCCTTCCGTCAACGCCGTCCTGGCAGCCGACGAGCTGGCCAAAAAGGGGATCGGCACGCTGCTCTTCGCCGTCGCCTCGCCCATACAGATCGATCTGGAAGCGCTGAAAGAAGCCGCCTCGACCGGACTCATCGTGACGGTGGAGGATCACCTGACCATGAGCGGCCTGGGCTTCTCCGTGGCGGAGAAACTCGTCGAGCTTCAAAAGTGCTGCAGGCTCATAAAACTCGGCGTCACCAGTTACGGCGGTTCCGCCACGCCCAAGGAACTCTACGCGGAATACAAGATCGACGCCAAGGGAATAATCCAGACCGTAGAAAGCGCGCTCTAAATGGAAAACGACAGGAAAGAGCAAAAATGGCTTGGCCTGGCCTTGCTAGCGCTTGCCCTTTTCTGGCTCTTCCGAGCCGTCATCCTGGGCACGGGCTTTTTCTTTGGCGATTTCGCCAACCAGGATCTGCCAAAACTCTTTTTTAACGCCGGCGAACTTCTGCAGGGCCGCTTCCCGGCCTGGTGCCCTTACCACGACCTCGGCCGGCCCTTCGGACAGATGGCCTGGCATTCCGTCTTTTACCCGCTGTACCTTCTCTGCGTTCCTTTTGCGAAAGACCTGGCCGCCTTTGAAAAAGCGGTCTCCTTCATCTACGTTTTCCAGGTCTTCTTCGGCGCGCTGGGCGTTTATTTTCTCCTGAGGTTCTGGAAGGTCTCGCGGCAAGCCGCCACGGCCGCCGCGGCTGCCGCCGGCTACTGCGCGTCAGTCGTCATCACCATGACCAGCGCCAACAACGGCGCGGGCTACGGCTTCATTCCCTGGATCATGCTCGCAATGGAGCACATGAAAGCGGAAGCGGAAAATAAGATCAGCCTTAAATCTCTTTCCCTTTCCCTTATCGGCGGCGGCGCTCTCGGTTTCTGCTTTCTGGTTGGCGTCATCCAGAGGATGCCGTACATGGCGGCTTTCCTTTTCGCTTTCTTCCTATACGAACTGATCGAGCTGAGAGGGGAAAAGCAGGCGCTCATAAGGTTCCTCCTTCAGGGCGCGCTCTTCCTGGCTACGGGGCTTTTGATCTCCGCGATCCTCGTTGTTCCCGGTCTGGAGTATTACGGCAACAGCGGACGCCCGGAACAGGACATCTACAAGAACGTTTCCGACCAGGCGAGCTGGTATTTTTTCCTTACGAACATCATTCCCGATCTTTTCGGACGCGTGAAAGCCCCGAATTCCGGCAGCGACTGGAATCTCTTCTGGGGCGGCAACAGTTGGCATCTGGGCGAGTTCTGGCAGTACTGGTGCCGCGTGGCATACACCGGACTCTGGCCTTTTTTGGCGCTCCTTTCCGTTCCCTTCCTGCTCAGGAAAAAATTCGAATTGAGAACGCTCTTCTTCGCGCTCGTCGTTCTTATCGCCGTCTTATACATCTACGGATTGGAAAATCCTTTCCAGTACTTTCTGGCCTCACTTGTGAAGCCTCTAAGGAATCTCAGGATCCCTGTCAGATACGCCTATTTCATTTCGCTTCCGGCAGCCATCCTTTTCGCCTTTGCCTTCGACTCTTTCTGGCCCGCTGAAAAGACCGAAATAAAAAAAGGCTTCTGGCTCTTCCTTTTCGCAAGCTTAGCCGTTATCGGGCTCGCCGTCATCATCGGGCTTAAGAAAGTCCCTGACAACGCCGTTACGAAAGCCGTTTTCAACTTCGCGGTCCTCAGGCAGTACGTCATCTTCCTTATAGGCATAGCGCTCTACCTCATCGCCTGCAAAAAGGAGCAGACGATCACCAAGTGGGCCTTCGCCGCGCTCATAGTTTTCGACCTGGCCTCCTTCGGCGGAGAAATAAACGCCTGCCCGCAGTCCGCGGCGGAATCCAACGCCGCCAATCCCGTTTCCATGGCGCTGAAAGCAGATCAGATCTCCAAGGGGCCAAAAGCCCGCTGCCGCTACCGCTGGGACGCCGTGCAGGCCACGCAGAAGACTGTCATCTGGGGCCTTGACTCCGTCAACGGCTACATCATGACGAGGACTAGTTGGGAGCAGCCCTTATGGAACGCCAGGAAGCAGGGAGAAGCGTATAAAAAACGTTTCGACGAGATCTTCAACATCCGCTACGACCTCAACAACCAAACCAGGCTTCCCGCCGAAAAGATCCCGAAATGGGCCAGAGGCTTCACAAAGTACGGCATTTTCGTCAAGGACAATATTTTCGCCATGCCGAGAGCCTGGTTCGTTCCCACGGCTGTCAGGGAAGACGAGGATCCCGCTTCAGTCGTCATGTCGAAGGACTTCGAGCCCTCTCGCAAAGTCGTCATAAGCGGCGCCCCTGTTCCCGAAAATCTTTCAGGCGAAGCAGGGGAGGAAGGTCCCTTCGGCAAGGTGACGCTGACCGATTACGCCCCGCAGGAGATCAAAGCGAAGGTGAACGCCGAAGTTCCCGGCTACGTAGTCTTCAGCGAGCTCTATTACCCCGGCTGGACAGCCGTGCTCGACGAAAAGCCGGCTCCTATCCTGCGCGCCGACGCCGCCCTGAGAGCGGTGCAAGTCTCCGCGGGCGAACACACGATAACGCTGCAAGCTCATGTCAGCCACCAGAGCGCGCTCATAATTTGCTACGTACTGGGGCTCGTGCTTTTCCTTGCGGCCGCGGTATACAGAACATCACTTCTTTTCATAAACAAATCCTGAGGAAAAAACCATGAAAAAACTGCTTTTTCTCTCTCTTCTCATCCTCTTTGTTTTAAGCTTAGCCGGCTGCGCCATGCAGGATTCCCTCGACGCCGACGCCCCCAACAACCACATCTTCAGGGACCCCGACCAGCAGAGCGTGGTCTATCCCGACGCGGAATAAAAACGCGCCGATTGCGATTCTCCTTTTGCTATAATTCCCTCATATGATAAAGACTAGTCTGACAGTTGAGGAGACGGAAGAGATCGTCGAAAAGATCGCCAATTGGAGCAAGAAGTACGACTTGCCCGCGGCGACGACTTTCCTTTTTGAGATCAACAGGCCTATTGCGCCCATAACCGCTCACATTCTCATCGGGTTCGGGGGGATACTGAACACGGTGATGCCGCTCGACATGCGGGACCTTGGTCTTTTTTTGCTGGACGATTCCAATACGCTGAGGCTTGAGGAGAGAATTAAGGAGTTGGCTAAGTAGATGACAAAAGACACTGAGAAACTGGAAGTGATGCTGGCCACCGACTGCGGCAGCACCACGACGAAAGCCATCCTGGTCGTCAAGACCGCTGATGGTTACCGTCTGGCCGGCAGGGGAGAGGCGCCCACTACGGTGGAAGCGCCCTTCGACGACGTGACGGTCGGCGTCAAGAACGCCGTGGAGGAATTGGAGGACATCACGGGCCGCCGGCTGCTGGACGAGAACAGGAACCTCATTTGCCCCAGAAAGGGCGAGGACGGGGTGGACGCCTACTTCTCCACATCTTCAGCCGGGGGAGGATTGCAAATGGCCTGTACGGGCATCGTAGGCTCTATTTCGGGCGCCAGCGCGGAAAGAGCGGCCCTCGGCGCGGGCGCCATCGTCATCGACACCATTTCCCTGGACGACCCGAGGGAGAATTACGAAAGAATAGAACGTCTCCGCCACATCCGCCCCGACATGATATTGATGGCGGGCGGCACCAACGGCGGGTCCAGACGGCACGTCGAGATGATCTCGGAAATAATCAGGGCCGCCAAGCCCCAGCCCAGGTTCGGGCAGGGCTTCAATCTGCCGGTCATCTTCAGCGGCAACGTGGAAGCACGAGACGTGGTGGAAGACATGCTGGGCGGAGTGTGTTCAATCAGGAACGTCAACAACGTCAGGCCTGACCTCAACAGGGAAGACGTGGTGGAAGCGCGCCAGGCCATCCACGACCTCTTTTTGGAGCACGTCATGCAGCAGGCGCCGGGATATCCGAAGCTGATGGAGATCACTTCCGCGGACATCATGCCGACGCCCACGGCGGTCGGCATCATCATCCAGGAAGTCGCCAAGGAAAGGCACCAGAACGTCCTGGCCGTCGACATCGGCGGCGCCACCACGGACGTCTTCTCGGTCTTCGGCGGACACTTCCACCGCACGGTCTCCGCCAACTACGGCATGAGCTACAGCCTCTGCAACGTCATGGCGGAAAGCGGTGTGGACAATATCCTGCGCTGGCTGCCCTTCAAGTTCGACGTGAAAGTTCTGCGCGACATTCTGCGCAACAAGATGATCCGTCCCACGACCATTCCGGAAACAAAAGAAGAACTATACATCGAGCAGGCCGCGGCCAGGGAAGCGCTGCGCCTCTCACTTATCCACCACCGCTCGCTGGCGGTCGACGTGGCTGCCAACGTTAAGGACGCCGACAGCGACATCGGTTCCGCCCTCGACAACGATCAGTCGGTTCTGGTCGACCTCATGAAGCTCGATCTTTGCATTGGTTCGGGCGGCGTTTTGTCCCATGCCCCCGACAGGACGCAGTCCGCTCTCATGATGCTGGACGCTTTCCAGCTGGAGGGCGTGACGCAGCTGGCGGTGGACTCCATTTTCATGATGCCGCAGCTGGGCGTCATGTCGCAGCTGAATCCCGAGGCCGCCAAGGAAGTCTTCGCCAAGGACTGCATGATCGTTCTGGGAACGGCTATCGCGCCGGTGGGAACCGCCAAGGAAGGCGCGAAGGTCATGGACGTTTTAGTCAAGATCGACGGCCGGGATGAGAAGATAACCATAAAGAGCGGGGACCTTCTGAGAGTGCCTCTGCCGACCGGCAAGAAAGCCAGAGTGCAGATCTTCCCGACCAGGCGCTTCAACGTAGGTAAAGGCTATGGCAAGCCGATGGAGACTGAAGTTATAGGCGGCGTGGCCGGCATACTGCTGGACGGCCGCTGCAGGCCCCTCGTTTTCGACAACGACCAAACCATGAACGCCGAGCGCAGATTAAAAGACTATCACGCGCTTTCGCTGCCGCTGGAATAAATTATGGGAAACGCATTTACTCCGGGGCTTACGATAAGCCCCCACGTTAAGATAAGAAAAACGCGCCGCCTGCCCGTCAAGGGCGAGGTGGTGGTGAAGCTGGGAGAGAAAGTCGAGCCCGAGACGGTCGTCGCGAAGGTCGATCTGCCGGGAACGCTCGCGGTCGTGAAGGCCGCGAACATTCTGGGCTGCGGTCCTGACCAGCTGGAAAAGTTCGTTCTGAAAAAGGCCGGCGATCCCGTTAAGAAAGAGGAACTGTTGGCCAGCCGGACGGTCTTCTTCAACCTCATCACTAACAATGTCACGTCGCCCATAGACGGGTCCTTGGAATACATTTCCAAACTCTCCGGCAACATCGGCGTCCGCGGCGTGCCGAAACCTATTTTCTGCCACGCCTACATTTCCGGTGAGATCGTCGAGATCATGGAAGAGGAAGGCGTGGTTATAGAGACCTACGGCGCGCTGGTGCAGGGCATCTTCGGCGTAGGAGGGGAGAGGCACGGCAAGCTTCTGTGGTTCGACAACGGACGCTCGATCCTTACCGCCGACATGTTGCCTGAAAACTTGGAAGGCAAGATCATCATGTTCCCGGGTAAGATCGACGGCTCGGTGCTCTACGCCGCGGAAAAGAAAGGCATACTTGGCATCGTGGGTGCCGGCATAGTCGATTCCGAACTGATGGGATTCTTGGGCTTCGACATCGGCGTGGCCGTGACGGGCGAAGAGGAAATTCCCTTCACCTTAGTATTGACGGAAGGCTTCGGCGACCTGGTCATGCCGGAAAGGACTGCGCATCTTCTGCGCGCACTTGACGGTCATATTGCGGCCATCAACGGCGCCACCCAGATCAGGGCCGGCGTCATCAGGCCGGAACTGATCGTGCCTGGTTACGAGACCAAGGAGGATCTGCACGTCAACAACTCCGAGCTGAAGCCCGGAGTAAGGGTGCGCCTTATCCGCCGTCCGCATTTTGGTCAGATCGGCAGAGTGCATGAACTTATAGAGAAACCTATGGAGATCGGCACGGGCTCGAAGGTCCGCGTTCTCTCTGTCGATATGGGGGAGGGGAAAATAATAACCGTTCCCAGAGCCAACGTGGAGATACTGGATTAATCGTTGAATATAGACTTTTATTGTGATAGAATATTAAAAGTTTCTTTTGCCCGTAATATGCGGCAAAAAAACAAAAAAATCTTTAAAATTAAAACAGCTAAGGATAAATAATGAGCACTTCTCTTTTCGGCGGCAGGATCGTACCGGAACTGGATCCCCAGTTTTCTCCTTCGTCAATTTTCGTCAGAAATTTTGTCAAAGCCGCCAAGGCGGAAGGCGGCGTTCCCGTCACCATCGCCCTGGAACAGGCCAATGGTTCGGTCTTCCATTTTGAGACCGTGGTGTTTCCCGAAAACAGCTCTTACGCCTCATACAATCCCGCCTTCATCGAAAGGCTGGTGAAATTCCTGCTCTGGTCCAGGGGCGGATACCGCATCACTTTGTGCGGCCCCAAATATCTGGCGGACTCCCTTGCCAAGCATTACACCGACACGGCGGTCGGCCGTTTCGACGCTGAGATCATGGGCGGCCGAATCTATGAGAAGCCTTTCGAAGTACTGAACGTTTCCGATCCTTCCCAGCTGCCCGCTCCCAAAGAGAGCACCGCTCCTCTGGGCCGCCACTTCAAGGGCTGCCGCATCGGTTTCGACCTGGGCGCCAGCGACCGCAAAGTCGCGGCCGTAATAGACGGCGAAGTGGTCTTCAGTGAGGAAGTGGTCTGGGATCCCGTCAAGCAGAGCGATCCCGAATGGCACCATTCTGAATTCATGGCCATGCTGAATTCCGCCAAGGCGAAACTCCCGAGAGTGGACGCCATCGGCGGCAGCGCGGCCGGCGTTTATGTCGACAACAGAGTGAAGGTCGCTTCTTTGTTCCGCGGCGTCCTGGACGCTCCGGTGAAGGACCCTGTGAAGGTCGCGGCCGCCAAGGACGTCTTCTTAAGATTGAGAGACGAGTGGAAGGTCCCCTTCGAAGTCGTGAACGACGGCGAAGTGACGGCTCTGGCCGGCTCCATCTCCCTTAACGACGGCGCTGTCCTCGGCATAGCCCTTGGTTCCAGCGAAGCCGTCGGCTACTGCACTTCCCAGGGCAACATCACGACCTGGCTGAACGAGCTCGCTTTCGCCCCCGTGGACGTCAGGGAAGGCGCTCCCAAGGACGAGTGGTCCGGCGACGCCGGCTGCGGCGTGCAGTATTTCTCCCAGCAGTGCGTCGGCCGTCTTCTGAAGCCCGCCGGCATCGAATGCGACGAAAGCTTGAAGCTGCCTGAAAAATTGAAATACGTGCAGCAGCTGATGGCGGAAGGCGACGCCAGAGCCAGGAAGATCTACAACACAATAGGCGTCTTCATGGGCTACGGCGTGGCGCACTACGCCAGCTTCTACGATATCCGCCACATCCTGAGCCTTGGCCGCGTGACGAGCGGCGAAGGCGGCGCCATCATATTGGAGAAGGCGCAGGAAGTCCTCAAGGCGGAATTTCCCGAACTGGCTGAAAAGATCGCTTTCCATACGCCCAGCGAGCGCGACAAACGCCACGGCCAGGCCATCGCGGCCGCTTCCTTGGCTGTCGTTCCCGGACAGGAATAAAATTTAATCAAACAATATAAGGCACTACACATGGAAAACCCGTATGTTACCCTGGCGCAGAAGTACGCCAAACTGTTCGCCGAAGGCAGAACTTTCCCCTGCGGCGGTTTCGAGAAACTCCCCATGCCTCCCGCGGACGGCCCCACCGTCCTTTGGTTCGCTCCGCACCCGGACGATGAATGCATCTCCGGCGGCTGGGCTCTGAGACTCAGAAAAGAAGGCTGCAACGTCATCGACGTGGCCGTCACTTTGGGCAGCAACAAAGCCCGCCAGCTGGGCCGCGAAGCGGAACTGAAGACCGCCTGCGAATATATGAACTTCGGTCTGGAAGTCTCCGTTCCGGGCGTCGGACTTGAGCACGTCACCAAGAAGGAAAGGGAAGCCAATCCGGAAGAGTGGCAGAAGAAAGTCGACGTCATCAAAGGGATCATCGAGAAATACCAGCCCGCCATAATAGGCGTTCCCCACGCCGGCGACTGGAACGGCACGCATATCGGCACGCACTACGTCGTGGAGGACGCTGTCCGTCAGCTCAACTACAAGTGCACCTTCGTGGAAACGGAATTCTGGGGCGCCATGGACAAGCCGAACCTTATGTGCGAACTGCAGCCCGAGG
>JAGCGH010000026.1 GCA_017649705.1 bacterium
CCCAGAAAGCTCCCTGCCATGAGTGCGCCCCTGCGAATCCTCCATTTCGGCGACGTCCATCTCCCCCCGCCCCCCGGAACGATGGCTTCGCCCGCCATGATCCACCCCAAGCGCCTGCCCGCCCTCCTGAACTTTGCGGCCCGGCGCGGCGGCAACTACCGCGACGGCGTGGAGAAGCTCAACGCCCTCGCCGGCTTCCTGCGCACCCATCCCGTGGATTGGATCCTGTACAGCGGCGATTCCGTGAATTTCGGACTGCACGGAGAGCTGCTCGCGGCGGCCCCCAGGATTTCCGCCGTCCTCGCCATGGCGCGCCGGGGAGCCGTGGCCGTGCCGGGCAACCATGACCTGTACACCGGCCCTTCCGTGCAGGATTTTGCCCGCTGGTTTGCCTTCGGCAACGAAAATGACTGCCCGGAAGCCGCCGTCACCCCCGGGGGATTCCCGCGCGTCCGCCTGCTGAGCGAGGAAGTCGTCTGCGTGACCATGGCCTCGGCCCTGCCCCACTGGGCCTTCTGGGACTCGTCCGGCTACGTGCCGGCCCCGGAGCTGGAGGCCCTCCAACGGATTCTGGACATGCCCGAGGTGGCCAATCGCCCCTACGTTCTGCTGCTCACGCATTACCCGCTGGACGAAGCCGGCTTCTTCCACGGCCTCCGCAACGCGAACGAAGTGGCGCAAATCCTCCACGGCCGCAAGAACCTGTTCTTGCTCAACGGCCACAACCACCTGCCCTACCTGCGCTTCCTGCCGGGCACGAACCTTCCCGTGCTCTGTGCCGGCTCCCTCTCCAAAAAGGGTTGCGAGTCCTTCCTGCTGTACGAGCCCTTTGGAGGCACCCTGAATGCCCGCCGCGCCCGCTACGCCAACGCCGTCTGGACCCTCTCCCCCCTGTAGCACGTCCCACCATCCTCATCAACAAAGGGACAGGCTATTTGTTGTTGACACGAGGCGCTGGAAGGCGGATAGTCGGTTGCGTTGCCAGAAAGGAGCGGCAAAAATGAGAAGAAAGCGCATAAAAGCAGATGGCGGCGGCTACTACCATTTGGTCAGCCGATGTGCCCTGAAGCAGTTTCTGTTGGAAGACCAGGATAAGCAGGTGTTTGTCGGCATGTTGCGCCGCATTGCCGCCTTTTCCGGCATCGATGTGCTCACGTACTGTGTCATGTCCAACCATTTCCACCTTCTCGTGCATGTGCCCGTCCAGGAGCAGCTCAACGAGGAGTCGTTGCTTTCGCGCGTGGCCATCCTGTACGGCAAGCAACGGGCGAATGACATGCGCGTGCGGTGGCATGAATACCGTAAAGCCAATCTGCAGAGTGTCTTGGAGCAAGAGAAAGCCCAGTTGCAGAAACGGATGGGTGACATTTCCCCGTTCATGCAGATTCTGAAGCAGCGCTTCTGCGTTTGGTATCGCGCCCATCACGAGGGGCACGAAGGAACGCTTTGGCAAGGCCGTTTCGGGAGCACCTTGGTCGAGGGAGGCGGCTCACTGACCGCAGTTGCGGCCTACATTGACCTCAATCCCGTACGTGCTGGCCTTGTTGGCGATCCGAAAGATTACCTCTATAGCGGCTACGGCGCCGCCACGGCCGGCGACAAGAATGCCCAGGAAGGCCTCGTCAAAGTGTATGGCGAGGTAACCAAGGGCAAGTCCAAGATCCTGGCGGCCTACCGCAGCCTCCTCTATGCCAAGGGAGCAGGCTCCATGGATTCTGCTGAAGTCCAGAAGGTTCTGGCCAAAGGCGGGAAGCTGCCTCTTCCGTCTCTCTTGCGGTGCCGTATTCGGGCAATGTCGAGCGGCTTGGCCATCGGTTCGCGTCAATTCACCGATGCCATTTTTCCACAACATCGCTATGCCTTCAGCGAACGGCGTCTGCATGCCGCCCAAGGCAAGAGCCTCTGTCCCGATTGGGACGGCATCCA
This sequence comes from bacterium, assembly GCA_017649705.1. Classification (GTDB taxonomy): domain Bacteria; phylum Auribacterota; class UBA3054; order UBA3054; family UBA3054; genus UBA3054. The sequence goes on from JAGCGH010000026.1 coordinate 1,927, forward strand.
GCTCTGCGCCGTCCGTCACCTCCGCAAAAACGCCATCACCTGGCCTTCCAAATAGGAATCAAAACATGTAATCCCCAAGCAAACACAAGCAAACATACTAAGGGACAGGCTATTTATCCTGATTGATTGATGATGATTGATCCGTATCTCTTTGCGGGCTACCCATAAACGTCAGGAGATGGTCTCCGGCGGGTCGAGGCCGAGGGCCTTGAAGGCTTTCTTGGCCGCCTTGGGGACGGGTTCGAGTTGCCAGCCGCCGCCGGCGTTGGTCGCGCGGACGTC
>JAGCGH010000027.1 GCA_017649705.1 bacterium
CCATGCCCTGCTCCAGATTCTCCTGATCGTTGCCGCCCAGGCCGCAACTGGCGTGGCCTATGTCCCGGTGGTCACTCTGCTCAACCGCGCCCCCACGGAAGATTTTGACGAGGCCCATTTCGGGGAAAAGCAATGGGAGCTCGTCCGGGAAACGGGGCTGGATTTTCCCGAAGGGTCGCGTGGGCTTCGCCTCTTCTGCGACTATCGTTGCGCCTTTGACTGCTCTTATGCCGCCCGCATCTCTCTGCCGGGCGACGCCGCGACCGCCATCGCCGCGCAACTTGAAAAGCTCCCCATCCAACAGGAACAGGTGAGCAACCCCGGCACCTCGGAACTGGACTGGTGGCCGCAAGGGGATGCCCCGCGCCGCCTCGAACGATACTTCAACTGGAAAGCCGGCCTCGTCTGGGCATTTCTGCTCGATGAAGAAGATGCCACCGTTCTTTATCTCCATTGGTTTACCGTTTAGTTTGACCCGAACGAATCCGCTCCCCATGAACACCTCCTCCCGCAGCTAATAGCCTGTCCCCCTATTGCCCAAACCCTCGCCTGACCCGCCCGGACAAAAGGCAATTTCGCCACAAAACCCCAAACCCAAAGGAACCCGCATGAAAACCTCCTCCCTCCTCCGCATCCTCGCCGCCTCGGTCCTCCTCGCCGGGCTGGCGGGATGCGAACACGGCGGAAACGGGTTGCCGTACAAAGAAGCGGAACACTACTTCCTCCGCAACGACGTGAATGGTCGGAATGTGCCGACGAAGATCACGACCCAAACGGAATTCGACCGGTATTTCGGCATGGCGGCCGTGATGGGCGGACAACCGACCGCTATCGATTTCGACCGGCAGTTCGTCATCGCCATCGTGCTGCCCGAGACCAACCACTCCACGACAATCCGTCCGGGAACCTTGACCGACGAGGGAGGGGCGTTGAAACTCGAATACGCCGTGTCCGTCGCCGCGGGAGAAAACACCTGGACGGCCGTGCCCCTGTCCCTGCTCGTCGTCGACAAGCGCTACGAACGCGAAAACGTCGTTCTCCTCAGGAAAGAGTAGAGCATACTTGCCATAGTGTAGCCGCCCCCTGCCCCGAAACGGCAACGCGGCTACATTATTTGAAAACCGCCCCAGGGTTACGCTCTTGGGGCGCGGAGGGCGGAGAAGGCGTCCACGAGTTTGGCGTAAGTGAGGGGTTTGCTGAGGATGCCGGTGAAGAGGGCGTGGCGGGGGTCGGCGCGGAATTCGGTGTCGGCCGTCACGGCAAAGACCGGCAGGCGGACGAACCGGGAGTCGGCCCGCAGTTTTTCGACGAATTCGAGGCCGTTCACGTTCGGCATCCACAGGTCCGAGAAGACGAAGTCGTGGGGATGGCCCGATTCCAGGTCGAAGGCGAGTTTCGCCAGAGCTTCTTCGCCGTCGGTGGCCTGGTCGACGGCGGCGACGCCGGCTTTTTTCAGGTGGGCCGTCAGGACCGCCCGGTTGACGGGGGAATCGTCGACGACGAGGACGTGTTCCGGGTGTTTCATGCATGCCCCGGCCGGGTCCGGTTCCGCCGCGGTTTTTTCGGCGCCGGTTTCGACGCCGGGAATGCGGGCCTTGAAGGTCGAGCCTTTGCCGGGTTCGCTTTCGACGGAGAGTCCGCCGCCCATCATTTCGACGAGCCGCCGGCAGATGGAGAGTCCCATGCCGCCGCCGACGAGCCGGGCGGCCGTGTGGCTCGGGTCCTCGACCTGCACGAACGGGTCGAAGATGTGCGCCTGCATGTCGGGGGAGATGCCGCAGCCGGTGTCGGAAACGGCGAGTTCGAGGTCGTTCCCGGCGTAGGAGGCGGAGACGGCGACGGTCCCCCGGTCGGTGAACTTGACGGCGTTCCCGACGAGGTTGAAGAGGATTTGACGGAAGCGGTGGCCGTCCAGAAGGACCGTCGGGACGTCCGCGGTGCGGTTCTCGAGCGCGATTCCCTTCGCGCCGGCGGAGAGGCGGAAGGAGGCGAACACTTCGTCCATCAGGCGGGAGAGCCGGATGGGTTCCGGGTGCAGCGGCACCCTGTCGGCGCCGATTTTCGAGAGGTCGAGGACGTCGTTGACGAGCTGCAGGAGCATGGTGCCGCTGGCGTGGATGGCGTCGAGGGCTTTGTCGCGCTCGACCGGGCTCTCGAGGCCGCGGCGGAGCAGTTCGGAGTAGCCGAGGATCGCGTTGAGGGGCGTGCGGATGTCGTGGCTCACGATGCTGAAGAACATGCGGCGGGCCTTTTCGGCGGCGCGGGCGCGGTCCAGCGCTTTTTCGAGTTCGGCGGCGTGCCGCGTGGCCTGCTCGTCCTGGATGACGAACACGTTGAACAAGCAGTTGCAGACGAGGCAGGCGAGGGAGGTGACCGGCGTGAGCGGCCAGACGATCTGGAGGACGATGGACAGCGCGATGGTGACGGAGAAGAAGAACACCATCAGACTGCGCCTGCGGGCGGAACCGCTGTCGCGGAGGAGCTTCGAGAGGACGAAGGCCGCCGTCAGGGCGTTGTAGGCCACCAGGAGCGCGATGGCCGGATTGCGCACGGGGCCGGTGACGTATTGGCCCTGCGCGTCGATGTGGAAGAAGCAGCCGTTGGAGAAATTGGCCGCCAGCATCGCGAGGTTGGCGGCCAGGATGGCGAGTCCCGTCCAGGAGAGAATCCGTTTCGGCCATTTGCCGAGGCCGAGATAGACGGCGACATAACGGCTCCAGGCGAAGACGAACGCGACCAGCGAGAGGAAGAAGAGGATGGTGTCGGCGTAGAGGTAGCGCGTCCAGCCGAGCCCCGCGAAGACGCCCCACGCGCCGTCCGCCAGGTAGTAGAAGAGGACGCCCAGCAGGAAGACGCGGTAGCTCCTTCCGCGCTCGGTCTGCGCCCCCTTCCCGGCGAGGAAGGTGAAGTTGACGACCAGGTGGATGGCGATTGCCACCAGCGAAAAGACGGAATAGGAATAACCTTGCATCGCGCCTCCAAGGCGATTCAATTCGGACCGGAGCGGGTTCCCGCGGAATCCGCAAAGCCCGTGGTTTTGCCGGGCTTGCCCATGTCACGCCACGCAGCCCCGGTCTGCCGCGTCAAAAATGAACGAGTGTTCAGTGACTTTTCCCTCAGGGACACGTCCCCCAGCGCGTCGCTGGAGCGGAAATTCGCCGTGATGATCGATGTCGCCATGTCCTGTTCCTCGTTCCCCCCGAGTATAGCACCCGCAGCCCTCGAACGCAACACCAGCCCCCCTGCCCCGCGTTTTCCCCGCATTGCGTCACAATAAAGGACACCGGAGCGGAACGGAGAAAGAAACCGGAGACGGTTCTTGCGTCAAATACTGGACACCGGACAGAATCGGAGGATGCACACCATGAGCAGAACATCGAAAAAAGACTACCTCCTCAAGATGCAGGAGGATTACCTCGGCGAGTGGGGGCGGCGAAAGCGCAGCCGACTGCTCGACGAAGCCTGCCGCGTGACGGGGCTGGAACGCAAGTACGTCAACAAAATCCTGCTGGGCCACCGGGAATACCGGGAGCGGAAGGGGCGGGGGAAGGGCCACTCCCCCGCCGCCGAAACGCTGCTGGTCCAGGCCTGGGAAGGCGCGGGATGCCCGTGCGCGAAGTACCTGAAAAGCGCCATCGGCAAAGTGCTGCGGGACCTGGGCGAACTCCAGAACGTTCCGGAGGAGGACGCGCGGCAGGTTCGCGCCATGAGCGCCTCGACCATGGAACGGATCCTGCGCGGCAGACCCCGCTCCGCGCGGGTCTGGAGCCGGCGGACGCGCCGCCCGGGCGCCAACCGCATCATGGCGCAAATCCCCTGCGAATCGGGAGAGCGCGTGCATGCCTGCGAGGTCGACCCCGGCGACATCCAGGTCGACAGCGTCGCCTTCTGCGGCGGCAATTCCGAAGGCAGCTTCTTCTGGGCGGCCACGGCGACCGACCGCGCGACCCAGTGGTTCGAGGCCCGCACCTCCTGGAACCTCTGCGCCGCGAACTACGTGCCGGCGTTCGAGGGCAACCTCGAAGGTTTCCCGTTCCCCATCCGGGGAATCCACTCGGACAACGGCCCGGAGTTCATCAACGCGGTCATCTTCGCCCACGAAAAGGGCCACTGGCCCGAGGCGCGCCTGAGCCGGTCGTGGCCGGGGAGAAAGAACCACAACGCCCACATCGAACAAAAGAACGGCTCAGTTCTTCGGACATTCCTCGGCGATGTCCGCCTGGCGGATCCGCGCCTGGGGCGGGCGTTGGGCCTGCTGCTGGAGGCCATCAACCTGTACAACAACTATTTCCGCCCCTGCGTCATGCTGCTCTCGAAAACGAAGCGTCCCGACGGCAAGGGCTGGCGATGCGTCTACGACGAACCCAGAACCCCGGCCCAGCGGGCGCTGGCAAGCGGCATGCTGACGGAACAGGCGAAGAAGAAAATCGAAGAGACGCTGGCAAACACCAACGGCGTATGGCTCATGGAGCTGATCGGGAAACGCCGCCGCCTGCTGGCGCTGAAACGGGAACTCGAACGCGGGAAACCGTCAGCGGGCGGGGACGCGGGGGCGTCGTCGGACTCGCCGCTCCGCGGCGCCCCTCCGGGGACGTCCTCCTCCTTCCCCGCGCCCCCGCAAAACCCCACTCCCCCCCTCTCCCCGGTGTCCAGCATTTGACGCAACCATCTTTCCCCTCAACCCAAATAATTCCGCTCCGGTGTCCTTTTTAATTGACGCAATGCGTTCCCCTCCCCCGTCGCTTTTACATGCCATGAAACCATGTTTCCATGGTGTGGGCAAAAATGGCTTCCATGGCGTAAAACTTTTGTTCCGTAAGAAGAAACGATTGTAAACAAAGGGCCAGGCTATTCGTGGTCTTGACACGAAGTGGAATGTGAGTTGACTGAGCGCGGGGAAACACTTCAAATAGTCTGGCCCTTAGTTAGTCTTGGGAAAAGCATCGTCACGCAGGGGCAGCCATGCTATTCTGCGGCCGGACAGGAAACAATCAGAGGAATGATGTGACGGAGGCCGAGGAAAAACGCTCAATGAGGACATTGCCGCCGTCCTTGTCGGTGGAATTGACAACGCGGTGCAATTATGCCTGTCCGTTTTGCTACGGAATCTGGCATGAAAGGCCATCGGAAACTGCTCCTGACCGGGAACTGGATGTCACGGAGTGGGGGGACATCTTGGTGGAATGCGCATGCCGGGGCGTGGAATCGGTCCAATTCACGGGGGGCGAGCCGTTGCTCCGGGAAGACCTAGATGCCATCCTCGACTGTGCGCGGGCTGTCGGCCTGTCGGTCATTCTGTACACGAACGGGAGTCTGCTGACCGAAGAACGCCTTCAATCATTCAAACAGCGGCAGGTGCGGCTGGCGACAAGTCTGCCCGGACTCGCCTCATACGGAACCATGACGGGGACGAACCACTCCCCCTGGCCGGTTCTTGAAGCCATCGAACGTGCGGCGGAATTGGATTGGCCGATGACCGTCGGCATTCCCCTGGCTCGGCCGAATCTGTCGGAAGCCACGGACCTTGTGGCAGCCGCTGCCTTTGCGGGGGCTTCGGTAGTCCAGGTCGGCCCGGCGATGTGGGAGGGGCGGATGCGGCGCAATACGGCCTGGATGCTGAACGAGTCGGAATGGAAAACAGCCAAAGCCGCCTTGCAAGTCCAACCCAAGCTCTCGCAACGTGTCGTGTGCTCCGAAGAGTTCTTTTGTACGTGTCGCACACCGCCGGGGCAGACGCCCGTGCCTTGGCCGGAATCGGCGGCGGGGTGTCCGGCGGGTCAGGAGTTCGGCGTTCTCGGGGTCTCAGGACGCTATCGAATTTGCCTTCATGCCACCGAGGAGTACGACTGGCGGTCCGCTGTGCGCAGCGAAGACCCCACACGAGATTGAATTCGGACCAATTCCCCACTTGCAATCGGACAACATACACGCAGAAGTAACACTTCTGTCGCAACTTATGTCAGGTTCCGCCTTCGGAGGTGGAAGCCTCCTTCTGTTCACGAAGAAACTGCCGGGTACGATTGAGAAGGGCCATTTTTTCTTCTATCGTCTTGGCCTCGTCAATCTCTTTCATCATGCGACGAAACTCATCAAGCGAAGCTTTGGATTGTTTGGCATCCCGTTTTTTCATCTCCGCGCTTCGCCCCAAATATGCATCTTTCCATTGCTCCTCAGGGGCCGACGGATTGTCCGGTAGCAATGATGACACTGGTTCGCCCTTTTCCAACGCATCGCGGATCGCTTCGGTTTTCCCATGTCCTTCAGATTCTCGCTCCATGCCCGTGTTCTCCTGTGTCCGGTCTTGAAATGGCCCACTACTTGTTCCAGGAAAGTCTCAACCGAGCTGATTCTGCCGCGCAGCATGGGAGGGGGCAAGCGGAATCGTGTGAAAAAGGGTTCGCCCCTGGCTCGCCGCCATCGCCTGTCTCTTCGTCCCCGTCGCCCTCCAGCGCCCCTGAAGCCCAAACGCCCCCCCTGGGAGCGCGGGCGGCCCGCCCGCGGCTTTCTCCCCCGCCCGCCGTTTCCCTCGTCCCAGCCGTCCCCGCCCCCTCCGTCGACTCTGTCGCCCTCGCGACCGGAAACAACCGCGCGTCATGTTGGTAGGCTGTAGTAGCTGGTGCGCTTGCGTCCGTGGCGGTCGGTAATTTCCACGGCGAGTGAGGGTTGTTCCACGAAGAAGGACGGCGCGGGGACGCAAAGCTTCACGTAGCCTTCCGCCCGCTCCTCCGGCGGCAATTCCACGGCACTGGCAACATCGTCGAGAGGGCGGAAATCGTTCCCGCTTGGCCGCCAGATCCCTGTCGAAACGACCACTCGTTCGAGATCCGTCGCGTCGCCTCGATAGCGGTAACGAAAGGTGGTGGTTCCCCGTGTGTGAGGAGGCAGGGAAAACATCCGCACCACGTAGCCCGGCTTTGCATGTTGCCAGAGCCTCCAGGCCTCGTAGAGGAAAAGTGCCGCCGTGGCCACAGCGAACAAGCCATACACCAACGGCTTTTCGCACCCGTCATCGGCCCCTGCCCACAGCGCCCACCCAAACAGAGCCACAAGGGCCAGCCCGCCGAGACAATTCCGTGGCAACCGCCGATTCAGCGCCACCCAGCGGGACCTCTTCCGCGGCTCTTTCTTGCACGAAGATTTCTTTTTCAGTCTGCCCATGCCGCAAATTCTTGTCGGAAACGCCGATCAACGCAAGCAAAACCGCCCAGCTAATAGCCTGTCCCCCTATTGCCCAAGGGTCGGCAACAGGGTGCCTTCGATGAAATCCACCCGATCGAACACCGTCGGCTTGAAGTAGGAGGATATGCCGACGGCGATGTCCTGGCCGGGTTTCACATAGATGACGTTCCCGCTGTTGCCGATGGCGGCATAGACGTCTTTCCCCGGATGGACGATCCACCAGAGATAGCCATAGTCCATTCCGCGGAACATCGGGCTTTCCACCTTTCGCGGGGCCGTCATCTGCCGGATCCACTCGCGGGAGACGATCCGCTGCCCGTCCCAGGCACCTTCCCGAAGGCACAACTGGCCAATTTTCGCCATGTCCGCAGCGCTCAAGCAGAGTCCGTAGCCAGGGGTGCCGAGACCTTGCGGGTCGGCGAACCAGACATTTCCCTTCGGAGCCTTGTCGAGGGTGAAACGGCGGTGCTCCTCCGCGTTCCGCGCGTAATAGTTCTTATGCGCCGGGATTCCGAGCGGGCCGAAAAGGTGGCGGTTCGCGAACTCCACGGGGAGCATGCCTGTCGCCCGGTGCAAGATGCCCGAAAGGATGTGGAGGCAGACCGTCCGATAGTCGAACGCGCCCGTGATCCCCTTCCGTCCGCCGAGGAAGCCGAGCGACGCTTCCGTCCAGTTCGAGCTCGAGCAGACCTTGGTCCAGGGATCGCCTTTCCCCTTGTAGGGGGCGCGCATGGTCAGCAGGTGGCGGAGGGTCACCTCGCGGATCGTCTTCTCTCCGCGCGGGACCGCGTAGTCCGGGAAATACGAAAGCACCTTGTCGTCCACGCTCCCGATCATCCCGTGGTCGATGGCGATGCCGACGAGGAGCGCGACAACACCTTTCGTGGCGGACATGATGTGGGTGCAATCCGACTTCTGGTAGCCGTTCCACTCGCAGGCGTAGATTTCTCGGTCGTTCCGCCAGACGGAAATCTGGCAGATATTCGGGTGATGTTCTGCGACATGCCGGTTCAGCGCGTCAAGGTTCATAGGCGGACTCCGTGTGGCGTCGTGCGGGAAGAATCCTGGAACGCTTCTACACGATTCCTCACCCCTGCGCAAGGGCGTGGTTTCGGTTTGACCCGCGCCTCGCTTTCCGTTACGGCTCCGTGTGTCCGCCCCCAAGGCGGGTGCCGCCCCTCGCCACAGCTGGTTCCATCACCCGTCTTTCCACCTTCGCATCGCCCGCCCCTTTCCCGTGAATGCCGCCCATCCATCCCGCTTCGTACGCCACCTCGCTACTGCGCTGCTCGCGCCCCTGGCGCTCCTTCTCGCCGCCCCGGCAACCGCTCAGGTGCCGTTTCTCGCCCCCGCCTACCAACCCACCCGCCCCGTCCCCGCTCCCGCCACCCAACCTGCCGGGCGCAACCCCGCCCCCGCCGCACAACCTGCCCGCCACGGTTCCTCTCCCGCCGCCCAACCCGCCAGCCCCGACACCACCCCCAGCTATCTCGAAGAAGACGGCGAAGCCCGCGGCCGCGCCGTCGCCGCCAAACGCGGCATCGACCTCGACCTCGACGACATCCGCGCCGCCCAGACTGCCGCCCTCGCCGAGCAGGCCCGCGACGACGACTCCGCCTGGTTCGCCCCGGACGCGTTCGCCTTCCTTCCCTATCTGGACACCATCCACGACCGCACGTTCATCCTCCTCGACAACCTCATCCGCATCCTGGACCTCTTCTGGGCCATCCCCGGCGTCGACTATCACGCGGAGCTCTCATCCCTCTCCCTGACGCCCATGTTCCGTGTCGGCGGACGCGGCGATGACGGCGATTTCGAACTCAAGCTCAAACTGCGCGCCGACACCGCCCTGCCCGGCCTCGAACGCCGATTCCACCTTATCGTCGACAACGCCGGCCGAAACACCCTCCCCGGCACCGACCCCATGACCCGCAAGGAAGACTGGCGCCTCGGCATCAAGAGCGCCTGGGACACCTGGACCGGCGCAGAATTCGACCTCGGCGGCGGCATCCGCTTCCACTCCAAGAAGCCCGTAGGCTACGGCGAAGCCTCCATCGAATGGGAGTGGGCGCTCGCCGAGGGCGACCTCCGGCTCATTCCAAGCGTCTATTACTACACCGACACCCACTGGGGCCAGGACGTTCACATCGCCTGGCAGCGGTGGTTCGGCCCCGACGGCCGCTGGGGCCTCGAACTCTCCTCCGCCGAGGAACATGCCGAGCACAGCAAGGCCTTCGAATTCGAAAACACCGTGAAGATCGCCTACGCGCAAGGCCTCTACAAGAGCCGCGGCTGGCTCCTCCAGGCCAGCCTGTTCCCGACCCTCCCGGAGGGCCACGACGGCCTCTACCTCGACGACGCCCTCGTCGCCCTCTCCTGGAAATCCGCCGTTTACCGTCGCTGGCTCTACGCCACCCTGACCCCGCAAATCGATTTCGCCGACGAAGACGACCACCGCCCCCACTTCTCCTTCCGCGCCGCCTTCGAAATCCTCTTCGGCGGAAAAACCCACCGCCTCATGTAGCGGATTTTTGGACAGGGCACGCAAGCCGCGAATTCGTTTTGAGGGCAATCGACGCTCAATCCCCTATCCCTCACCTGTCCTCTCCTTGCGCGGTCTTCCCGTCCAGTGTCTCCCCCCCAACAAAGTCTGTCCCCTTTGTCCGAGGGGAAGAAGCAGGAAGCCGTCATTTTCAAGAAAAAGTTCGAGAACGGCACGATATGCTGCGTGGAAATCGACTGGTTTCGCCGAGGTGACAAACGCCAGGAGCTGAAGTTCCAGACGATGTGGAAGGAGAAGCCGGAGGGACAAAAGTGAAAGGCATCGAATCTCTTACACGAACCCTGCCGGTAAACCCGACCGGAATCTTCACGCCCGAAGCGGTGGAAATGCCATTCGATGCCTTCGAAGAAAAGTCTACCCGCCCCCCGGCGGATTGCAAGGAGAAAGCATGTGCGGACACTAGGGGACAGGCTATTAGGATGGCGGAAAACATTGGGAATTTCGCTTGCTTCCGAGAGCGGCGGTATTATGGGGGCGGAGTGGGAGCGCATGACGGGCAACGGAAAGGGTTTTCCGCAGGAGGCGGGGCAGGGTCAAGCTGAAAGCCAAGTGACAGCATCCGATGTCGTCGGCTTCGTCGACTTCGTCGGCATGGTCGAATCCGTTTTCCATTGAATGGAAGCATGTTTTGCCTTTTTTCCAGACAATGGAAACATGTTTCGGTGGTGTTTCCAGAGAATGGAAACGTGTTTTGAGGAGGAAGAAGAGCAGGTGACGGCGGGGTCGCCGTCGACACGGTGGGGAACCCGCCCGTCAGGGCGGGAGGAGCCGGGCGGGGAGGACGAAGACTGCGCCGGGGCCCTCACCCTCAACCCTTCAACCTTCTCTTCAGCTCTGCGCCTCTGCGCGAGCCGGAGCGGATGAAATCACGCGGAGGCGCGGAGGGCGCGGAGGCGAGCAGAGAGCGAGAGATGAGCGAATGGATGGTCGCCAGCTTTCCATCGCCCTTTTGTCTCCAGCTAATGTGCTGTCCTGTAATGAACCGTCCCAATAAATGGTCCCCATGTTTCGTCGTATCGGATGAAACCTGCTGATTGGGGAACAGGCCGCCGCATTTCGGCAACCGGGACTTATCGGGGGAGAACTATACGTAGGCATGATTACTGAGGATCAGAAGATAATCCTTACCTGTGCTTCTTCACAAGATCCCTGATCAATCTGCCCGGCCATGTGATCGTTCTGCCGATCTTCATTGACCAGGAATGTTTTGCCTTATTCAGCCTGTTCTGCAGTTTCGATACCTCGTTTTCCAGTTCCTTTATCCGGGCATTGTTCGCTTTTATCTCCCTGTTTTTCCTTCCAATCTCTTCGTTTTTCCTGTTTATCTTGGAAGTCTTCTTCCTGATCTCTGCGTTTTTTCTTCTTATCTCTGCCGCATGATACTCATTGATGATTTCTTTGCTGTCAAGTATATCCGCATACTCTTGAAGCTTTTTCATTATATAACCCCGGCCGAATTGTCTGTCATACCATTCTAACGCAGATCTTAACTGCTCGTCATTATGAGTGTGATTGCACTGAAAAAGCGATTGGTCCTGAGAATTCGGCAGATAATGCAGTCCTGCATACGATGCTGCGAGCACAACAGGAACATTCGCTTCGATCTGCATCAACTTCAACCAAATGTCATCCGCAAACATACACGTCTGTCTGATCGCATCTGCGTCTAACAGGTCTAAATTGAAGAGGTACGTTGGGAACAGAGTACCTGCGCCGGTAGTTGAGAATAACATCATGGACTCTTCCCCGATATGAAGACTGTACTCCTGAAGCCAGTTCACATATGGAAGGAGTCGCCCGTTATCCAGTATCATGAAGTGAGCCCGTAATGCTGAAACCGCACGCGGATGGACCAAATAACTCTTATACAGCGTCTCGATCATATGCGGAGAATACAGCAAATCGTCATCAATCGTTATCACCAGATCGTTTGGAAATTCTCGAAAAGCATAATAGTATTTTTTATGAGACATCAAGTCATCACACCATCGGACTTCGAGCTTTCCCTCGTTGACATACGCCGTCAGTTCCCGGGGTATAGTTTTCTCCGGAAACTGATCCTCTGCAAGCCACAGTATGACCCTGTCTGCTTTCCTGCTCTGAGAAAAGACCGTTTCCAATACTTTTGAAACCATCTGAATCCTGGCAGGATAGGAAGTCATAGAGACAATTATATGCCCCGTGATCGGTGGGTCAGGAACAACTACATTCTTCGGATTCACGACAAGAAAGCCGAAAGAGGCCAGGTCTTTCGTTTGGCGGGCATACGCTGTCATATATTCCTCTGAGTGAAAAATGCCGTTCACCCGATCAAGTGCCTCCATAATGGAGTAATCGCTTTTTGCGATGGAAGACAATGCCCATGATCCGCTCTGCAGCACTCTCCCGTCTATCGCCCGCTGCATCTGATCCGTGAGAAAACCTGCATTCCTGAAGATCTCCGTGATCACCCTCTGGATCCTGCAAAGCCTTTGGAACTCCTCCTCACCATGATACGAGGTCACGGAACGTGAGGTATATTTGATATACCTGGTATCCAGATCATCCGTCAAAACGATACTGTCTGCCTTGATGACATACTGACAGCAGAACATGGTATCGGAACCCTGTTTCGCATCTACCTCTACATATGTTTCTTTCAGGATTTCGCTCCTGAAGAGTTTCGCATAAAGATAATTCAACCTCCTATCCTCCAAGAGGACAGGAAGCATATCTGTGAATTGTTCCCGCGGGATATAGAGTTCTCCCCTCGCTTTGATTTCTCCCGTCTTTTCATGCTTTTCATTCAGGTATACTATTCGGGAGATCGCCAGATCCGCATCATACTTTTCCCGGGCATCAACAAGATGCTTCAGATAATCCGGTTCATAAATATCATCTCCATCAACCGAAGCAACAAACGGGGTCTCGATCATGGAGATCGCATGATTTCTGGCTGCCGCGATCCCGACATGATCAAGATGGATTACTCTGATACGCGGATCTTTTTCGGCATAGCGAAAGCATATTTCCAGAGTATCGTCTTCGGATCCGTCATCGATAAGTAGCAGGATGAAATCTTCATAGGTCTGTTTCTCCATGCACTCGAAAAAACGCGGCAGATATTCCGCCACATTATACAATGTGGCAAACACAGTAAGATCAGGTGTTTTTTCCGGCATGTTTATCTTCCTTCCCGAATTCAGAAACAGTAAAACAGTACTTGAAAAAGCAACGGCACCAGAGAGGCACCAAGGGCACCAGGGGACAGGCTATTAGGATAGGGGAAAAACACTGGGAATTTCGCTTGTTTCCGAGAGCGGTGGTATTTTGGGGGCGGAGCGGGAGCGCATGACGGGCAACGGGAAGAATTGTCCGCAGGCGGCGGGGCAGGGTCAAGCCGAAAGCCAAGTGACAGCATCCGATGGGCGTGAGCAAAAAGTGTAAGGGTTTCAATGGAGGACGGGCAGAAAATGGCCTTGTTTGTTGAAAAACAGTCGAAAATCGCATGTCTATGAAAATATAGACATATCATTTGGCCTTTCGCGG